>CAZBXX010000015.1:0-30695 GCA_964495965.1 uncultured Oscillospiraceae bacterium | reverse complement strand
ACGGAAAGCGTCAGCCATAGGTGTCATGTGCATTTCAATCAGTTTGTTAATCGTAAAGCAGAGTAAACACTCACCCAGTTTGAAACGACCCGCTTGATGTCAGGCGGGTCGTTTCACTGCAGATTCTAACCAGTTTTGTTTGCTTGTTCAGGAAAGCTAGTTGTTGAAATTAATAAGCAGGGACTGTTTCAAAAGCAGTCAGATGGACTAGCTACAAAATGCGCCTTTTTTAGGGCACTTTCACGTGAGAGTCTTCTAGAGCAGCTGCTTGTGGAGAGCACACGGACTAAATAATTAGGCTGCCTCTTACGAGGCAGCCCCTCTATCTTGGCTGGCCTAGTATTTCAGCAACAGAGGTCATCGTTTTTTCGAGGTTTTTGTTGATGTCGCACTCCCAGATTACGATTACACGGAACCCCAGCTCTTCCAGTTCTGTCCTGTGTTTTATATCATTCGCGACATTCCGGGCGAATTTGTTCTCCCAGAATTCTGTGTTTGTTTTAGGAGTTGTTGCATCCCTGCAGCCGGGATGTCTGTGCCAGAAACAGCCGTGTATAAAGATGACAGTCTTATATGGCCTGAGTACGATATCCGGTTTGCCAGGCAGCTGTTTAACATTTTTCCTGTAGCGATATCCGTGATGATAAAGCCAGTGCCGTACTGCAAGTTCAATTGAAGTATCCCTGCTGTGGACCTGCGACATGTTCCAGCTTCTGCGTTCAGGAGTCAGGCCGTCCATGTCAGTTACTCCTGCTCAAGATATCCTGCTACCTTGTTCGCAATATGCCAGAACAGTACCGGCGGTACAGCGTTGCCGATCTGCCTGTAGGCGTCAGTGTCCGTGCCGGCGAATACAAAAGAATCAGGGAAGGACTGTATTCTGGCAGCCTCCCTTGGGGTAAACCGCCTGTATAACTCCGCATCCGGGTCAACGAGCAAAACAGGATCTCTAGAGTTTAAACTTACCTTTGCCAGATGGCTTGTGACGGTCAGGCAAGGCTCATCCAGTTTCTGCCACAGTCCTCTTTTCATATTCGGTTTTGCATGTTTCATTCCGTCAACAGCTTTTTGTGAAAAATAGTATTTCCGGTCCTCTATGGCAAGCTCGGGGACAGCGACTGAAAGCGGTACGCGCTGGTCTGCGGTCGTTTCCTCCGGAAACTCAAAAGTAATACCCAGGTCATTTCTGAAACCTACCAGTATCATGCGCTCGCGTTTCTGCGGAACGCCATAGTTTGCGGCATTGACCAGACGGTATGAAAGTGTGTAGCCGGCATCCTCGAACGCTTCGCGCACTCGCTTGAAAATCGCACCTTTATGCAGGGTCATAAGACCTTTAACATTTTCCGCTATGATGACTTTAGGCTGCTTGTCTTTTGCGATCCGGACCATCTGCTTGTATAAATTTGCCCTGTCGTCGAAAGGGTCTTTTGTCGGATTAACCGTGCTGAAAGACTGGCAGGGAAACCCGCCGACAAGCACATCATGGTCCGGTATTTGGTCGGAGGGGATATTACAGATGTCTCCACAAACGACATTCTCGCATTTGAAATTCAGCTTGTGCGTATTCAACGCTTTCTGGTCAATATCTACAGCATAGATAACGTCGAAGGGAAGACGAGCGTATGGAATATGATTGTATTCAAACCCTCCGGTTAGACCCAGATCACAACCGCCGCAACCTGAAAAAAGAGAAACCACCTTTTGCATAACTAAACTCCCGTTAAACAACCGGCTGTAATGCTACGGACCGGTCTACACTTGAGCTCGAAAAATCAACGCGGTAGTTCATCGGTGTTGCAGACATTCTACCGTCATCCATTTTTTCAGCTACATTTTCCAGGATAAACATTGTTACCCCGCTGCCGGTAAAATAGACACGGGCGATAGAATAGTATTGACCGTGCTGCTTTGCGGCTACCCATTCATTTCTAGTCATAGTCAGCGTGTCGATCCACATCGGATCGTCAATATCGGGACACGTATAGCGCTTTGTTGACTTGACCTCAATGTATTTGACAAACTCAGCGTAATCTCCCGGCTCGGCAACAACGGACTGAATATCGTATCCAAGGCCCTTTGTCTTCCCGAGTGAAAGCACCTTGTTAGCCAGTCTGAAATTATACGCCTGTACACGCTTTTTCTCGTAATTGTATACGAGCGCTTCACCCTCATCCCCAAATTCTGTCAGGTTCTGACCGCTATTCTTTTTCCCGGTTCCCTCTTCGGCATCCTGTGTTGGAGTAAGGGCACTGGTTTCTGTAGCGAAAAGAGCTGCATTTTCTGACAGGCGGGCAAAGTATACATCCCAGTCGTACTGAAAGTCCCGGCGGCCGTCTATGCTTGCCAGGTTGTAAGAATACACATCAAACTCAAGAGGCTTGTTATAATCCGCAGCAAAAACTTCTATTGCAGCAGTTTCTCTTGGATTCAGGACTACACGCTTGTCATCGCCGATCCTGATAAGATTGGCAAGTTCCAGATAATTGAGTTGCTCCCTGATATGCTGAGTGGTAAAGGAAGCTTCTTTGGGCGTCCCATCCTCGTTAAAAGCCTTTATTTCCCTCCGGATCCCGGCTTTGCGGTCTTTAACGATTGCCTCAAGTACTTCGTAAGGGCTTGCCTTCCCCTGTAAAACGTCAAGTGAATTAAGAACATAATAGCCAATGTCCCTCACAGTAAGATGCTGGTTGGCATTTTCCGCGACCTGCAGCAACTTAAGAACGAAGGAGTTCGGCCTGACACAGATTTTATCAGCCAGTCTCTGCTGAAGAGTATGGGTCGAGTCCATACCGTTTGGAAACTGCATCTTATAGCAGATATCCTTAAAGAAGGCAGGCTGGTCGTTGTCTTCCAGATATTTTAGTGTCCTTTGCGATTCGTATACCATTCCGTCTGCTGCACGGTAATACATCCCGAACAATTTCCCGGAAATTTCTGTCCGGTGGTTGTCCAGGGTTTTCTTAAGCTTCTTTGAATCAGTTTCAGTGAGGAATCTCCGGAAGGCGTTATTGAAAAGCTGATCAAAATCTTCGACTGGGCAGGGACATATTCCGTCAATTGTCATTGCATACGCCGGCAGTAAATCATCCATCTTATTTTTCGATTTGCCTCGAATAATCGTACACCTGTACTGCCTTGTCTGATCATACATACCTGTTTATCCCCTTTCGAGGCAATCTTTGACACTTTCGGCTACCGCTTTGGCTAATAACGGCGGCACAGCGTTCCCGACCTGGCGGAGCTGGCTGGTTTTAATTCCGATGAATTCGAAAGAATCCGGAAAAGACTGCAGCCGGGCGGATTCCCTGACAGTCGGAACCCTGTTTGCCCTGTAGTGGAAATGATGGTTATGTCCGGTATCAATTGTAAAACACGGTTTTTTGCTGTCCATCCTTGTCCAGGCGATGTGCACTTTCCTTGTTTCCCACAATTCTCTCGGGAGATCCTTATAATTGCCGCCGTCGGGTACCATGGCGATGATCTTCCTGGTTTTCGGAGTGTGAAGTGTTATTGAATGGTTCAGGATTCTTGAACTGCCGGCCCTCATCTGCTCCTGATACTTGTTTTTTGGAGGCATCTTGTACGGGAGGTCATCTTCAAGAACAACATCATCCGGAAGAAAGTCAAGGTCACTGATTGCGTCTTCACATGTCCAGGCTGGCGGCAGATCAAAAAAGCCTGTTGAAGGAGCCGGATAGATGAAGATACCCGGATCCGTGAACTTCTCATTATTAAGGCCTACAAAAAAAACCCGCTTTCTCTGCTGCGGAACACCGTAGTTTTCTGCGGAAAGAATCTGATGTTTTACAGTATAGCCAATGTTAGTGAAGTCTTCTTCAACCTGTCGTCCGTACTGCCCATCAAAAAGTCTGACCAGTCCGGGAACGTTTTCCATCACAAATGCTTTCGGTCTGATTTCAGCTACAAGCTCCACAAACGATTTATAAAGCTTGTTTCTCTCGTCATCGATCATGCGCTTACCTGAAAGCGAAAAACCCTGACACGGAGGGCCCCCGATAATAACATCGACCTCTTCAGGTTTCATGCCGCATATTTCCAGAATCTTTTTACCGGTAACATTACCGATATCTTCGTTCAGAACAACAGCATTTTTGAAATTATGTTTGTAAGTGACGGTCGCATCATTCCACAAATCGATTCCGAAGCGCACATTAAAACCGGCATACTCAAATCCTTTAGAGAATCCTCCGCAGCCGCAAAATAGATCAATTACATTATATTTACCCATTGGAATTACCTGGCTTTCTCATTCTGGAAACATACCTCAGTCCAAAAGCTTGATTTGCCGTCAGAAATTTCATATTCAGCTCACTTAGCTTTAAAACGCCGATTATTATATTCGATTGGGCAAATAATATCAAGTTGTTTTCATGACGATTACCCATGGGCGCTGAAGCTAAATCAGGCAGCAGGCTGTATGTAGTATACCGTACTGCCCGGCATCGAATGGTTTCTGAGTGTTAACTGCTGGATCGGGGCATCAATGTCCATACCGAGTTCAATCAGTATTTTGCGGATTTCCTCTGCAGAGAGATAACGTCTGCAGTCACACAACCTGAAAGAAACAATGTGGTGAATCTCACCCTGAATATCACAGTACGACTCCTCAACGGTACACCCCAGAAAGGTGTGTGAACTGGAACCGTAAGCCTGACTATTGAGTCTGTTATCATTATTGAAATATTTTTCCTGATACATACTGCACCTCCATTTCTCGCAGCTCACCACGCAACGGTCTCTATCATACCCAGTTTCACATTCTGTGTCGAGGGTAAGGTCATCCTGGAGTTCAGACAGGCGATGATCGTGTTCTCCGTCTTTTCATTCAGGTTCCTGATGGCGTACACATAATCCCGCTCTTCCGGGCTGGCCCATTGCTCCCGGAGCTTCACGGTGTCCCCCACCCGGAGAGTTTTCTCCGGTCTGCCGTCTGTGAACGGAAGGATGGTCAGGACGGTGTTGGTATCGTCAATGACGGATATGTTCCGGTAAAGACCGGAGTCATCATCCTCAAACAGCTTCAGGTGGCCCTCCGCCTCTTCTCTGGTATGGTAGACATAGTCCTCCGCATTGCCGGTTACTCTGGAAAATCTTGTAACAAACATCTTATACCCTCCGTTTCTGATCAAATACATCTTTATCGGTTCATGCTATGGTTCATGCTATCATAATATCATAAACCGTGTCAAAAAAATACGACTCTATACATTCCCGCGACGTTTTTCGATATAATCTTTCAGGTTTATGCAATCGTTTCCAGAAAGGTCAGCAGGAGCTCCTCCAGCTTTTCGGCCCGGCTGGTGACGGTGCTGGACGCGTCGCCCAGGGCGCGGCCGGCCTCGCTTTTGGTGAACTCCAGAGTCAGCAGCTCCGCCAGGGGCGCGAGCTTGGGGTTCTTCTCCTTCACGAAGGCGATGAACGCGTCCCGCAGCTCACTATAGCGTGCGGGCTCACCCGGATCCTTTGTGGCGGCGGGTTCGTACGGGGTGATATTACCTTCCCCGTCATCCAGAGCCAGAGCGCTGATCTGGATGGTGTCATGGCTCCAGCGGAACTCCTCGTAACGGCAGCCTTCGCACTTGACCGGAAGGGTTTTCGGCTGATCCCCGCCGGGGACGTAGTCCGGGTTCGGCACCCGGCTGGGGCAGCGCTTCAGCCCTCCACGCCCATTCGGAATCTGACACCGGCCGTCCTCTTTCCCGGCGGCCTGAGCGGCCAGTTCGTCCCGAATCAGTTCGTGATACCGGCGGCGCTGGACCTCGGACGGCGTGTCGATATATACCCCCTCGCCGTGGATCATCGCGGTTTCCTTGCACGGCACCATGACCGCTTCGAAGACGCGGTTGCCGAGGCGGGTGCGGGCGATCTCCAGACCGCGCTCCCGGGCGAGAGCGCGGATGGACGGGTCTGTGATCTCCAGCGGGAAATAGTAATCGGGTTCGCCGGTTACGGGGTTCGGACGGATGTGGCGAAAGGCGTTCTCCGCAGTGGTGCTTTTGTGATTGCTTGACATGATTCGACTCTCCTTTTCGTTTTTTGCGAAACGGAGAGCCGATAGCGGCCGGCGGAAAAAGGACGCACGAAACTGCCCGAACCTGAGAGGCCGCTTTTGCGGCATCTCCGTTTCAGTTCTGTGCTGTCCCTGTTCACCGGTTCAGCTGTCTATTAACTTTTCGCCCTCACTGCCGGAGGTGAACATTTCCGGAATTCACCGGCGGAGGGGACGGGGCATTTCAGGCCTGCCCGGGACCTGTTTCTACATTCCTACGCCCACAAGAAGGGAGATTTTACATTGACGGCTTTCGGCAGGGCGTAAAAGTTTAAAATAAAAAGGGCCGATACAAACACCTGCGGATCAAAGTTCCGCAAGATGCACGTACCGGCCCAACTCGCATTCGGTAAAGCTCGCGTATGGAACGTGATAAATTATTTTGGGGCGGGTGCCCCGATGACCGGGCGTTCAGCCGGTCGGTTTACAGGAATCCTGCACGACCATCTCGCGCAGCCTGCTCAGGGTGACGATCTCGGTCACGGCTCCGCAACGCCGTTTCCGCTTGACGCGGATGGCGTAGCTCCCGTCCGGAAGAACGACAGCCTCGCCAAGGGGGATCCTCTCCCGGGGTGTGTAAATCAGTTTGATCTCTTTGTTCATCTTTTGTCCTCCTTTTTCGATTGAACTTTTGTGAACTTTATAGAACTTTGTTACATTTTGTTATTGACAGGTGTGGAACTTACGACTATAATGGTTCCATCAAGTTCATCGAAGTTCGAGATGCATTGTAGCACGGGATAGAACTTCTGTCAAGTAGTTCATCGAACTTTATGGAATTTTAAGAAAAGAGGAGATTTCCAGAATGAAAGCCTTCGCCGACAAGGTAAAAGATGCCCGGACATCCCTGGGCCTCAGTCAGCCCCAGCTGGCCGAGATGATTGGCGTATCGACGAGAACGATCCTGTCCTACGAGAAGGGAGAGAAAAAGCCCCGCGCGGCGACGCTGGCAAAGCTGGCGAAGGCGCTGAGGGTGTCGATCCGGTTCCTGAGCGACGACGAATGCGAAAACCCGGCGGAAGATTTGGAAAAGGACAACTATCTGGAAGAGGCGCGGGAGCTGTACGGCGCGCGGGGCGCCAGAGACGTGGACAGGCTGCTGGAGGACAACGCCGCGCTGTTCGCCGGAGGAGAACTGTCGCAGGAGCAGAAGGACGCGTTTTTCGAAGCGGTCATGAAGGCCTACATTACCTGCAAGGAAGAAGCCCGCAGCAAGTTCGGCCGGAAAACCAACTGAGTCGTTTTTTTGCGACAGCGTTTGGTCTATACTGGACTTGACACAATGGGAAAACTGCGCCCATTTATGACTGGGGGGCTTGGAATTGACAGTTGAAGAGATCTGCCGGGCCGTGGAGAAGCTGAAGAAGAAGTATCACGAGAAGGACCCGTTCCGGCTGTGCGAGGCGATGGGCATCAGGCTGCTGCGCCCCGCGCTGGGTACCGGAGAGAACTGCATCAAGGGTTTTTTCATGGAGTGCAAACGCATCCGGACCATCACGGTCAACGGCGACCTGCCGGAAATCATACAGAAGATCATTGTCGCCCATGAACTGGGGCACGCGGTGCTGCACCGGAAGAGCGGGATCCACGCCTTCCATGATGTCGGGCTCTTCGATGTGAGCTCGGTGATGGAAAAGGACGCCAACCTCTTCGCGGCGGAGTTCCTGCTGGAGGACGAGGCGGTGCTGGAGCTTTTAAACGGCGACAACACCTTCTTCTCGGCGGCGGCTGTCCTGCAGGTGCCCATGGAGCTGCTGGACTTCAAGTTCCGGATGATGAAGCGGAAGGGCTACAAGCTGACGGAGCCGCCTGTCCGGGCCCGGAGCAACTTCATGAAGGAAATGGCGGTACCCTATGGCGTGGATGCCGGCAGCCACGGCTGGTAGCCGGTAAGCCGGAGGATCAGAATCAAAAAAGTAAAAGCGGCAGATCTGGAAACCAAGTTCCGACCTGCCGCCTTAATATTTCTCTGAATTGCTAAACTACAGATTGATTTCCAGTAAACCACCGATAAAATATATTTCTTATATTCACCGGGTTTTCTTGAATCACTCCAAACGTATTAAATCTTTTTCGTCAATACTGTCCTTTGAATGCGTTTCTACTTCCTTAAGATATCTTAATGCGTGAATACTGGCAGCAACGTGATTTAGTTGTTCATCTGAGAGGTCTGACAGCAAATCAAATGACTCTTTAAAGAGAGGGTACATTACTTTTCTGGCATTTTCTTCGTACATTCTCTTCCCTTCCGGACTTGAACGGATAATGACATCTTTTTTGTTCCCTACTCTCTGATACTTTTCCACCAATCCGGTTTTCACAAGGCCCGCCACCAGTTTGGAGAATGTGCTTGTAGAAAGACCGAGACTCTGTGCGATCTGTGCCATATTACTTGTAGAATCCGGATGCTCAATGAGATACTCAATGATTTGCCATTCAATTGAGCTGATGGCTTTATCTTCATACGGAATGCTTTTCTCGTTAGCAATCCTTAAATACTCATTTCCATGCCACGTAAGCGCAGAAACAAAGTCTCTATATCTTCCCATCCATTCGGTGCCCATTTCGAACCTCCTTGACCCAGCTAATTATATTATAAATGAACACCGAATAAAAAGCCATACTTTTCTTATTACCAGATCACCCTAACAGAACACGCTTTCTTTAATAAAAGATTCCATTTGTTATCGCTGTATTCGAGATTGCAAAGAAAGTAACTGCAAATGTGTTCACAAGTCCGCTAATCCACACGTTACCTGTTTTTTTGTAAAGAACTCTGGAAATAATCGATGTCAGCGGGAGCACAAACAGCAGACCCCAAACAAGAATTGCAGCCATCGCCGAACTATTACCATAAGAACAATACTTACTCATTCCAAGGAAGCCTGTCGTATAGAATGAACCATAGGCGACAACATGTAGAACGAGAAGACCACCAACACTAGATACTGCGCACAGCAGGTAGTTTACCCATTCTCTTTTTCCTGCAAGAGCCACTGATGTATTTAGTGAAATACTGTTCACAATATAGAACACTGCAAAGAACAACACATAGCGCAAGTAGAGGCTCCATTTCAACGGTGTAATTGTTTTGATGCTCAGGGTGAAGAACCGGAAATCAATACCGAAGAAATAGTTCATCAATGCAAGAATCATATAGGAGCTTATGAAGACGATAGCGCTGAGAAGAACCGTCTTCAGAAAATCCTTAAAGGAGATTCTCAGATTATAGTCAGCAAATCTACCCCCATTCTTCTTAGAAACCAATGCGTATGCTGCATAGAAAATGGCCAGAGTGATTACACCCATAACCACATTAAAAAGAGAGTAACCATTCATAATTTGCATAGGAAATACGCTGCTGTTTTTAAACGGAATCTGGGAGATGAAATTATGACATTTCACACCAATCGGTGCTCCCATCAGAGGGTAAAATAGCAAGAATGCGGGTATCATACCTAGCACGAAGAGCAGCACATAAAGCCCTTTACTTTTACTATCCTGCAGTACAACACCTGAGTACGGCTTCTTAACCAGACTTTCAAAGAACTTCGTGTTTACCAGCATTAAGGTGACAGGAATCATGATCAAGAAAAACATGAACAGACTCACAAGTCCCGCTATATTCTTAGTCAGCCAAGTTTGATTCGATGCTGAAATTGCTTCCGTAAGTGAGTTTTTAAGCGTGACCCGGAAGAAATTCAAAATGTCTTCTTCTGCTACTTTTGAGTTATGAGTACCTGCATGAGTCCTGCCTTCAAGGAAATAGGCGACTCTCAGTTTTCCTGCTTTGGCTACTTCAACTGCATCTGCCTCTGAGATTCCCTGTTGCTCACCATATGAGTAGAACTGGTTATAAACGATATCCGGTGCATCCTCACTAAAGCCAAAGTAATTTTTCAGTTTTGCCGAGGTATTTGCAAGCCTTGGTTCTGTCACTCCCCAATGGCCAGTACCAAATTCATCATACTGAGGCGTAATCGTTGCAATATTAATTGGGAAACCGGCAAAGTCATAATCTGCACCCTCACACATTACAAACATAGCATTCGGAACAGTGACCTCAGGATCTGTTTCGTGATTTACCAACGCACGATAAGCAGCCGCCTGGACCGTATATCCTCCCATCGAGTGGCCGATCAGCCCAATTCTCTCCTTGTCTACAAATGGAAGTGTGCCAAGATATTGAAGGGCAGAGTATACACCACCATCTTGAACCACTGCATCTCCTTCAAAATCCAGATTTACCATATCATTCGGTGCGCAATCTGCCAGATCATCGTCGGTCATTAAACCAACTGCCTGTGTAGAATTGCCATGCCCGTACGCATCACAGGAGATCACTACATAGCCACGTTTGGACAGCTCTATGTAGTTAACTTCTTGTACTTCAAGTGTATTATTCCACCCATGAGCGCACACCACAGCCGGTGCCGGATTATTTGCATCAACTCCCTCAGGGATAAAAATACGAGATGCCAGATACGCGCCATCATCTGTTACCCAACTTACATCCTCTACTCTCGTTCTCCTCCCATTTGTCAGCACTGAATACTGAACAAATGAGCAAATCAGGATAATTGCGAGAATTAAGCAGAATGACCTAAATACTTTTTTGTTTTTCATCTTAGTTCTCCTTCCATTTTATTTTTGTATGGACAATATTGTCCTTCTGGAAACAATTTAATTGTATCGCATTATTTCTATGAAATCAATTATCATTTCTGTAGAAATTATTGTTCTGTTTTTATGCATAATGCGCAAATTCTGCTCGTGTGCTGACGAGATCGTAGTTTTTGACCGGCCTCACGTCTCTCAGCTTTCCTTCTTTCTGCTCGTATGGTATTCTTGAGAAACCTCATATTATTGATTTTTAAGGGGCTGAAAAACAGCCCCTTTGTTCATTCCTTCTTATAAAAATCGCATTCGTAGCCGTCGGCGCGGAGGAGGAGGCCGGGGATCCAGGGCGGGGTGCGGCCCATCAGTTCGCAGATTGTCCGCAGGTCCGTTTCGGGCGGACATTCGATGATCAGCTCATCATGCACGGAGCCGACGATGAAGCAGTGCCGCAGGGTCTTCATGGCAAATGCCAGAATATCCCGGGAGACGGCCTGCACGAGATTTTCCGTGATCTTCGGGCCGTAAGTTTCCAGCCGGGTCCACTGGCCGAGGTTCAGGCCCTCATAGGTCACGCACTCCGTGCCGAAGCGGCTGATGCCGATGCGGGGCCTGACGTAGGAGAGGCGCCTGCCGGAGGGCAGGTCTATGAACAGCATGCCGCTCCGGTAATAGAACTTAAAGCCGTGGGACTCGACGGAGGTCCTGTCCGCCACGGCTTTTTTCACGGCCGCGTCCACGTCCCACCAGAAGCGGACGATGTTGGGGTTGGCATTGCGCCACGCCGTGACCAGCGGCTGAAGCTCCTCCTCATGAAGGCCCATCTCCAGGGCGCCCATGGAACGGAGGGCGCCCGTGCCGCCGCCGTAGCCCAGAGCCAGTTCCGAGATTTTCCCCTTCTGGCGGAGATGGCCGTTGACGCCGTTTTTCTCCACCGGGCAGTGAAACATGGCGGAGGCGGAGGCGCAGTAAATGTCCCTGCCCTCTTTGAACACGTCAATTCTCCACTGCTCCCCGGCGAGGAAGCTGAGCACCCGGGCTTCGATGGCGCTGAAGTCCGAAACGATGTATTTGTAGCCCGGCTTGGGGACAAAGGCCGTGCGGATCAGCTCCGAGAGGACGTTGGGGATATTGTCATAACGCTTCTCCAGCGCCGGGAAATCGCCGGCGCGGACAAGGCGCCGCGCTTCGTCGAGATCGGGCATGTGGTTCTGCGGCAGATTCTGCAGCTGAATGATGCGCCCGGCCCATCTGCCGGTCCGGTTCGCGCCGTAAAAAGCGAACATGCCCCGGGCGCGGCCGTCGGCGCACACAGCCTCCCGCATGGCGTGGTACTTGCTGACGGAGGCCTTGGCGAGCTGCTGCCGGCAGGAGAGAACATCCGCCACGTCCGCATCCGCGCCGGGCAGGAGTTCCCTCACCGCCTTCTTATCCAGTGATTCGGCCTCAATCCCCTTCTCCGAGAGCCAATCCTTCATCTGGCTGACGCTGTTGGGGTTCTGAAGCCCGGTGCGGTCCGCCATGCGGCCTCGGAGGGCCGCTCTGGTCTTCGCGTCAATGGCAATGGCCTGCTCCGTCAGCACGGTATCCACCAGAATGCCCCGGTCGTTGATTACCTGATCGAGGCAGAATTCGTCCCAGAGAAAATCCGGCACCGGGTATTTCGCAAGCCGCCTTTTGATGGAAAGCTCCACCTCCACGTCGCGCCGGTTATAGGCCTTGAAAGTTTCCCACCTCTCCGGATCATGGCCGGGCAGATTCCTGGTTCGGCCGCCGTTTTTCTTTGTGGGGCGGCAGGGCTTGCAGAAGTACTTCACAAGGTCCGCGCCTTCCTCCAGCTTCTGTTCACTGAGCTTCAGCACCGCGCCGACGCCCTTCAGCGACCGGGGCAGGCCGAGATAGGACGCCCAGATCATGCTGCAGCGCCAGGAAGCGGGATCCAGATAGTTTCCAACCGAGTCTTCCGGAGCGCCGTAGGAACGGAAATAAGAGGGATGGCGCCGGCGCAGGTACGCGGAAAGGCACACGCGCTCAAAGGCGCAGTTGTGCGCCCATTTGAGGACCCGGTTGTCAGTCAGGGCGGCAAGGATCTCCTCCGGGATTTCCTCTCCCTGTGCCAGATCCGCCACTTGGACAGGGCCCCCGTCCACGGCCCAGGCAAACAGCAGCACCTCAAAGTCTTCGGACTCACTGTACCTGTAGACCCCGGCTTTCGGCAGATCCACACTGCTGAATGTTTCAATATCTATATCAAGTTCACGCATAATGCTCTCCTCAATGCTGTGCCGTTTTTTCCCGCAAAATGTCAGGGGCGGCAGGAGTCCGAAACGGGTTCCTGCCGCCCCCTTTTCTGTCAGTCGAGGAAGCCCTCGTCGGCCTCGATGTCGGCGAAATCGTCCTCGGCCCGGGACTTGCCGCCCAGCGGCGTGCCGTCGGCGAGCTTCTGCAGGTTGTTGAGGCCGCAGGCGATGCCGCGGTTGCCGTTGACATTGTAGGCGTAGAGATTGACGGAGGCGCGGCCCTTCACGCCGCTGTACATCTCGCTGCGGGTCAGGATGGGCTGGCAGTCCGCGTCCACGATGCCGGGGGCGCTTTCGGAATTGGCGTTGAGAAAAAAGCTGTTTTTGTAGGCTTCATCGTCCGGGCGTTCCTCGTCGCCGTCCCGTAGCGGGTTATGGATAGCGGAGAGGGGCGGGACGGTTTTACCGCTGCCCTTGAGCTTGACCGTGCCTTCGGCGTAGGCGGCCTGAATGGCGGAGCGGATCTTCTCTACGGTCCGGATGTCGCTCTTCGGAATGATGAGACTGACGCTGTACTTGGCTTTGCCGCCGTCCTGGGCCGGCTTGGGCTCCCAGCAGTTGAGAAAGCTGAAGGTGCAGAGGCCGGTGACGACCTTGGTGGGGTTAACGAATTTTTTCATGATGTTTTTCTCCTTTACTCAGAAAAATCTTCCTGTGCTGAATTTTTCATTGCCGGACGTTTGTCCGACTTCGGGACGAGCGCGGGCCTGCCGCGCGGTTTGCAGGTCAGGGGGCCGAGAAGTTCCTCAAACCTCTGCCTGCCGAGCAGGTTGGTCATGGCGGTGATGCCCATGAGCTTGCGCTCCCAGGGATCGAAGCCCGCGGCTTCCACGATCTTCGACACTTCCGCTTCGGAGGTGTACTTCCGGTTGCTGCGGCCCTCCACCACCTTGAAATGCTCGTATTCCGTGCCTCTGATGGCTTCCGCCAGGGCGTACTCCTTGATGTCGTTTGCCCACTCGGTGAGGTGATCCACCATCATGAGGATGGCATCGATCTCATAGTCCTCCAGCTCCGGGGGCATGGCGAAGTCGTACTTCGCGGCCTCCAGATTGTGCTCGGCGCGCTTGCGGCAGGTGGCCCTGACCTTGCAGAACCGGCAGTGGTCGCCGGCCTTGAACTCGCCTTTGCCTTCCAGCGCCAGCTTCGCCCGGGGGGCGAGGGTCTCCTCCGCCCAGCGGAGAAGATCGGCCTTGCTCATGGTGTATTCGCTCACGTTTTCGCGCCGGGGCTGGTAGATCACCAGCTTCAGGGTGGTGACGTCGTAGATGCCGTCGAACATTTCCAGAACGCCGAGGGCGTAGCACATGAGCTGAGGGTTCCCCCCGAACTCTTCGGAAGAGGCGCTTACCGGGACACCCACGCCGTGCTTGTAGTCGATCACCTCCACGGCGCCGTCCGACAGGATGACGCAGTCGGCGGTGCCGCCGCAGCCGGGAACCCACCGGGAGATATCCACCCGCTGTTCCACGAAGAGCTGAGCGTCGTGACAGTCGGCTTTCGCCTTCTCGTACTCCTCCATGACAAAGGAGGTGTAGCCTTCGGCGCAGGAGCGCATCTCCTCGCTGTAGTAGTCGAGGTTTTGGGTCGGATCCTCCACTTCCCGGCCCAGAGCCTTTTCCACCAGGAAGGCGCAGAGCTCGTGGGCGCTGGTGCCCTCGGCGGCGTAGACGCTGGTCTGATCCGGCTGTTTGGCGCAGAGCATCAGGCTCGGCGGACAGTTGAGGATCCGGTGGCTTGCCGAGGGGGAAAAGATGCTGTGGACGCTCATGGAATGGTCTCCAGATCGGCCATGAGGGCGGGATAGTCCGCCTCCTTCACATCGGAGAGTTTCTCCGCACCGTACTGCCGGATCAGCGCGCGGACCTCATCGGTGTACCCGGCGTGGGACTTGGCGGAGAAGGCCTTGCGGACCTCGGTGAAAGTGAATTCGGGTTGCGGTGCGGGTTGGGGTGCTGCCTTCGGGGGTTCGGGCTGCGGCTCCGTTTCCGGGTCAGGTTCGGGTACCGGCTCCATGTCCGTGTCTTGGGTTTGGTCCGGGTACAGTACCGGCTCCGCCCGGGTTTTTTGCGGCCCGGTCCCCTGCTCCGGCACCGCCGAGAGCAGATCCCGGAGGGCGTTTGCCGTGCGGATCAGCCCTTCGCCGCAGGACACAAGCTCATCCAGAGCCTGCGAGAGTTCCTTCATTTTGCTCATTTTTTCTCCTTTCCGGGAGGCTTACCTGCCTCTCCGGTTCCAAATAGAGAAAAACCTGGGCTTTTGCCGAAAAATTTTTGAAGAAAATAAAAAAGCCCGCCGGGCTCTTCCGAACGTTGGAAGCTGTGAGCTTTTCATGGGTATCTTGTGTTTATTTACGGGGAGAGAAGTATATACGGACGCCGCGCAGGTTTTGCGTAGAAAATCATAGAGTCAGGTCAGAGCTCCGGGTAGGAGTCATCATCATACTGAATGTAGTTTTTTGCAACGGCGGTTACCGATTTGACCCAAGGGTTATCATCGTCCCGCCAGAGGAGATGTTCGTCACAAAATGTGGCTTCCCGCAAAGGGACAAAAACGACACCGCTGCCGGCAATATCCATGTAAATCGACGGCAGAATGGAGATTCCTTCATTTAGAGCAATGCGTGAGAGCGCTTCATGGACGGTTTTGGTTTCACGAATAATGTGAGCAGTGAAATGATTTTGAGCGGCCAAATTTCGAACAATGGTTAATTGATCACCAGACAGCATATGGTCGGGCACAATAAAGCTTTCGTTGCGCAGGTGCTTGAATTCAAGGATTTGCTTGTGGGCCAGTGAATGACTGGCGGACAGGACGGCATAGTTTCGGGTTCTCCTGAAAAACTGAGATTTCAGCTTGCCGGATTTGGGCCATCCGGCAGCGATTACAAAATCAGCGTCGTTGTCATCGAGAGCGCTCAGCAGTCCCATCGCATTATAGTAGTTTACCTGAATGTTGTTTGTAGGATAGAGCTGCTTGAGTTCAATGATGAACTCAATCGCGGTCTTGTTATAGGCCTCCGCCAAAAGACCGATTGTGAGGGCCGGAGCCAGACCGCCCAGCTTTTTTGCATTTGCTACGCCGTTATTATAAGTTTGCAGCAGCTCTGCACAGGTTGAAGCAAAGCTCTCTCCGGCGGCGGTAAGCGTCAACTGCCGTGTAGTTCTGTTAATGAGCTTGATCCCCAGTTCGTTTTCAAGTGCCATGATGCTTTTGCTCAATGCCGGCTGCGTGGTAAAAAGCTGATTTGCCGCGATCGTATAGCTGCCGCACTGGACAACCCGGTAATAGTTTTCGATCTGCGTGATGGTCATTTGTGGTGAAACTCCTTTTCCTTTGTCGGTGTGGCCTAATCATACCACATAGTACGATATATAACAAGATGGAATAAATAATATAGTCCAAATATAAAATTGACAATACGTTCACAACATGATTCAATGATTGCAGGCCGGAATAAAAGATATATCTTGTTATTCACAAATCGTCTTATATTCAGAAAGGGGAAAGGTATGTCTACAAAAGCTTCTTCCAGCACAGCGAAGTATAATAAGCCTTCTTACTTTATCGGGGCGGGTATCATGCTGTTTATGTTTTTTGTACTGCCGCACTTTGTTAAACCCTGGGCGGAAAGTATAACACCGGCTGGCGTGGCGCTGGTCTGCATCTTTGTTGGCGTCGTTGTCGGCATCACCATGACCAATGATTATATCATGCCGTCTTTTCTTGCGATGAGTGCAGTGGTTCTCAATAAGGTCATGAAACCGGCTGCGATCATCCAAGGCTTCATGGGACCGAGTTACATCTGGCAAATCCTGATGATTTATGCGCTTGCATATGTTCTTGTACGGGACAGAACAGGCGAAGTGATCGCATATAAGCTCCTCTCCATGAAGATCACCAAAAAATCACCTGCGGCTATGGTTACAATGCTGTTCATCGCTCTCGGCGTGGCGTCTGCCTTTATGGGTGTTTTCGGCTGCCTGGTCATCGGCTATGCGTTGATAGACAGCATTTATGATCAGGCCGGACTTGACCGATACACCCGCATGTCCCGTCTGATTTATCTCGGTGCCTTTGTCACCATGTGCCAAGGTCCGGTTGTCCTTGCGGCAATGTCCGGGTCGACCCTGGCCGTTGGCGCACTGTTCCAGTCTCAGTTGGGTGTGAACGTCCTTACAATCCGCTTCTCCGCCATCACATTCCTGATTATGGTGCTCTTCTCAGTCCTCTACACTCTGTTGCTGAAGAGCTTTTTCAAATGCGACCTGAGTATTTTTGCCAATGTTGATGCAACGGCCTCTCTGCCGGAGGAGCTGCATCATTTCACCAAGCGCCAGCGTGTCCCCCTGTATGCCCTGATTCTGATCGCACTCTATACAACTGCGGCCAGTTATATGCCTGCTGACCTGCCGGTTTTAGGAGCACTGAAGGGCATGGGGACTGCAGTGTTCTTCACGTTTGTCCTTGGCCTTCTTGCGTTGGTGCGGGTTGACGGTGAACAGATTTTCAACCCTGCTGAAGCGTTGAAAAATGGTGTCAATTGGCCGGTGGTGATGCTGTACATGTCCCTGGCCTGCTTGGGCAGTCAAATGTCCAGCGCGGATTTCGGTGTTATGCAGTGGCTGACATCCATCATCACGAGTGTATTCAACACCTCCAACCCGGTCGTATTTGTCGTGCTGACTGTCGTGATTACCGCCTTGATGACCAATGTGCTGTCCAATGGCGCTACGTACATCATCGTCGGTACTTTGATCGTTTCTCTGGCGCAGCCTATGGTGGATGCGGGATATAATGTTACTGGTCTGCTGGCGGCTATCGGCATGCCCGTTATGTGTGCGTATCTGACTTATGCAGCAAGTGGCCAAACCGCGGTACTTCTCGGACACGATCACATCAATATGAAGTTTCTCTGGACAGACGGACTGATTGTCCTGCTGCTCTCAAATCTGATTACGGCTACTGTGTGCATTATTTCCCTCTTTATTTAATGTTTTGTATCATGTCATTCTATCGGATAGGAGAATTATTATGACGAAAGCTTCAAAACTCAGAGAAATGATTAACCGTGACGGCCCAACCATGATGCCGGGATGCTATGACGCCATCAGCGCAAAGCTTATTGAAAAGGCAGGGTTCGAGGTTACCTGCACAAGCGGCTATTGCCTCCATGCCTCAATGATGGCAAAGCCGGATATCGGCCTTGTGAGCTACACGGAAATGACGGATGTAGCGGGGCGGATTGCTGCTGCCATTGACATTCCGCTTATGGTGGACGGCGAGTCCGGTTATGGCAACGCGATTAACGTCATGCGTGAGATAAGCGACCTGGAAAACAGAGGGGCTGCTGGCATTTTCTTCGATGACCAGGATTTCCCACCCAATTGCCCGTGGGTAAAGGCAATGCATGTGGTGAGTCCCGAAGAGGTCGTGGGAAAGATCGAGGCTGCATTAACGGCGAGGCGGGATCCGGATTTTGTGATTTGTGTCCGCAGTGACGCCCCGGATTTTGATGAACAGGTGCGCAGGGTAAATATGTATCTGGATGCCGGTGCGGATATTGTTATGATCAGCGGCATGACGCCTGAAAATGTCAAACGTGCCCCGAAGCTGGTTCATGGACCAATGATGTGCGTCGTGTCGGCCGGACGGGGCGGCCCGCGGGCCTATACGGCGGAGCAGCTTGGCGATCTCGGATTCAAGCTGCTGATGTATCCGCAGGCACCGTTGTTTATGAATATCAAGAATACATATGAAGGCCTGAAGCTCCTGCTGGAAAGCGGGACGCAGGACGCTCTGGGAGACCATGTTATCACAATGGATGAGTATTTTGATATTATTGATATGGAAAAGCACCGGGCGCTGGAGGCGCGATATCTGAAGGGATAATTCGATATTTTGGCTGGACCGAGGCAGGCAGCCTTTTGCAGGCTTCGGAACTGTTTCAAACGACAGGAGGAAATATATGACAGATAAGTTGCTGTTTCAACCGATCCAAATCGGCAATATGATGCTGCGCAACAGGATTGTAATGTCGCCGATGGCTACAAATTTTGGCACAGAGAAGGGAGATATCACCGATCAGCAGATCGCTTATTATGCGGAACGCGCAAAAGGCGGCGTGGGATTAATCATTGCGGAAAGCACCTATGTCTCCGTAGAAGGGCGTGGGGCACGCAATCGTGCCGGCATGTGTGATGATGCGGTAATCCCTCAACACAGAAGACTCACCAGCACGGTCCATAGTTATGGAGCGAAGATCTGCGCGCAGTTGCACCATGCGGGCGCCACGGCGAATCCCGCCGGAATAGATCAACTGCCGGTAGGGCCGTCGGCAACCAACTATTTTTCCTTGGGTGAAAAATATGTCGGCCTGCTGCCGCACGCGCTCTCCATCCCGGAAATCGAACACCTGATTGAATGCTATGCGCAGGCGGCAAAAAGAGTGCTTCAATGTAATTATGACGCGGTTTTGATCCACTGTGCGCACGGCTATCTGCTGCAAGAGTTTCTATCGCCGCATACCAATAAAAGAACAGACAAGTATGGCGGCTCAGAAGAAAACAGAATGCGTTTTCCCCTGGAGGTTGTCGCCGCGGTCAGAAAAGTTGTCGGTCCGGAGTTTCCGATTTTTGTACGTGTTTCGGCGGAGGAAACGGTAGATGGTGGATATGACTTTGAGTTTATCAAACGATTTGCGCTAAAGCTTCAGGAAGCCGGAATCAACGAGATCAATTTCAGTTGCGGAAACTACGAGGAATTGGATAAAATAATGCCTATGCCCCACGCCGAAGACGGTTGCTATGTGAAATATGCCGCCGAGGCCAAAAAGATACTGTCCATAGTTGTCAGTACAGTTGGCCGTATCACGTCGCCCGAATTTGCTGAAAGCATTTTAGCCGAAGGGAAAGCAGATCTGGTGTATGTGGGTCGGGCGCATGTGGCGGATCCGTATTGGGCAATGAAAGCAGAGCATGGCGGTGTCATTCGCCCATGCATCGGGTGCAATATAGGCTGCCAGGAACGCATGGTGGCAGGCAAGCAGATTCGCTGTGCGGTCAATGCGCGGGTTGGCATTGACAATCAGGTGGATGTGCCCCCGGCGGAGAGTAAGAGGATCCTGACCGTAGGCGCGGGGCCGGCCGGGTGCCAGTTCGCGCTGGAGGCCTCCCAGCTGGGACATCAGGTCCTCCTGATAGATCGAAGGAATTCAATCGGCGGCCAATTGTACTATGCTTCCAAGCCGCCACATAAAGAGAGACTTTCCGTGTTGATGCATTATTTTGCCGAGGCGCTCGCCGAGAGTACCGCAGTAGTGAGGCTTGGCACAGAGTATTCTCAGAAAATCGTTGATGAGTTCAATCCGACAGATATCGTGTTTGCGACCGGTGCGGAGGAGATTCGGCTCAGGCTTCCGGGTGCTTCTCTATCCCATGTTCACATGGCAGCGAGCATTCTCGACGGGGAGAAAGTTGAAGGAAAGCGCGGTGTTATCATTGGCGGCGGCGAGGTCGGCCTTGAGACCGCTGAATACCTCCTGGAAGAAGACCCCGATAGAGAAATCACAATCATCGAGATGATGGATGCTGTAGCCGATAAGATGGGCTCTATCGGGAAGAAGATGCTGCTGGAAAGTCTTATGAGTAAGGGATTAAATGTGTTGGTCAATTCTTCCCTGAAGGAAATCGTGGAAAAAGGGATAGTCGTTGAAAGGCTTGATACAACGCAAAAGATTCCCTGTGACTTTGTGGTGATGGCCGTTGGTTATAGGCCGGCACTGATTGACTGCAAAGCGAAAGTAAGGACGCATATCATTGGGGACAGCGCGAAAGTAGCAAACATCAATGAAGCGACAGCGAGTGCTTATACGCTGGCACACTCTATTTGAAAGAGAACAAGGCAATACCCGGCGGCGGTGGGTTTTTTACGCTCGACTATTTATCTATAGAGACTGGAAAGCGCAAAGCAGCGTACGGTGCTTTTCAGCTGCTGCGTGCGCCGCCTGACGCCGGAGCAGATCGTTGGGGAGATGGACTGCTCGGTGAGGGAAGTGCAAAAATTGAGGAAGCGTGGGGCGAGATGGAGATTGCTGCCCTGTTTTACGCTGACGTTTGAAGTATATACAGAATCCGGGACACTACCTCCCCTACTGGATATGTTGCCTTTGAGAGTGCTAAGTCCCGTTTTACACAGCTTGTATTCTTAAATTCATCTGTTTCAGAGCATCCAGTCTATTTTGCAGTAGACGATAAAGATAAAATGGTATTAATAGATTTATATGCGATAAAATAACGACATCGTAGTAGAAATATTGTAGGAACCCCATATTATCAAGGTTTCCAAGGCTCACCGAAGAGGTGAGTCTTTTTTTTGAAACTTTTCGGCAAAACCGGCTCTTTTTCTCTTTTTGATGCCGGGAAGGGATGAGCCCTTCAGCTTACACGGAGCAGGGGCGGATCCCGGTCCTTCAGTTTCATAAGAATTGTGAGGAGCAAACAATGAACTATCTGAGAGCAATCGAAACGGAGTACAAAGGCTACCGCTTCCGCTCCCGTCTGGAGGCGAGATGGGCCGTGTTCTTCGACGCCTGCGGCGTGAACTGGGAGTACGAGCCAGAGGGCTTCATGCTGCAGAACGGCCAGCAGTACCTCCCGGATTTCCTGCTGCATGACGTGACCTTCAACCACGCCAACCACCGCAGGGGCTGCGATCTGTACGTGGAGGTCAAGGGACAGATGACGGAGGAGGACGCGGAGAAAATCCACGGCTTCGCTTTCCCGGTTGAGGGGCTGGATTTCACCGTCATGAATCCCCTGCTTGTGGTGGGCAACATTCCTGCCGGCGATACCATCCGCGACCTGGAGGACGCTGTTTTCGGGGAAAGCTTCGGACCCGCGCCTTTCGGCGTGAGCCTCTTTAATTTCGAGACCGTGGACGGGGACTATTTCGGCGCGATGCCGGGTGTCGGCAGGGACGGGAAGTTCCAGCTCTTCGGCGCGGACTGCAGCTATACCTCTGACATGAACAAGGGGGCCACCGAACGCGCCTACCGTCTTGCCCGGCAGGCCCGGTTTGAGTTCGGCGAGACGCCGCGGATCAGGAGCTACCGGAATGCATAAACTTTCATTTTGCTTCGGAAGCAGCCGGCAGGCGGCGGCATGGCACCCCGCCCGGCTGACTCTGGAGGAACTTTGGGCTCGGCTGGAAACGCCGCTCCGCACCCCGGAGACGACAGAGCAGTACCACAGAATGAAAAAGGGCGAGAAGGACGTCATCAAGGACAAGGGCGGCTTCCTCGCCGGGACGCTGAAGGGCACCCGGCGGAAAAAGAGTGCGGTACTGAGCCGCTCCATGATCACCCTGGACTGCGACAAACTGAACCCCGCGTTTTTCGACGAATACGAGTTTCTGAACCGGTATTTTTCGATTGTGTACACGACCCACAGCCACCTGCCCGAGGCCCCCAGGGCGAGGGTTCTGGTGCCGCTGACGAGGGATGTGACGCCGGAGGAGTACAACGCCGTGGCCCGCTACCTCGCCGACGAGATCGGCATGGAGATGGTCGACCCCTGTTCCTTTGAAATCAACCAGCTCATGTACTGGCCGACCGCCTCCGCTGACGGAGAATACATCTGCCGCCGCTATGAGGGCGACTGGCTTGACCCGGACAGATACCTTGCGGAACATCCCAACTGGAAAGACTGCGCCGCCCTGCCGGTGGCGCCGTCGGAAAAAGCGGACGTGGAGCGGCAGCGGAAGAAGCAGGAGGATCCGCTTTCCAAGGAGGGCACCGTCGGCCTCTTCTGCCGTGCGTACAGCGTGCAGGATGCCATGCGGACTTTCCTCCCGGACGTCTATGAGGAAACCGACGATGAAAACCGCTGGCGGTATATCCCCTCCGACAGCATCCCCGGCGTGGTGATCTACGACGACCGGTTCGCCTACAGCCACCATGCCTCCGACCCGGCCTACGGGAGACTGCTGAACGCTTTCGATCTGGTGCGGACGCATCTGTTCGATGAGGACGACCCGAAGCAGTCTTTCAGCGAGATGCTGGAGTTCGCGGCAAAGGATGAGGCGGTCCGGGAGCTGGGGCTTGAGGAACGGCTGGACCGGGCCGGCGAGGACTTCGCAGGGCCGGCGGAGGGTGAAGACGACTGGAAGAAGAAGCTGGTGCGGCAGAAACGCTCCACCCAGCTGGAAAACAGCCTCTACAACTGCAGGCTCATCCTGCAGAACGACCCTTATCTGAAGAACATCGTGTTCAACCAGCTGGCCGACAGCATGGAGATCCGGGGCGAAGTCCCCTGGTCGCATCCGTCCCGCTTCTGGCGGGACGCGGATGACGCCCAGCTCACCTGCTACGTGGACGACCACTACGGCAGCTTTTCCGCCCGGAACTACGACATTGCCGTCACCAAGACCGTGGACGACCGGTCCTATCACCCCATCCGGGACTACTTCGCGTCTCTCCCGTCCTGGGACGGTGTCCCCCGGGTGGACACCCTGCTCATCGACTATCTGGGTGCGGAGGACAACGCCTATATCCGCGCCGTCAGCCGCAAGACCCTGTGCGCCGCGTACCGGAGAATCTATCAGCCGGGGGTCAAGTTCGACTACATGCCAGTACTGAATGGGGCGCAGGGCATCGGGAAATCCACCTTCATTTCAAACCTCGGAATGGAGTGGTTCTCCGACAGCCTCAGCCTGTCGGACATGAACGACAAGACCGCCGCCGAAAAGCTGCAGGGCTACTGGATCCTGGAGATCGGAGAGCTGGCCGGCATGAAGAAAGCGGACCTGGACAAGGTCAAGGCCTTCATCTCCCGGGTGGACGACAAGTACCGGGCTTCCTTCGGGAGGCGTGTTACGCCCCACCCGCGGCAGTGCGTCTTTTTCGGCACCACCAACAGTGAAAACGGCTACCTCCGGGACATCACCGGGAACCGCCGGTTCTGGAACGTCCGGGTGACCGGCGAAGGGAAATACCGGCCCTGGCAGATGACGCCGGAGATTGTCCGGCAGATCTGGGCGGAAGCGGCCGTCCTCGCCAAAGCCGGGGAGAAGTTGTATCTGCCGCCGGAACTGGAGGCCTACGCCAGGGCAGAGCAGCGCTCCGCCATGGAGCAGGATGACCGGGAGGGTCTGGTGCTGGAGTATCTGGATCTGCTTCTGCCTGACGGCTGGGACAGCATGAACATCTACCAGCGGCGGGACTATGTCAACGAGGTTGACGACCCCACACGCCCTGCCGGAACGATCCGCCGCACGGAAGTCAGCAACATCGAGATCTGGTGCGAGTGCTTCGGAAGGCCCAAGGAGGACATGAAGCCGTCCGACCGGTACGCCATTGCCGCCATCATGGAGCACCTGGAGGACTGGGAGAAAACCGGCAGGTCCAGAAGGCTCCCCATCTACGGAAAACAGCGGATCTACCGGCGGAAGTGACGGAACAGGAAGCCGGAACAGGGGCGCGGACGGAACAGCCCAAGCTCAACCCTGTTCCGCCGGAGCCTCCTGAAATACGGCAATAATCAGCCATTTGGAACAAACGGAACAACAATTTCTTAATAGTACAAATAATCGGTTTTTTATGAAAAAAGAGTGTCCTGAGCCGCAGGTCAGCACGCGTTTACACCCGCGTAAGAAAAATGCGTGCCTGTTGTTCCGGCACACGGAGGAAGCATGAGAGAAAAATGCATCGAACAGAAACTGGAGAAGGCGGTCCGGGCTGTGGGAGGCATCTGCCCCAAGCTGGTCTGCCCTGGCTTTGACGGAATGCCGGACCGGCTGATCCTTCTCCCCCACGGGGCGCTGGCCTTCGTGGAGGTCAAGGCGCCCGGCAAAAAGCCCCGGCCCCTGCAGACTGCGAGGCATGAACTGCTGAGGAGCCTGGGCTACCGGGTGTACATTCTGGACGGCGCGGAGCAGATCGGAGGGATCCTGGATGGAATTCAGACCCCATGAGTACCAGCGCTACTCCATCGAATACATCAAAACGCACCCGGAGGCCGCCATCCTGCTGGGCTGCGGACTCGGCAAAACCAGCATCGCCCTGACCGCCATTGACAACATGCTGCACGACAGCTTCGAAGTGCGGAAGGTTCTGGTGGTGGCGCCGATCCGGGTCTGCACCAGCAGCTGGCCGGATGAGATCCGCAAGTGGGACCACCTGTCGGACCTCCGCTACTCCGTCGCCGTGGGAACCCGGGAGGAGCGCCTCGCCGCCCTGAGGGCGGACGCGGAGGTGTTCATCATCAACCGGGAGAACCTGCCGTGGCTGGTGGAGGAGAGTGGGCTCCCCTTCGATTATGACATGTGCGTACTGGACGAGCTTTCCAGCTTCAAGAACTGGCAGTCCAAACGCTTCCGGGCCTTCATGAAGGTACGGCCGAAACTCAAGCGCGTGGTGGGCATGACCGGAACGCCAAGCAGCAACGGCCTGATGGATCTGTTCGCGGAATACAGATGCCTGGATATGGGCGAGCGGCTCGGCCGGTTTATCGGACGGTACCGGGAAACCTTTTTCACCCCGGACCGGCGCAACGGCAACATCGTCTACAGCTACAAGCCGCTCCCCGGAGCGGAGGATGAGATCTACCGCAGGATCGGGGACATTACCATCAGCATGCGGTCAACAGATTATCTGAACATGCCGGAACTGGTCACATCCGAATACACCGTTACCCTGGACGGTAACGAGCGGAAAAAGTACGACGCCCTGAAGCGGGATCTTCTCCTCCGCCTTCCCGAAGGCGAGATCACGGCGGCAAACGCCGCGGCCCTGTCCGGGAAGCTCTCCCAGATGGCCGGCGGCGCGGTGTATGCCGACGACGGCTCCGTCACCGTCATCCATGACCGGAAGCTGGACGCGCTGGAGGACATCATCGAAGGCGCCAACGGCAGCCCCGTGCTGGTGGCCTACTGGTTCCGGCATGACCTGGAGCGGATCTCTGAGCGGCTGAAGGGCCTGGGCGTTCCCTTCGCCCGGCTGGACAGCCCCGAGGACATCCGGCGCTGGAACCGGGGCGAGGTCCCGGTGATGCTGATCCACCCGGCCTCCGCCGGGCACGGGCTGAACCTGCAGCAGGGCGGCAGCACCATCGTGTGGTTCACGGTTCCGTGGTCGCTGGAGCTTTACACCCAGACGGTGGACCGGCTGTACCGGCAGGGGCAGACGGCCGGGACCGTGTCAGTCATCCATATTACGGCGAAAGACACCATTGACGGGCGAATTGGGAGGGCGCTCCGGGAAAAAGACAGCACCCAGGCGGCGCTGATAGACGCGGTAAAAGCGGTGCTGGCATGACATACGATAAAACGGAGGACGCAATGACTGAAGAATTCGAAAATCTGGCGAACGCCGTCATCCTGCAGGCGGTGAAAGACTGGCGCTGGGCGGTGAAGGTGCTGAAAAAGCGGTCCCGTTATCTGCCCGCGCGAGAGATGCGGGAGGACTGCGAGAAATTCTTCCGTTCGGAATGGTTCGGGCAGCTGACCGGCATCGACGGCAGCTTTATCCTGCAGAAGCTGAAACAGGAGGCGGAACTTGATGACAGCTAAGGAGTACCTCTCCCAGGCCTACCGGCTGGACCAGAAGATCGACAGCAGCATCCGGGAGGTCGGAAGCCTGCGGAAGCTGCGCAGCGGCATCTCCTCCCCTGCTTTCGGGACCTGCGTGCAGACCGGACGGACGGCGGAAGCCCCCTTCGTGCGGAGCGTGGAAATGATCATGGCGATGGAGGATACCATCAACGCCGAGGTCACGATTCTGCTGAACCTGAAAAAGCAGATGCGCGCTGTCATTGCCGCGGTGCAGGACACGGACGAGCGCATGGTCCTGAGCTACCGGTACCTGCACGGGCTGACCTGGGAGGAAATCTCCTGGGAGCTGAACGAGAGCGTCAGCACCGTGAAGCGGCGGCACCGGGCGGCGCTGGAACACGTGGCGCTGCCGAAGGACTTCATACGAATCTGAGCGGCGTCCGGCCGGAAGCGGCGGCGCTGAGCCGGAAGCGGCGGCGCTGAGCCGGAAGCGGCGGCGCTGAGCCGGAAGCGGCGGATATTCTGCTGATTTTTTTATGAGACACGAAAAGTTGAACCGGTTTGAACCGGGATGCCACAGGCCCCTCTGTGATACATTACGATCAGAAAAGTGTATGACGGAGCGCGGCGAAAGAAACGGAGCGGACGAATGAGCGACTGCGCACCTGATTATAACAACGGAAAGAATACGGAACGGAACCGGAACCCGGGCGGCGGAAACGCCGGCAGGGCCGGAAGCGGGAGCAACCTCCCTTGCGGCGCGGGGAAGATCGAACGGTACGGCATGCTGTTTGACTGCAGGGCCGAAGCGGAACGCTGGAGCCAGCTCAGCCGGCTGCAGCGGTCCGGAGCGGTCACGGATCTGGAGCGGCGGAAACGGTATGAGATCCTGCCGGAACACCGGGAACCGGATACAGTGAGCCCGGACGGCAGTATTCAGCGCGGTAAGCTGATTGAACCGGCATATTACTTTACAGCGGACTTCTTCTACCGCGACGCCGGGACGGCGGAGCCGGTGGTCGAGTGCCTGAAGGGCTATCAGACACCGGAGTTCCCGCTGAAGAAGGCGCTGATGTATGACCGGTACGGGATCCGGGTGCGGGAAGTCTGAACGGTGAAGGCGTCTGAACCCGGCCGCCAGCTTACCGGAGAAAGGGTGACAGCCGGCATGGCGAGAACGAAAGCGCAGCAGGAAGCCGCGGAAAAAAACCTCGAAAAGGGAAAAAACACTCAGTTCCAAAGCGGTGAAGAAGCGGCGAAGAGCGGACAGAAAGGCGGCGTCGCCTCCGGAGAAGCCAGGCGGAAGAAAAAGAACCTGACGGAGCTGGCGCAGGTGCTGGCGGAAGCGCCGGTCCATAACGTGAAGAAGCAGCAGAAACTGCGGGACTATGGCTTTGATGATCCGGACCAGAATAACGATGCCCTGGCGGTGACAGGGATCTTCGAGGCGATCCAGAAAGGCAATGTGGCCGCGTTTGAGAAATGGGAAGAACTCCGGGACCGGGCGGAGAACGAGGGAAACGAAACGGCCCGGGAGAAGGCCCTCGCGGTGATGCGGGGGAACTTCTGGGAAAACATCAACTCCAACTTCGGATCCTTCGCCGTGTGCGCCATCAAGCACCGGTTTAAGCACTACGAGGCCTCCGGCGGAAGAGGCTCCATGAAATCTTCCACGGTATCCCTGCTGGTCATCAGGCTGCTGATGGAGCACCCGGATGTGCACGCCCTGGTGCTGCGGAAAGTGGGAAACACCATCGCGGACTCCGTGTTCACGCAGTATCAGTGGGCCATCACCCAGCTGGGCGTCGGGGACTGGTGGAGGGCCAGAACCGCTCCCCCTACCCTGACCTTCAAGCCCACGGGACAGAGAATCATGTTTCGGGGAGCGGACGACCCGCTGAAGCTCAAGAGCATCAAGGCGCCCTTCGGATACATCGGCATCACGCACTTTGAGGAGAAGGATCAGTTTTCCGGGAGGCCGGAGATCGACAGCATCCTGCAGTCCACCATGCGGGGCGGTGAGGAGTTCTGGAACTTCGAGAGCTATAACCCTCCCCTCTCCCGGGACAACTGGGCCAACGTGGACAGCGCCGAAGCGAGAGACGACCGGCTGCAGCACCGGAGCACCTATCTGGACGTGGATCATCCCGAATGGCTGGGAAAGGCCTTTCTGGAGGAAGCCGAGGCGCTGAAGGAGCGGGATGAACGCCGGTATCAGCATGAGTACCTCGGGATCCCGGTGGGCACCGGAGGAAACGTGTTCGAGAATCTGGAGCTCCGGGAGATCAGCGACGAGGAAATCCGGCGCTTCGACCGGATCTATCAGGGCGTGGACTGGGGCTGGTTCCCCGACCCCTACGCGTTTATACGGCTCCACTATGACCCGGCGAGGGAGACCATCTGGCTGATCGACGAGCACAGCGATGTGCGGCTCACCAATGAGCAGACGGCGAAGTGGATCCTCGCGAAGGGATACAACGACGCCTACACCGTCTGCGACAGCGCGGAACCGAAGAGCGTGGCGGACTACCGCGCCTACGGTGTGAACGCGAGAGAGGCCGTGAAAGGCCCCGGCAGCGTGGAATACGGCATGAAATGGCTTCAGCGGCGGAAAATCGTGATCGACCGGCAGAGGACGCCGAACGCCTTCCGGGAATTCACCGGATATGAGTTCGAGAAGAACCGTGACGGAGAGTGGGTATCCGGGTATCCGGATCGGGACAACCACCTGATTGACGCCGTGCGCTATGCGCTGGAGCGGGTGTACCGGAATTACAGGAGCAATGCCTGATTTATGACTTATGAAACCATTCTCACCCAACTGAAATCCCTCGGCTACACCACGCCGCCCTCCACCTTCTACTCCCACATTGCCCTGTGGGACAGCTGGTATCAGGGGAACGTGCCGGACTTCCACAACTACCGGGTGTACAACGGCATGCGGCATGTGAAGTGCCGCAAGCTCACCGCCGGCATGGCGAAGAACGTGTGCGAGTCCTGGGCAGATCTCCTCATGAACAGCAAAGTCAACATCACGCTGGAAGGGAAAAAGGAGCAGAAGTTCTTCGATGCCGTCTGCGCCACCTCCAACTTCCGCCGGATGATGAACCTGTACGAGGAGTACACCTTCGCGCTGGGGACATCGGCGGTCGTGCTGCGGCTGACCGGCCTCCAGGTGGACAGAGAAGGGAATCTCCTGACCGCGGAACCGCAGACCGTGATGAAGCCGGCAATCTGCATGGACTTCATCCGCGCCGACGGCATCTTCCCCCTGAGCTGGGAGAACGGCGTCATCCGGGAGTGCGCCTTCGCCACCACGCACACGTATGCGGGGAAAGAATACCTGTATCTGCAGATGCACCTGCTGAACCCTGACGGCACCTACCGCATCGAGAACCGCCTCTTCCTCAAGCCGGATTCCTCCGACTACCTGCAGGAGGCCTCCCTTGAGGATCTGCCCGCCACCGCAGGCATCGCCCCGGTCTTTCACACCCACCTGACCGAGCCGCTTTTCTTCCTCAACTCCCCGAACATCGCGAACAACCTCGCCCCGGACGTGCCCATGGGCATCTCCGTCTTTGCCAACGCAATAGACCAGCTTATGGACTGCGACAACATCTTCGACAGTCTGAACTCGGAGTTCGTGCTGGGGAGAAAGCGCATCATGGTGAAGCCCGAGGCCCTCCGGAATCTGGACGGCGAGCCCCTCTTCGATGCGAACGACCTCGTCTTCTACCTCCTGCCGGAGAACAGCCAGACCGGCTCCACGGTGCAGGAAATCAGGGCGGATCTGAGAGTGGAGCAGCACGTCTCCGGCCTCCAGGTGGCTCTGGATCTCCTTGGCCTCAAGTGCGGCTTCGGACCGAACCACTGGAAGTTCGACGCCGGGCACATCACCACCGCGACGCAGATCCTCTCCGCGAACAGTGAGGAGTACCGCACCCAGCAGAAGCACCAGCTGGTGCTGGAGGCTCTGCTTCTCCGGCTTGCAAGAACCGTGATCCTGCTGGGGAAAGATTTCCTCGGTCTGCCTCTGAGGCCGGATATCCCGGTCTCCGTGGACTTTGACAACTCCGCGGTTGAGAACCTCAGGGATACCTTCGACCGCGACATCTCCATGCTGGAGCACGGGATCCTGAGCAAAGAGGAGTTCCGGG
>CAZBXX010000014.1:0-31388 GCA_964495965.1 uncultured Oscillospiraceae bacterium | reverse complement strand
TCGGTTCACCCCGACTTGCTTTTTTGTCAATACGCTTCTACGTTTTACGCTTACGTGCTGAGAGCGTTCCTCTGAAGCAAAATCGCAAAAAAACTTACCGGGCAGCACTGCTGCCCGGTTTTTTCATTGGAAATGAAAGCGCCGCCATCAGAAGCAACATCGGGATGAGGCAGTAATGATATCGCGCTGCCACCTCCACCAGCAACTGTGCCAGTATCACGCCGGCAAGGCAAAGCGGAACCAACCAGAGGCTGTCGCTCCGTTTATCCTTCCACAGTTTCAGGCATCCGGCGACAGCAAGAATACAAACAAAATAATACCAAATGTTACTGGATATGCACCAAAGCGCATACGCTCTCCCGGAAAGACTCTCAGAAGAATAAAATGCTCCACCCTCATCATGTCCCAGCAGAGTCCCGAGCTTGTGAACCATCAGGCTCGGGATGCTGCTTTTTGTTTCCTGAATACGACTCTTTGCACTTTCCAGCATACTTTGCTGCGTTGCCTCCGCATTTCGGTCATACTCACCAAAGTACCGGCTTTGCAGGAGTTCCATGTCTTCATCAGAATAGGAACCCTGTGTATCCGGATTGAAACCAACGTAGATGCTGTATCCGGGGATAGACGGAGGTTTCTGCCCAAGTTGCCTCGCCGCATATGAATCCCAGACGTGCCCGGCAAATACATAGGCCAACAACAGAACCAGCAGATACGTCATGGATGCTCTGCGCATAACTTTATGGCGGTTCCGCCCTCGCAGTATGAACCGCCAGATAAAAACTGCAATGATCGGGATGATGCCGATCGGCCGCGCAGAGTTGACCAGTGCCAAAACAATACCACAAATCAGTCCCAAACATATGGCACGTAAAACAGTCTGCCCCGTACAGTTATTCTGTTGCTGTGCATCCTCACTTCTCTCTGTCTCGTTGCAGAGAGTATAGGGATGGCTCCTGTCGAATACCAGTGACGTCAGCAGGAGGAAGAGGAGCAAGAGAAAAGTATAGTACGGTTCAGAAAGCGCCATTGTGTTGTAAAGCAGTTTGGAAGGGCATATCGCCCATAACAGGCAAGCAAAGGCCGCAGCTGTTCGCCTCCCCGTCCAACGCAGACTCAGCGCATATATTAGTATTCCGGACGCCGTGGTCAGCAGCACATTACCAACAGCTGCAGTCATCAAACTCTGTCCGAACAGCCTGAGGGAAATACTCAGAAACACAACATAGCCCAGAATATGCGGGAACATGGCAATGTAGTCCCGGTTTTTCAGCGTTACACCCTCGCTGAGATTGACGGCAGCTTCATAAAACGTCTGATAGTCCGGTGCCTGCACAGGGTGAAAGTGAAAGACCCAAGCTCCGTTCAGCAGAAGGCTGCCCACGCTGATCACGGCACAGACAACGACAGGATTAAAGTGTTCCAGGCAGTTGAAAACGCCGGAGCAATGTTTCCTGATCAGGGCAAGAGCAACCGCCAGCACCACTGCTACAACCAGCGATGCCAGATAGGACTTATGGGAGAGATTGCCAAGCGTGCCGATCCCAATGCCGGTAGAGATTAAAACCGCCCCGATCGTCAGAAGAGTCCTTCTATAAAAAGAATATTTTGCCATCGGCTATCTGCTCCCTTTGCTTCATTACGCTTCCTGTCCCGGGGTCACTCAGGAGATCATCATCGCTTAACAAAACATCATGATCCTTCCCCTGGTAGATCAGACAGAACAACAATATCGGTCAAACCATAATACTGGGCCATAACCGTATTCGGCCAGTATTCTCCTTCTGCCAAATCCTGGATGCCATACTGAGCACTGTATTTTGTTTTAACCGGATAGGGAACTGCGTAAAGGATCCCGTCTGATGCCAGTGCCCGCTCAATTGCCCGGTCTCTCACAGCTGCTGCCTGTTCAATGTGGATAAGGTCAAGCATACCCGGGATAAAGAAAAACAGGAACAATCCCCCCAGTGCGGTCACTGCAAACCGCTGTTCCTTATCATTCCCGGTTTCACCTGATTTCCAAAGCATCACGGTGGCAATGCTAATAAATACAACAGGAGCACAGAATCCCCGTGCCGGGACATAATCAGCTACTGTAAACAGGAAAAGAGAGCAAAGGCCTCCCCCGGCAATCATCAACGCTTGATATATTTCCCTGTTTTCTGTGTTGTTCCGAATCGCTTTCATCAGGAAGAAAGAGAAGCAGCTCATTAAAGTCAGAAATCCGGTCTGTGTTGATGAAATGATGCCCCAGATTCCTCCTGCCCGCACAGCTTTAACTGCAAAGTACAGGTCTCCAACAAGGCACAGCACTGTACAGCACAGCAAAACCGAAGTCCAGCGACTTCTCCACGTTGGTTTTCTTTTCAGCCAGAGTATTAAAAGTATCAAAATCACCAAAAGAATAACAAGCAACCACCATTTTTTGATAACAAAGCTCTTTGCTGTATTAAAATGCGCAGACGTTGCTCTTGTAGCCAGAATTTTTAATTTTGTTGGAAGCATGGAAGGTGCAAACATTAAAAACAGGTACCCACCAAAGGAGCTCAAGAGAATGACGCATTCTATCACCGGCAGTTTCTTTTTTTGTATCCATTCTTTAATCAGCGAAAGAAACAGGATCACAAGAAAGGCAAATGAAATATGTTCGGACCAAGCGCCCACAGCAAAAGCCATCGGCAACAACAGGCCCGTCCAGAGTGGGGCATATCTGCTGTTCTTTGCTGTCCACATCAGTTCCAGTAAAATCCAGGCAAAAGCAGCACCCCAAAAATAATTACATGCACCATCCAGCCAAAGAAACACTTGCCCGAAAGCCGGCATACATATCCAGTATAACGCCGCAACGATTGCACATGCCGCAATTGAGCAACATGTATGTATCCGATTAAAGAAATGATACAAAGACGCAAAAAATGCTGTGACAATCCCAGCATTGGCAAGAGGGAATACCCATCTCGGCCACATCATAAACAATGTAACCCAGCCCTGGGCAAAGACACGCCCGTGCGTCCACTGCCGATGCGAGATCATAGACTTCACCACAAGGGTAAAGTTATCCACCCGCGTGTCATCAGCCCAACTGAAGGCATAGTTAAAGTCGTCTCCAACCAGAGGCGTCATCTTTGTCAGCTGCCAGGTCCCGGCAAACACCAAAAGCAGAAATGCCGCAAGCAGAATCCCGTTATTCTGTTTTCCTTTCTTTCCCTGCATAGTCAGCGCTTTCTCCGTCTGGTAAAGAAGCCCTGTTTTCTTTGCCTGCCCATACCGTTTGTAATACCCGGTTGCTCACTCTCTCCAAGGAACTTCAGCACGGCAACCTGCGGTTCCATATCAGGAGTGATTTCAATGGTATCCGTATCATAATAGTGGATCATTTCTTCCGATTCAAAATGTGAGGCAAAATCCTTTATCATCTCCAGGCGGTGTCCACCGCGATTACCGTCACGGTAGTGCATAGGGATGATCACGTTGGGCATCACTTCATCCGTGGCACGTTTGGCCTCCTGCGACGGCAATGCTGTGCAGGAACCTGCGCAGATCATCATAACATCCGCTCCAAAGAGTTTGCTGATCTCCCCGCCAGTCAGCTGTGTGCCAAGGTCGCCCATGTGTACGATCTTCATCCCGTCCGCCTTCAGGATGTGAATCAGGCAGAAACCGCGCCAGTTTCCCATTTTGAAATCATGAGGAACCCGGAGTGTTTCTATTTCAAAGGGCAATTCACTCTCGGGTTTTCCCGACAGAATTACACCTTCGCGATAGTTGTGGCCGAAATGCTCGTGACTAACCAGAACCTGGTCCGCTCTTACGGAAAGCTTTGGATAGCCGTTGATATAATCACTGTTATAGGGGTCAATAACAATACTGTATCCCTTATGGGTGATGCGAAAGCACGCATGTCCCAGCCATTGTATGGTCATGGATGATTGCTCCTGCTGTGAAGATTAACTGATTCCACTGCTGTTTCTGTACGACTGCGCCGCGGGACGCACAGGACAATACCGAATCCGGTCAGCATATACCGAAACAGCATCAGGGTACTTGCATAACGATCAGAAACAAATGCCGTTGCATAAAGATAAACGGAAAACAGATATGCCACGCTCAGAAAGAGAACAGGACCACGAAACCGTTTCCTGAGCACCGAAAGCAGAACCGTCAACATGCAGAACACCGCATTCACCTGGCTGATGCGATGGAGAACCGGATACGGTACGCGAAAGGCTTCTTCCCACGCCCAGGACCAGTTTAAAAGCCATCGCGGCTTAATCAACAAATACGACTTCAGGAAACTGACAGGAGCAGTTCTGAACCATTCCCGCATTCGGTACTTCGCTTTCAGCCCGTCTGCCTGCAAAGAAAGGAACTGCGCATGCTTCAGTTCCTTCACTTCGCCCTCCGGATCGAAATGTTCCACATAGTAGGCTGTGTCCGGATCTGTCCCCCAGGGCCGGTTTTCTTCTCGATAATAATCAGCGTACTTTTCCCGCATCACCTGATGTACATTTGTTTCATAGTCCAATTCCTCATCAGCAGGATACCCTTCCCCCTGATAGGTGCCCAGCAAAACAGGGTTTCCGCCACCATAAGTGATCGGAATCCACGCGCAAAACTGAACATAGTTGCGCACAGACCATGGGACAACAAATAAAAGCAGGGTCAGACACAATATGCCAGCTGATCGGAGAAGCGTTTTCGGACTGACGCGCCTGACAAGCAGATACACGGCACTTAAAACAGGAATTGCCAGCATGTTTGCCCGGAACATCAGCCCTGCCATAAAGGCCAGCAGATACCGGAGCTGATGCTTGCGCTCAAAGTGTTCACCGAGGAAGAGGGTTTCATACACCACAACCGAGAGGAAAAACATGTATGGCGTCTCGGTCAGCAGGACATGATTCATCCACGCAAGATTTGGCAACAGAAAGTGTGCCGCTGCAAAAAGGCCCGCCCATTCCGGGCAGAACAACATTACTGCCTTGTAAGTTACATAGGCCGTCAGTACACCCATAAGAATCCACAGAATCTTTACCGCAACCAGCAGTTCAACACCTTCCCCAAAAACAAAGGAAAAGAGACCGATCAACACTGGCATTGCCGGCATAATCATCGCGCTCGGAAACGGGCCCCACATAGAGATCGTGCCTGTTCTTGCGAAATGGAGCCCTGCTTTTACATATGCCTCGTCATCACTGTAACTCAGATATTCAGGACCAAGCTGAACGAATAGCAGCAAACGCTCAACAAGAAGCAACAGCAGCAAAAGCAATAGCCATCTGTTTTTTTGCCATTTTAAGGTATTCATCATTCTGTCAGATCTGAATAAATTCCCAGAACAAAACGCTTCCTCAGCATTCTGTTCAGTTCCTCTATATCATTCTCTGTGTGGAACATCAGCGGCGCTCCGCAGTGGGGCATGGCCAGCTGATTTTTCCAGAGATAAAACTGCTCTTTCTGGGTTGTGATGCCGACCAGCTCGTGCGTTTCAGCAAAGTGGGAAATTCTCCAGTAATTCCGTTCCTGATCATCTGCCCGATAAAGGGTATAGATGATGTTTGGGAAGCCCAGCCGGCGGATCGGCTCATACTCAGCTTCATGATAAATCTGGATCACAAACCTTTCCCTCAGGTCCGGGTAATTCTGTGCAATTCTGCCGCAGACGGACTCGTTTTCCTGATGGATGATATCCGTGATGATCAGAAGATCCGGATGAGCACGCATAAAGTCAGCCAGGAGCTCCACTGTCATGGGCCGGAATTCACCGAAGATTTGAGCAGAAAGGAACTCATCCGCCGTAGCTGTGGCAGGAAGGTCACAGCCTTCTGCAAGAAAATTATCATCTCCATGGGCACAGACCAGAATGCCGTCTCCGGTCTCACGGATATCAATTTCACAAATGCGATTTCCCTGTTCGTACATGTTCAAAAGCGCATCATAACTGTTGGTATAGGCGACCCGTTCACCGGCCGCCGTTGTTACGAAGCCGCCTGCATGCACCACCCGCCCGGTCCGTGCAATGACTGTGCGTACGGCTGCCGTACCTGAACTCACCGGATACTGCAGCGGCCGGATACTGAGGAGAAGCAGAACAATTCCGGCAGACACCAGCAGGAGGAGAACTGTTCTGATTCGTTTTGCTTTATTATTCGTCATCGTTTCAGGCGCTGTCCCTGGGAAGAAGGATAACGCTCTCCTTCTCGTAATAATTGGCCATATCCCGGTTCTGCCAGGCGTCCGGGTCATCGTAAAGATCGTCAAAATAGAGCAGATATGGCGGATCACTGTACGGCTTCAGCTTCGCCACACGCACCGTGGGGTTCTTCAGGATTTCCAGGCGCTCCTGGGCCTCACGGTAAAATGTCTCGGCCTGGCCGGTCGACAATGCTGTATAGGCACTTACAAGGCTGATCCCGCCCCGTATTGCGGCGGACGCTGCAAGCAGCACCAGGCAGAGAACAAACGTACCCAGAACAGAAAGGAACCTCAGTCCCTGTTCAGGCCTTTTCTCCAGCTCCCGGCGACGGAACAGCCAACCCAGCCAATAGAACAGATTCAGCGCCAGCAGTAGAAGATATGAGCAGAAGACAATGTTCTGCAGACGCCCCGGGCCCGCCCAGCCAAAGGTGTACACGGTTGGGCAGAACATGGCGGAAAACAGGCAGTAGGACCAGAGAGAAAACAGCCCCGGAAGCCGAAAACGGAAGCTGCAGTTTGGCAGAGCCGCCCCAAAAACCATTCCCAGGACCAGCATGCCGCCAAGAACCGGCAGGCGGGTCCAGCGTGCGGCATAGCGGAGAGCCATCCAGAACGACTCCAGAATGGATCCCACAGCATCCGGTGTGCGGGCCATTTCATTGGCTGCACGTACAGAATTGCCCGGAGCAAACACATTCAGGCAGAAGCAGACAAACAGCACCAGGGCCGGCAACAGCAGCCTTCTGACGCCCACAGGATTTTTCCGAACCAGGAGAAGAACAATACCGCTTGCCGCCAGAATACATAACGTCAGCCCGGTAACCAGATTACCGCCGGCAAGGAAAGCCGCCAGAAGACAGAGACCGGTAATGCGCAGGAATCCGCCTTTTTTCGCCGTGCTGACTGAAAGTGCCAGAGCCAGCATGGCAATGCCGTGGAAAAAGGTATAATAGACAGAACCGTTGAACCAGTAGAGGCTCTCCGATGGATACGGCATCAGCAGCAGATACAGAATACCGACTGTACCCGCCAGTGCAGTGCCAATGTGCCGGGGCATGCCAAAGACCTTTGCCATCAGGCACAGAGGCAGTGCAAAAAGCCCGCAGAACAGGGCCGCAGACATCAGCCACGGAGTCAGGCAGTACAGTCTCTCTGAAAAAACCGCCGGCTGCATACACATCAGAAAGATCGCCGCATAGCTCCCCTGCCAGCCGCGATAGGTATCAGCCGTATGACGGAGTGCGGCTGCAACCGCATCTGTCAGGCTTCCGCCATGAACCAGCGTAAGGTGAGCTGCCGTGCCGTAAATATAGTCATCCGCACAGGGAACATCATACCGGGAGAGATAAAGCAGCGGCATCAGGCACAATGCAAAAGCGCAAAGAATCAGCCCCGCCATTATGCGGGTTGAAATCCTGATACGGGTCAGCTGCACGGGGTTTCCTCCCTTCTCTGCTTGATTACCGAATTTCCTCCGGATAGAGGTCAACACTCAGGCTGGCTTAACAACAATTGATTTTTTCCCGTAAAACGTAGCGGTATCCTCGTTTTCGTAGCTGGCAGGATCATCGGTCATATCCGCAAAGAAAAGAAGATATGGCATGTTTTCAAACGGACGGAATACACAGTCTTCAACGGCAGGATCCTCCAGAACCACCTGACGTTCCAACGCCTCGGCATAATAATCCTTTGCTTCCCCGGTCCGGAGTTCCCCCACGGCAGCAACCGATGTCAGACTTCCATGGAAAAAGACCACACTGCACAACAGGCAGACCAACGCCATCCCCCAGCAGGAAACCAGCGTGGTTAATCCTATACCCCCGTGAAGCGAATCCATTTTACCGGTGAGCTTCCCGGACATCCAGCCTATCCACCAAAACAGATTGAGAATCAGAAGCAATACAAAAGCATCAAAATAGATGTCCTGAATTCTTCCTGGCCCGTCAAACCCGATGGCATAGACATGTGGTGTAAACATGGAAGACAGAAGGCAGAATGAGAAGACAGAAACAAACACAGGAACAGGAAAAGAAAAAACGTTGTTCCGGGCTTCGGCCGCAGCCTTCCAAAGGAACGGAAGCAACGCGAACACGCAGGCGAGCAGCCGGAAATCAAACCATTTCAGGCTGTGCTGAGCTGCATAACGAAAAGACAGCAGAACTGCCTCGAACGGACCAGGATGGTCGGTAAAAAACGCCTGCCGGACCGCATTCCCCGGGGCCAGGGTGTTCATAAGAAAAGCAGCAAGGAGGAAGAAGAACGGCAGAAGAAGCGGTTTCCTGCTCTGCTTCCGGAAGAGCAACAGAAAAACAACGGTACAGAAGAGCAAAATGACAGACAGAAGGGCTGTCACATAATTATTGCCTCCGATGATAAATGCAAGGACGCAGGAAACAGCCAGCCGTCCCCGGCCGCCATACAGGTAATACCCGATCAGGCAGGCAATAAGGGTCAGCATCAGTGCAAAGGCAAAAGTGTAGTACACGGCCCCGTTAAACCAGTAAAACGCCTGGTTCGGCGAAGGCAGAAACTGTGTGCAGGCAATGGCCGCAATGGCCGCAATGCTCCCCGAAAGAGACTTCTCCGCATGGAAGATTCCCGAAAACATGCGCAGGCAGAAAAAGAACAAGCTGGCAATCAGCGGAATCACCATAATATAGGTTGTAAGCCGGTAGAAACGAAAGCCCCAGACAGACGGCTGAAGCGTCATCAGAAAAACCGCCGAGAAAGAACCCTGCCAGGAGGTGTATACTTCTTTCGTTTTGGAAAGTGCACCGGCAAGAATTGCGAAAAGGCCACCACCGCTCTTCACTGCCGCATGCGTTTCACAGCTGAAGCTGAAGTCATCAGCCGCAGGCACTGCGTAGTGAGAGAGAAAAAAAAGAGGAATCAGAAGCAGAACCAGAAGAATCAGAAGCAGAACCAGAAGAACAGGGCCGGGTACGGTCCTGCCGCCTGTCTGTAACCTGTTCTTCATCATGATAACCTCTTTCCTGTCATCAATGTGCTGCGTAAATCTATTCAACTAAACAGAGACCTGGCCGGCGGGGAGGGTGCCCTTCCTGTCTTTTGCGACACCGACCAGCATCCCGCAGACGAAATAATAAACTGTAAAGTTGAAATTCGCTTTGTCGACTATTTTGAAGATTCCGACCTCAAGCATGAAGAAAAACGTCAGCGCAAGCGGAAGCAGAATCAGCATTTGTTCCCCGGCGGAAACACCCTCACCGGCATCAAAGACCATACGGTACGCGTGCATCAGCAACCGCAGGAAGAACCAGATCACCAGAATCAGTCCGGGAAGCCCGAATTCATTGACAACCTGTAAGAACGTGTTGTGAAAGTGCTTCGCCTGTTCCCGGATCAGCGTATGTGAAATATCCATCACGTGGTAATATCCACTGCCGATCAGGAGGCGTTTCGGTTCCATCTGCAGGCTCTTGAAAGCGCTCCAGTAGATTTCCTTCCTCCCGCTTTCGAGATACCCCCGGCTGTCAGCCGCATAAGAAGCAGACTCCTCCATGGATTCATTCTTTTGCGCTGTAAGAACCACCGCATCATACGCATCCGGTATTACCCCGGTCTCTCCTGCACCGTCCGAAACAGTATTCTCTGTGATCATACCGCTCTGATAAATCCGCCACAGGCCGTACCGGGCAGGCTCAAAAAGCTGATAAAAGAGAACCGTGCTGAGAACACAGACAGCAAGAAATGCGGAAACCCGCTTCCACAGTAGATGACGCCTGATGCGCCTTACCGCCAGAATTCCCAGCATCATGCCAAGGATAAGGCAGACACAGGTCTGCCCGTTTCTGCTGATCGTCAAACCAACCACAACATAGTCCAGGATGGCGACAAACACCAGCCCGGCACGCAGAAAACCGTTCCGCGTACGGAAAAGCAACAGAAGACAGAGCCCAAAGGCGACCACAAACTGACCGGCGGTTTCGTTCCAGTGATAACTGAGGAAATACAGACGGGTTTCTGAAAGATTGGGATACCCGATGCCCCGGTAATCAATCGGACTTTCCACAAAGGTTCTGGTGGCCGCAGTATAAATGCAGATCACAGCCATTGCCAGATAAAACAGAATAATGACAACTGCTGTCACGTTGAACAGTCGATCCCGCTTTCTGCCACGAAGGAGCAGTCCCGGAGCAAAGAGAAGAATCATGGTGCTCAGATCAATCAGATAATCCCCTTCGATGAGCAGAAAGCGGTCTCCGTTCAGGATTCTGCTCAGAACTGCCCATGCCACATACAAAATCAGGATCTTCATTTCTATCCCGTCTTTGAAGCCCCGGACGGCAAGGTATACCGCCACCAGAGCCGGTATGCCCAGGCGGTAGTAGTTGCTTTCGTAAAGGGACTGAAGAAGATAGTGATTCAGCCGACCAAACATGAAATAAAGCATAACCGCAACCGCAGCCAGTGAAAAGCACAGTCTGCGGTCTACTCTGAAATTATTCCGATCTGATGTGTGCATAAAAATCATAGTCTTCCAAATTACCCGTATTAAAACTGATCTCCACATCCTCCGGAATCCCGTAAAACTCCCGGAAGAAGCCGATCTGCCTGTCGCCCAACGGTTCTGTCACCCACAGATAGTCCAGATACGGAAAATCCGGGAAATACAGGGAATCCGCATTCCCTTCCCTGGCGCTTTTCACCAAGGCATCGCGTTCCTTCATAATCCGGCCGTTTGCAGCAGATACAACAAGCTTTTCTCCTGCAGAAGCCATCAGCAGAACGGCCAGAAGAATACTCAGTGCTTTCTTCACAAAGTCATTCCGCAGGGGGTCTGCATCCGCAATCAGAACCAGACAGAATTCGATCAGAACCACCGCAGGCGTCAGAATGCATCTGGCATCCTGGCCAGTGGTGTTGGTCACCAGGAGCGGGACCACGATGCAGGGAACGGACAGCCACAGGAACAGCAGCAGTTTCCACCTGTCTTTGTTTTCCCGCCAGAAAGCAATCACTGCCAGCAGGACCAGCCAGAAGAAGAGAAGATTCAGCCGCTGCGTCAGCACATCGCTCCATCTTGCAACATAGTTCTCAATCGGACCCAAGAACCGGACAGAAACAAAGTAACAGGCAAAGAGCATCAGCGGCACAACAAGCACCCGACCGGCCTTCCGTCTGCTGCGATGGCCCTTTAACGCCAGAAGCGATGCAATCAGGGTACAGGGAACCCACTGATCACCCCAGATTTCATGCGGGAAGAAATAAACAAACCTCGCATGCAAAATACGGAGATTCGTCCAAACTCCGTCATGCAGATTCACTGTCAGGGAACGCATATCGTTCCAGGCACGTCCGGTGCTGAACAGCGTCCCGTAAATACTCCCGCCGAACATCAGTGCCGTTCCGGCAAGGCATCCCAGCAGCAGTGCAAGGTGGCGTGCGTTGCAGCGCCGGTTGTGAATGATATAAAAGAACGAACTGAGCAGCGTAACTGCTGCAAGGTATACCGTCAGATTTTCCAGAATCAGAGATGCACAAAACGCTGTCAATGCTGAAAGAACCAGAATTCTGAGAGGGGCAGCCTGCTCCGATGACTGCGCGTCGAACAGGTATTTCTGATCCAGCAGCAACAGAACTCCGGAAAAACCGAAGTTGGAAAAACCCGCAATCCAGCCGAAAGTCTGCCGCCAGACCTCTCTCGGTACAGCGAGGTACATCAGCGTGGCGGACAGAAGCATTCCGACAAGAAACTTCTGTTCATCCGGTTCGAATTTGGGTTTGGGCTCTGATTCTGACGGTCTAACCATACTGTGAACCAGAATGACAGAAAGAAGCGGCAGCAGCGTTGCCATGGTTGCAATCAGGAGCACTTTCAGGAAACCGGAACGCGTCACGATGACTTCAAACAGATTTCCGACATAACGGCCATTCTGGCTGCCTGTAACGAAATCCTCAAATCCGGCAGGAATACCCCAGCGCCAGTCATCCAATCCGTACGGTGTATTGGCTATCACCCAGATGAAGAACACCCAGATAGTAAGAACACAAATCAGGAAGCAGCGGTGATCCCTCAACCATGTTCCATTTTTTGCCCATCTGCCGGAGGGTTCCGATATACGGAGTTCATTTTCCGGATCAGATAACTTTACCTCTGTCGGAAGGTTCATAAAGCGTACCCTTTTCTGCCCTCGTTCGCAGATTATCACGATTCATGCTGCCACAGTATAACACGGAAACTTCACGAACGCAATTCCTGCAGTCAATCGGCGTGGAAATGTACAAACAAATCAGGTATTGTTACAATCGGTTCGGTCAGTGTAAACCGCAAGGGCCAGACCGTGGTTCAGATAGTAACTCATTTCCCAGTCATCGTTCAGCGTGTGCAGCACAATGGGAACCCCGATGATCCCGGATGCAAGCCGGAGTTTCGAATCGGGGGAATAGTAGCCATTTGGCACAATCAGAGAAACCAGCTCGTGCCGGCGTGCAAAAGCCGCCAGACTCAACACATCCCGCTGAGAATCCGGTGTGCGGAAAATGGGATACATGATATACCGAAAGCCCAGTGAGCGCATGATATCATATTCCTCCGGGAGCTGGATCTGCACAATAAACCGATCCCGCAGGGTGGGGTATTTCTCTGCAAGACGCCGGCACATCCGGACGTTGTCCGTCTTCACATCCGTGATAACCGTCAAATCCGAATGACCCTTCATAAACTCAGTCAGATCGGCCAGGCTGATCGGCGTAAACTCCCCGTAAATTTTGCTGTTCAGAAAATCTTCCCCGGAGGCATCCAAAGGCAGCCCTGTCCCAAAAACCAGCTCGTATTCATCCCCGTGCCCGCAGATCACCATGCCGTCAACGGTTTCCTGCAGGTCAATCTCACAGAAACGATTTCCCTGTTCATAGAGGTTTTCCAGTGCTTCCAGGCTGTTGGTGTAAGTAACCTGCACACCATCAGACGTCTCCAAAAAGCCGCCGGAATGAATGATATGACCGTCTTCCGCAAGCATGCTCCTTATACGCTCAATTTCAGGATTCGGCGTTTCGTGATAAAACAGGGAGAGCATGGCAATACACAGCAACACACTCAGGCAGTAAACACAGATCCACCCTGTTTTCTTGTTTTCGTTTTTCATGGCAGTTTTTCCGCAAGCTCCGGCCGGTAGTGCAGGTAATACAACAAATCCCGATACTGCTTCAAGATGGTGTTCCCCTCCGCACTCAGCGCCTGGCAATAGATACCGTCTTCTATATAGCCGCCTTTGGTGCAAATCACGGAAATCGTCTGCCGGACATTTTCGGTGTACTGCATGAAGGCCGGGCCTTCCCATCCAAGCTGATTAAAAAGAAGATTCATCAGATAGCCGGGACTGGTGGTGGGTCCGTTCCCTGAGAACTCATTTCCGGACAATTGTTTCGCGGCTTCATTCGCCCAAATCAGGTACGGCGTCCCAAGATAGTCCTCCATCCCCTGCCCGTCTTCCATTGAAGTGGTGATGCCAAGCTCCTGATAGACTTCATCGGAAAACAGCGGTTTATGATCTCCGAAGATCAGAAACACCATAGGTTCCGGATCCTGGCGTACTTCTTCCAGTTGTTCAGCAAGAATGATCTGGGTTTCCTTTACCAGTGACAGGTAGTTGTTCAGGGCACAGCGGGTCGTTTCCGAAACACCAGCTCCGGTCCAGAGATCGTCTTCCCGGTCATAGCTCTGGTCGTTGTAGGGGCCATGCCCCTGCAGGGAAACATTAAAGGAGAAAACCGGATTCCCAACGGCAATATCTTCCCGGAAAAGGCGGAAGATCTCCGGCAGATAAACCGCATCACAGCGCCATTCACCACCGGTTAAATCCTGGAAGTAGTTGTCCAGATACCGTCCTACTTCAAAACCAAGGTATTCATTGATCGCTCCGCGGGTGTAAAAGGAGGACACATTCGGATGTGAAGCGGTACATGTAAAACCCTGACTTCTCAGATAACGAACGTATGAATAAGCCGGGTGGTAGGTATCCTGTGCCATGTAACTACCCGTCAAAACGGCGCGCTCCGTCACCACCGTACCTCCTCCGATCACACTGGCAATCATGGTACCGGAGACGCTTTCCGCCTGCAAGGTACGGAGAGGAGCATAAACACCGTCAGAGATTCCCTCAAAACCGGCTGCCTCGAGGTCGGCAAAGCTCTCCAGCTGAATAACCATGAGATTCAGCTTCTCCCTTTCCGGAATCGGCTGACTGGAATATGAATTGTAAACCGCTGAAATTTCCGCTTCATCATAGTTTTCGGGCGGGACAGAGCTGCTCTCGGTAATGCTGAAGATAAACGGGTAGTAAAAGCCGTTGGCAATATAGCTGTCCCTCGAATCCCGGGTAACAAAAAGAAAATTCTTATAGGAGTTTTCGTAGTATCTGGTGCTGTCTGAATATACATGATCCCACAACTGCCAGGCCGCAAGCACCACAAGAACCGTAGTCAGGATCCGCTTTCCCGTATTCTGTCGTGCCCGGGCAAAGAAGAACAGAATCAGCACCGCAGCGACCATAAAGAAGAATGCCAACAGAATCCGCCAGTCAATGCGAACATCATAATCACCGGCCACGGCAAGGCCAGCCCGGATGGACGTCAGATCACTGAAGGTAAAGGGATCACTGCGGAAAATAAGCTTGAAATAGTTCCCGATGGACATCAGCATGGCTACTGTCCCGGAAATCAGGAAAGCCAGCCACTGACGGTTGCAAACGGCATAGAGAAACAACTGCATCAGCAGAAGAGGGAGCCAGTTTAAAAGAAAGATTTCCGGCGTACGCAGATAACCCAGATAGATATAAAAGAGATTTTCATAACGGCCAATAGCGAAATTCAGACTGACTGCGCACAAAGCAACTGAAGAAAGCAGCAGGGCAGAAAGATTCCACAGGCAGAACAGAAACTTCTGCCCTTTCTGATTCAGTTCATTTATCCGCCGGGCAAATATGAACCGGTACCACTTTTCTGCCGTCTGCTTCAACTCAGGTTTCTGCCTTTCTGTCATCCGTTAACATGAAGACTTCGAACTCATCGTAAATTTCATTCCGATACCCCATGGAAAACAGCACTTCACGTATTTCCTTCAGGGCGATATCCGTGACTTCGCGCTCCCCCTGTACCCCTGGCAGAAGAACCAGCCGGGAGGGCTGCGCCGCCAGTTCAAGGATGAACTGATCATAGATTTCCTCACTGATCTCTGCGGGAGGAAGCTGATAGAAAAATCGGTTCTCTGTTTTGCGGTCCGATTCCAGGTAGTACCAGCAGCTGTTGCCGAGAATCAGAACATCATCATCTTTTTCAGTATGCCCGAGAATGTACTGCACTGCTGTTTCCTGCAAAGGCTCCCCCGCTGACAGCCCTCTGTACAAAAAGGCCGCAGCCAGAATCAGCACAAATGAGACGCTCATCACCGCCGGGCGGCAGCGTTCTGCGCCGCTATTCTTCCCGGTTATGATTTCTCCCGACACTTCAAAGAGTGCCGTCATTGGAAGAATCAGTGTAGGAAGGAGAACAATTGCATAGTGATAATATCCGCGGCCGCTCATGGTAACCGTGTAAAGAGAAACTGCGAAGAAAAGTGCATTTGCCCAAAGGAACTTGTTCCGAGGCCGGAGCAGCAGCGTCAGTACAAGTGCCAAAACGCCGGGCCATAGTACTTTACAAAAATAAAGCATCAGCTTCAGGTACTCACCAGCTGACATTGCATTCTCGGTATAAGAGAAGTTAAAGAGAATGTAAACCTGCCACATGGCTTTCAGAAATCCGCCATGAGCAGCAACCAGAAGAACCGGGACCAACACCAGTACAACGCCGCACAGAAAGCATACGATACATACGGCAATGTCCTGAAATCTTTTCTCTCTGACAAACAGGACCAACACAATCGGCATCCATGCTGCCCAGACTGCAATCATATTCGCGCGGAGGAGAAAAACAACAGCAAAGCTGACACCAAGAAGGACAATCTCGACCTTTTTGTACTGTCGGCTCCTGAAAAAAGAGAGAAAAATGACAGCTGAAAGGGTAATCCACGGAAGAGCAAATTCTTCAGTGAAATTTCCACCCTGCCAGATTTTCCAGCCACAGGCTCCGACACTCACCAGAACAGCGAGATAAATGCTGCTGCGCTTCCCGTTGACGCTCTGCCCAAGCTTCAGCATCAGAGCAGCGGTCGCCACCATGTTCAGCACTTCCAAAAACCAGACGCCGATGAAATTCTTTTCTGCAATCAAAACTCCCAGATACTGAATAAGGTAAAGAATTGGACCCTTATGATCAAAAAGATCCAGGTAAGGAACTTTTCCTTCCTTCATCTGCTGCCCGATATACAGGAAAACGGAGGAGTCTTCCATCGGAATGCGATGATTGCCCGGGAAGAGCCGGAACAGAGTGCAAACCGAAAGTGCAATGCAGAGGCAGAATACAGCATCTTCCCGCCGCCCAGAATGATAACCAATGTCGAATTCGATGGGAGACTTAAGTGGAAGGACACGCAACCACACAAGCTGCAGCAGAAAGCCCCCAAGACACAGAACAGCATAAAATAGGTTGTTGTCGTAGAGGCTCAACAGTCGATCCTCCTTTTTATGATAATTCAATCCTATACATTATTCATTATACATAATAATATATAACAACTTGATGCTTTTCCCATCTCCTGCATTATAAGAAATTGCAACCTATCGCACATACTGAAAGAGGAATAAATGTAACGGTTATATCTGTTCTCCTGCAAAAGCAATTCAACTTCTCAAAACAGTGCTTATGATAATAATTCTGAAAAGGTTCAATGGCCAGAATCAATCCACCGGATCAAACAACAATTCCATTTCATCAGTGATCTGATAGAACTCACGAAAGTATACCATCTGTTCTCCGCCCTTCAGCGGTTCGGTAATAAAGTGATCATACTCGTAGGGATAGTCCGGCAGATAAAGGCTTGAAGCCTGTGCTTTTTTCGCCTCAGAAATCAGTGTCTCCCGCTGCTTTTCAGCCTTTCCCAGAAAAGTGAAAATCACCGCCATTCGGGCAGTGGAAACTAACAAAGCAACCAGAAGGAGAACAACACCGGCTTTCCTGATCCGCGGTCGAAATTCCATCGCTTCCTGATGAGAAAGGAGCAGACAAAACTCAGAAAGAAAAACGACTGTAGGAAGGAAGCATCTCCCCGGTATTGACGTCACCGCCGCCATCGGTGCAATCACAAGCGGAGATAAAAACCATAGAAGAAGCAGCATACTGCGGATCTTTTTCTGTTCGCGGAACAGCAAGATGATAAAGATCAGGACTATCCAGAAAAAGAGAAAATGTAGCCGCTGAGAAAGCATATCACTCCAACGGGAAACGAATTTTTCAATTGGGCCTACAAAGCGATTGAGGATGAAAAAGAGAGCAAAGCACAGGCAGCTGAAGATGATCCCGTTTCTTATCAAGCCCTGTTTCAATTCCTTCGCCGCCACAGCCATGCAAAGTGCAATGACCAGGCAGGCAAGCCAGTTGTTTCCCCAGATATTACCCGGCAATAAATACAGAGACCGGTAATAAAGAAAAGGAATTAATTCCAGCAGACTCATGTTCGGTTTAAAACTTAGCCAGCGGCCAACACCCTCTGTGTGTCCGGTTGTCAGCAGCCCATTGTATATTTTCCCGGAAAACATGATGAATGCACCAACGGCAACTCCCGCCAGAAAAGCAAGCCTGACTGCACTACAGCGCCGACGTGTAAACAACTGTGCCAGCACAGCAAATGTCGCAAAGAAAACCATGAAAATTGTTACATTTTCCAGAACCAACTGGACCATCACACCGAACAAAAGACTGACCAGGATAAAACCAGCGCTATGCTGATTGCCCGGTTCCCTTCCGTCGAGCAGAATTCCCTGAGAAATAACCAAAAGGAATGCCGCAAGGCCGTAATTGGAAAAACCTGCGATCCAACCATAGGTCTGACGCCATACCTCTTGCGGGAGTGTCAAATAAATAAGGTTTGCTAAAACCAGCTGAACTGTAAGGAACCTGTCGTCTGCGGGTTTTTCTCCTTCGGTTGTTCGCCAGCGTTGAACCAGCATGACGCTGAAAAGGGGCGTCAGGGTTTCCATTGTTCCCATCAGAAGTGTTTTCAGAAAGCGGGAACGCGAAACCGTTACTTCCAATGCGTTTCCAACATAACGGCTATTCAGGCTCGCTGTTTTCAGCTCTTCCAGACCCAAGGGGATGCCCCACTTCCAATCGTCAAGCCCATAGGGAGTATTCGCAGCCAAGTACAACCAGAATAGCCAGAATGCAAAAACAACAGCATAAAAAAACATTCTCTTACGGATTCTATTTTTCAGGTTTTCCCATATAGAAGAAAAAGCGCAGCGATCCATATTCTTCAATTACTGTCTACTCCAATCTTAGGGAAAGGACACAGTCTCAGAAGCAGATGTGTAAAGCTAACCAGCGATGATTATCTCCTTACGTCATGCTAACTGTAGCCCCAAGTATTCATCCTCTTTCACCCATTATAATTCTAAACTGTTTTTTCATTCGTTCAATCACAAAATGATACACTAACCCTAGAACAACTGAGATTGCCGCAATAGAGAACGAGATCAATTTCCCATCTGTCCAATCTCCCGTCCACTGCATTATCGAATCAGATGTCAATAAGATTTCAAGTGAGGCCACGCCCAGAAACTCAAAAAGACTCACCACAGCTTTAATCTTTCCAGAAAAGAAACGAAAACAATGTGCAAGGATCAGCGTCAGCTCCGGGGTCACGAAGAGAAAAGGATACCAGCAGAAACCCGTGTACTGCAAATCTTGGATAGAGCGGTTCTTGATCAGTATCACAAGTACAGTGCCACCAAGCAGGAAGCAAATTCTTCGCAACCAAATCACTAAATCAGAATCTGGCTGTTTCTCCGCCCGTGCAGAAAAGAGCATGCCTAACAGGAAGACCGGAATGCGTGAGGCTGCCATCAGCTGTTTTTGTCCGTAAAAAGAAACTGACATAAGAATTGCAGCTGAGATCAGCAGCGGCCCAATATTCTTTTTTTGTCCTGCCAGATTCACAAATGTAGCAAGCAGCGGAGATAATGCATAGAAAAGCATGATGGCATACACATACCAGTTACCCTGATGCTGAAGCTGTGCCCAATAGCCTGTAAAAGAAGCAAAACCCAACACTTCTTTCAGACTAGGCGTGACACCCAAGTGCACTTTTTCGACAATCAGCCGGATAATCAGATAGCTCCACCAAACTGGTACAATTTTATCCAACCTGTGCTTAAAAAAAGCACTGATACTGTTACGCTGCAATGATTGAAAGATACCCATCCCACTCAGGAACAGAAATATATCGACACCTCCGAACCCCAATTCCTGGAATGTGGACAGCGGTTCTAATGAAATCATAATAGAAGAATGAAACAATACTACCCAAAGGATTGAAAAACCCATGATTGCGGCACGATACTCTGTGATGAGTCGGAAATCCGAAATAACACCAGTTCTATTGTCCTCCACGAAAACGCCTCTTTCTAGCTGTACGTGTACTCTCACTCATAAAGCTTTTTCAGGAAAGCCCCTCGCTTACTTTCTGACAACTTCAAAAGGCAGGCAGATATCAACATGCTAAATACCAGTATGAGCCCAAAAAACAACGGCCGGCTAAGAACAAACCCCGGATTTACAACCTCTAAACCGATTTCAATCAGGAATCCGACCAGAGGATGAATATAATACAGCAATCCACTGATTTTACGAAGTTGTCTGTAGTTTTTTCCTGAAAGATTAGACATGTTTTTCAAACACAGGAAAAAGAACACTGTCGCCGGAGCCTGAAACAGATAAATGTCAGTTGCTCTGCTCCAGCCAAGTTTACGTAATAACAGTATCTCTGCGAGCAACCCGCCTGCTGAAAGAATAAAACCAATTGCAGGTATAGAGTTTTCTCTGTCTGAATATCTTAACGCAATATACATACCTGCAGCCGTATAAAAGAAGCCTTCAAACATGCCATTGCGGGTTGTGACTATAAGATTCCCGATTTTTTTCATTCCCTGCCAAACAGCTGGAGCGACTTCTTCCAGCGGTCTGATCAATCCAAACCACGACTGAGCAGTCAATCCTGTCAAAAAAAGCAAAACAGAGATAATCAAAACAGATTTCGGTTTAAACCCCTGTTTCCGGAGAATCATAATAAGGAACACAGCAAATGCAAGAGCATTCATATACCATAAATGAAAGCATGAACCTGTGAGGAAAAAATCTCTTATAAAAATAATTAAAGCATGAACCGTCCCAGCTTCATCATATTGAAAGGTATTGATGCTGTAGGGGAGATAAATAATCGTCCAGATCAGATACAGACGAATGATTCTGAAAATATAGGTTCTTTCTTTTTTATCATCCATTGAGGTCCATTCAATTCCTCTGTAAAGGAAGAATCCAGAACAGATAAAGAAGAATGGTACAGCCAGGCGCTCCAGATATCGCAGGAAAACGAAATCCGCAACTCTTGACAGATTCCCGTCGCCGTAAAATGGTGGAAAGTGAAACGCCACAATTAACACTGAGAACAAAAACCTTGCTATATCAATGGCAGGAAAACTCTGATTCTTTTTAAGATCCATATCGATTATACTACTTCCGGCAGCATTCCTTAAGGAAGCGGAATATGATACTTCTCATTCATTTCATCACTGGCGTGGACGTGAACTCTCATTTCATGGTCAACAATCCCGAATTTCAAAAAGAATTTTGCAATCGGGTCGCAGACCTTTCCGTCAAACGGCCAGTTTCCATCTTCCGACGTATGAATCACATCTACCCAGATTTCAGTCTCTCCGGCTTTTCCCGCCTCAATAACAGCTTCATAAATCTCATTCTCGATGGCAACCGCCACATGCCCGTCCACCAGCAGAGGATTGGAATCCTGAAACGTCAGGTAGCGGGTGTTTGTGAAGGAATAGACGGCGATCAGCAGCACCGGCAGCAACCGGGCAAGGAACGGAATGCACAGCAGAATGTAATGAATCCCCAGCACGAGCAGGAGGAAAATCGCAAAAACGACAGGGAAAATTGCCTCCGGACGGCCCGCATAAAGCGGCTCGGCACCGGCGCAGAGCAGCAAAACCGCCATTGCGGTCGCCATACCCCAAACCGCAATTTCAAGCACCACAGAAAAAACAGCCTTATTCTGAGTCCGGAATTTACGTGCTGCCATCAGCAGCACCACAATCAAGGTGACCGCAGGTATCATGAGACGGAAAACCAAATTGCTGTTCCACATTGTTTCGCCGAAGAGCAGAAATGCCTGTCCGAATTTGGCGGCAAGTCCGAGGCTTCCCGCTGCAGCCTCACTGCGCGCTCCAGCAGCACGGCCTCCGGTCAGTTCAAAAACAGCGGCAAGAATCCAAAGCAGAATGATTCCTGCCCAGAACCCGTTCTCCCGCAGAAAGCTCTTCTCATTTTTCCGCGATTTATTTCGCAGTAGCCCTCTCAGTACCCTGTACCCCGCATAGGCAGCAAGAATGACGCTGCCGAAGAGATTGGAGAAAATTTCAAAATAAAGAGCCAGAATCAGGAAGCTTTCCCGGATCAGGTGCTTCCCGTTCAGAACCGGTGTCTCGTCCGGCGTGCGCATAAAGTGCATGACCAGCGTGCAGCCCAGCAATGCGGGGACGGTATAGTAAAAGACGCAGCAGGCGTCATAGGTGTGGAACATGAAGTTATTTCGGGTCAGTTCGGTGCGGAAGATCAGGAAGTGCAGCTCCAGAAAGAAAACTGAGAGACAAAGCGCCTGGAAGCGGCCGCAGGCAAATCGCTTCTCCAGGAGGCGGAAGAGTGCATACACGTAAGCCGTGATGAAAGCGCTGAAAAAAGCGGCCAGGATGAACACCTGACAGTCAATAAAGCGGCCAAATCCCAGCGCCGTGCTGAGTCCGGACAGATTGCCGACCAGGGACATCAGCACCTCCGGCATCATACGGGATGGATTCCAGGAGCCGGGCAGCGGAATCGCCTTGCGGACAAGCACCGTATAGATGACATCGTCCTCGTCCATAATGGGGATCGGGTGAAGAACAGTAAAAAACACCAGCATGGCAGCGAATACCGCCACACAAAAAAGGACTTCCTCCCACTTCTGCCGTTTTAAATGATTCTGAACCACGTTCGATTCTCCAGCTTTTCTGATGAATTTCCCTGTTAAGGAAGCACTGCCCTCAAAGGCCCTTATTGTTTCCCGTCAATCACACTGTTAAGCTTCCGGAAGTCGCGGAAGGCCTGCTTTCCAACACGGAAGATTTTCTTCATATTGATGGAATTCACCCCGCCCTGCCGCGGCCGGAACGTGATGGGAATATACTTCACTTTACAGCCTTTCTTATGAAAAATAACGGTCAGCAGCACATTGGAAAGGAAGAAGTCTTCCGGAATCAGATCCAGGTACCGCCGCATGGTTTCGGCCTTCATCAGCCGAAACGGAGTGTTGGCATCGGGTACGGTAATTCCAAAGCAGGTTTTGATAACGGCTTTCAGCGTCTTCGTTACAAACACGCGGGAGGCGCCATCCTGCCGGCCTTTGCGCCAGCCGATAACCATGTCATACTGTTCGCGCTCCTGCCAGAAAGGCTCAAATTCTTCCGGCAGTGTCTGCCCGTCCGAGTCGGTCTGAAACACATAGTCCGCACCCTGCTGCAGCGCATAACGGTAACCGAAAAGAACCGTAGCCCCGTGCCCGCCGTTGGGCTTTGTCATCGGCTGCAGCAAAGGACGGGCCTCCGCAGCCTGAAGGAGCTTTGAATACGTGCTGTCTTTGCTGCCGTCATCGATGATGACCAGGCGTGACCCGCCTGAGTTGTTGTGATGCTCCACAACCGGATACCAGTCGAGAATCACCTGTTCGATATTCTCTTCTTCATTATAGGCAGGGATAACGATGTACAGCGTATCCATATGTAGCGGTCTCCTGTACTGATTTGATGCTGCAGATGGGATGGAATTCTGCCGTGAGTGCTGAGGATTCTACTATACCTGCGGTTCTTCGTCAAGAAGAACGAATATTTTACAATTCAAGCCTTGCGTCAGGCAGGAAAAAATGGTAATCTGTCATCAGGATACACGGGGCCACCCTGTTGTTCTACCCGGAAACAGGCCCCGGCTTCTGTCCGAGAAACAAAATGATGGATATGGAGGGATTGCCATGGTCAGCATTCTCATGGGTCTGAAGGGAAGCGGCAAGACAAAGCGGCTGGTGGAGATGGTCCGCGAGGCGGTAAAAGAAGAGACCGGCGACGTTGTCGTGTTCGAAAAGGAGCGCAAACTCACATTTGACATTCCCTATCAGGCCCGACTGGTGGAAGCGGGCGTCTATGACATTGGCAGCTATGAATTTCTGAAGGGTCTGATCTGCGGGGTTCACGCCGGAAACTACGACATTACCCACTTCTTCATTGACAACTTCTATAAGCTGGTGAACGACAAAAATACCGATGCTCTGATTGCTTTTATCACCTGGCTGGATAAGTTCTCCGAAGCCGAGCACATCAGTTTTGTGCTTTCCATTACTTCAGATCCCGAGTTCGCACCGGAATTTTTGAGAAAATATATGATCTGAGCGGAGTCTTCCGTTTCTGTGCTCTCCCGCCGAAAGCGGGAGAGCATTTTTATTTTTTCCGGTGTATACCGTGCGGCCGACACCTGCTCTAACGGCTGCCTGCAGACATAACAGAATGATTCCGGAGCTTCATAGCTCCCGGTACATGGCGGCGGCTTCCGCCTTTTTCACGTTTTCCGCCACATCGGTCACCTCTACGCGCAGAGTCCGGTTGCCAAAGGCAATCTCTATCACATCGCCGATTTTTACCTGATAGCTTGCCCTGGCATCGCGGCCGTTCACCGTTACCCGCGCATTGTCACAGGCTTCGTTGGCAACCGACCGGCGCTTAATCAGGCGCGATACCTTCAGATACTTGTCCAGTCTCATCTTCTGCTCCGTGTCTAATTCCCTTCGTTCAGAATGATTTCACAGTCCGGTAAAGCCGCCCGCAGAGATGCCAGCTGCGTTTCCAGCACCGGATTTCCGGAGAGGTTTAACCGTTTCAGGGTGCTGATGCGCTCCAGCCCCACCGTTACCTCGATCATATTGTCAGACAAATCCAGATCCTCCAAAACAGTCAGCGCATTCAGGGATGTCACATCTGAGATCCGGTTTCCGGAAAGATTCAGAATCTTCAGCGTTTCGCGGGAACCGCAGATTTCAAACGCGTAGAGGCTGGTAATCTCATTGTCGCTCAGGTTCAGCTCTTCCAGCCGGGTCAGCTGTCTCAAGCCGTTCAGATCCCCGATTCCGCTGGCAGGAAAAGACAGATACTTTTCATCACTGCGAACCATGTGGCCGGCAAAATCTACTTCATAAATCAGTTCGGATGTCAGGATCGTACAGCCGGACAGCGCCGACTTCAGGGTACTGACAGCCCGGTCACTCAGGCCTGTGTTCTCCTGCAGATTCAGCTGCTGCAGACCGGTCAGACCGGACAACTCCGACAGCACCACATCTTTTACTCCGGTAGCGCTGAGATCCAGAGTTTTCAGTCTGCTGAGCTTCCCCAGGCCGGAGAAATCCGAAAGCCGGTTCCCGGCCAGATTCAGCTCTTCCAGCGTCCCGATGGTGCCGACGGCAGCGGTCTCTGTAATCTGGTTGCCGGAAACGTTCAGTTTCACGAGCTTCGGCAGACCGATCAGCGGACGCAGATCGGCAACCTCGTTCCCGGAGAGGTCCAGCACTTCCAGTTTTGACAGCCGCATCAGGGGGCGAAGGTCTCCGATTTCGTTTTCGCCGAGGTTCAGTGTGCGGACTTCTGTAAACGCTTCCAGTGCGCTAAGCTCACGAAGCCCGAGGCCACTGAGCTGCAGCTCTGTTACGTCGGCGCGAATACGCCTGTTGCAGTACAGAATGATTTCCGTCTTTTCCGTATCGTCTGCTGTCACCCGGATGGCACAGAGCGGAAGCGCTTCCGCTAGGGCGAGGACATCCTCTTCTTTCAGTCCGGTATCTGTCAGGTCCAGACTGCTCAGATTGGAAAGAGAGGCAAGACTGCTGCAGTCCGAAACGGGATTGCCGGAAAGCTTCAGGCTCCGAAGACCGCGGATTCCGGAAAGCGGCGCCACATTCCGAATCCGATTGCCGGAAAGATCCAGTTCGTCCAGACCGCCCAACGCCGCAAGCGGGCTGACATCGGTGATCCGGTTATTTCGCAGAGAAAGGCTGTCCAGTGCATAAAGCGCCGTCACCTCCTGAAGCCGATCGTCCGTCAGATCCCGATCGTCCAGGACCGCGGTCTTAGCTGTACGCTCGAACTCCATTCCGGCAACGCTGACCGTCTCGGCGCCGGATTGCAGGTTTCGCTTGTGCTCAATTGTCTGGATCCGGCTGGCGATAGCCGGATCCGAAGTATTCAGGCGGCGTAACGTCTCCAAAGCACGGGGATAGTTCTCCATCGCCTCATAACAGTCCGCCATCAGCATCAGCAGCTCTTCTTTTTCTCCAAGCTGAGCCGCACGCCGCAGGTACAGCAGAGCTGTTTCGTAGTCCCCCGCAGCGTAACTGTCCCTGGCCCGGAGAGTATACTCCGCTGCACGGGCTTCGGAAGAGTTGCGCAGCAGAACGAAAGCCGCCACCGCAAGCAGGGCAAGCAGTGCAGCCGTAAGCAACAGATAAGGCTTTCGGCGTCCGGGCCACCTGCCAGTGTTCTTTTGTGCCGACGGCACCCTCATAAACTGCTCCCTGTTTTTTGCTTAAGAATCAATATGCGTATCTTTTGAATGGGAAATGGTCTCTGAATTTCCGGGAGATGAAAAGCCGGCAGAGCTCTCAGCTTCAGCGAAACCTTCTTCAGATGACGCCACAGCCGGCGGCGGGACAGTCTCGGAAGAATCCGCTGACGAATCTTCCCGCCTTTTGGGGAAGACTGCTTTCGGTCCCTTGATTCCGGGAAGGGCTTCCTCCGCTGCTTCCGTCACTTCTTTTTTCAAGGCAAGCGCAAGGAAAAACAGCCCCAGAATAATACAGAGAACGCTCATTTCCTGCATGCCGGCGGCAAAGCTGACAGGATTCACCGTATCGCGAAGGGCGGGCAGGTCCTCCACGAAAACATGATACAGAAACGGCAGCCCGAACAGCGCCACCAGCACCCATTTGGTGCGGATAATGCCGAAAACCGTACAGAAATAAAGCACAATCACCGCAACATACAGAACAATGCAGAGGATTGTATGCAGCAGGCTTTCGAAGCTGAGCGATTTTGCAATGAAAAACACGGCGCCCAGCAACACCGGCAGGAAACTGAGCCAGAGAGCCCGCCTGCCGAAGAGCCATACCAGTGCAATCAGCAGCAGCGCGCTGAAAACCGGAAGTGCAATCTGAAGCACCGCAACATTGCGTTCATTCCACAAGCCCCAGCAGCCAATCAGGCGGAACACAACGGACAGAGCCATCAGGATCATCATGGCATGAACACCGAAGCTGCCGCGTTCCACATAGAATTTGCACTTTTTACCGCCCATCGTCATTTTCCTTTCCCTGAAATCCGGAAGATCAGCCCCGAATTGGGACCGTTCCGACTGTCAGCCATAACAGATGCAGTATAGCATATTCTTCTTCCGGGTGCAAGAAAAAGCGGACGTTTCCGCCCGCTTTCTCGCTGATATAAACTTGATGAGATACCTGCTTCTCTTCCCGCTTACTCTTCTGGAGAGAAGTCATCCTTGCCGGCGCCGCAGAGTTCGCAGGCAAAATCATCGGGGAGGTCTTCCCACTTCACGCCGGCCTCTTCCTCATCATAAACCCAACCGCAGAGATTGCAAACGTATTTCATTGCTTAAAGCTCCTTTCATAAAATCATTCGGCTGATTGCCTTCGATAGTTATTTGCCGAAGTAACGGTCCAGCAGGCCCTTGAAGGCTTTGCCGTGCCGGGCCTCGTCACGGGCCATCTCATGGACGGTGTCGTGAATAGCGTCAAGATTGTATTTCTTTGCCAACTTGGCAAGTTCAAACTTGCCGGCGGTCGCGCCGTTTTCGGCGTCAACACGCATCTGCAGGTTCTTTTTGGTGCTGTCCGTCAGCACCTCGCCCAGCAGTTCCGCAAATTTGGCGGCATGCTCGGCTTCCTCAAAGCCTGCTTTGTTCCAGTAATCCCCGATCTCGGGATAGCCTTCCCGGTAAGCCACGCGCGCCATGGCCATGTACATGCCGACTTCCGAGCACTCTGCCACAAAGTTGGAACGGAGTTCGTCAATGATATGCTCCCGAACATCTTCCGGAACATCATCGCCAAATACCTTGCCGACGCCGAGTACGTGCTCAGCAGCCCAGGTCAGTTCTTCCGCCTGCAGGGTGAACCGCTCACCGGGCACCTTGCAGACCGGGCACTTTTCAGGGGGCGTATCCCCTTCATGGACATAGCCGCAAACCGGACATACCCATTTTTTCATGATGATACCTCCAGATTTAAGATTTTTATGCAAGGGTTCACTGCACTGGGCAGCTTATTCCCTGTTTCTGTACTGTACAGGTTACCATAGCACCGCATTTTTGTAAAGAACGAATCTGTAAATAATTAGGCACAGTATACCCGCATAAAACGGAATCTGCCGGTCAGCTGGCAACAACCCGGTTGACATCCGCAGGTCCCACTGTGTTGACATCCGCAAATCTCACAAAGTCCCCTGACCGTCCTAAAGCAGGAAGTCAGACCGCATGATCCATCATAGTCAGCAGTTTATCCCGCTGGGCATCGGTCAGCGAATACTCATAGTGTCTGCGCCATTCCGGAGAATACCAGCTGCTGCGGGGACGCTCGATTTTTTCGCCTTCATCATCCAGCTCGAATTCTCCGTCTTCATCCATCCGGTAAGACACCGCGGCCGCATCCTCATCCAGCAGTCGGGTCAGAAGAGCGGTGTTAACCGGAAAACCATAACTGTCACGGCAATAATTCTCCTGCAGCAGGCAGCGCAGGAATTGCCAGGCGGCTTCCAGCTTTTCCGGGTCGCAATGTGAGGCAATGCCGAGCTGCTCGTCAAAGCAGAAGATGGACCGGGACCCGGTTTCCGTTGGCCAGCCGACAAAGCAGGCTTCGCTCGGGAAGAAGGCATCATACCACTTCAGTTCCTGCAGAGACCCGATATGCGCCTGCAGCAGAAGAAGCCTGCCCTCGTAGATTCTGCTCTCCATGCTGGCAGTATTCGCCGCATAGGACGAATAGTCATAGCGCTGAGGCTGCAGTCCGGAAAAGGTTTGCAGCCTTGCGTACAGCGTGGCGTTCTGATGCCCGTCCGCCACCAGTTCCCGCCGGTTCACGGCGGTCAGCGCGTTGAGAAGCCGGTCATAGGTATAATACGGTTCATAGAGGCTGCTTCCTGCCGGCATGTCCCGCAGCAGTTCCCGCAGGTCTTCCATGGCAAGCTCGGTCCGGCCGTCCACAGTGTCCGCATCGCAGGCCATGGTTTCCAGCCGGAACACACCGGCGAGGCGCCTCAGGCTGCCGTCTTCTTCAGAGAGTGAAATGCGGATGCTTTCCGGAACCGCCGCGCCGCCAAATTCCGGATCCTGCGCCAACATGGCGGAGATGTCCGCAAGCTTTCGCTCCCCCGCAAGCCGGCGGTAGAGCGCATCGTCCATCACCGTAAGATCCGGACAGTCTTCAACGAGCTGATCCTCTGTCAGGTTCCCGTAATCCAGCGCCTCAATGCGGATCGCCTTCTGAGAGCGGTTAAAGGCAATGAGCAGTTCTTCAAGACGGTCCGACATGTTCCGGAAGCCCAGCGTCAGCACCGTCTGCGCGGAGTCCGGTGACACAGTGGCATCCGGTGACAGGTCCGGGTTCTTCTCCGAAGGCGTTGCGGTGATGACAACCGTCTCAACCGCCTCCGGTTCCGGATTCCATGCATTGGTCAGCAGCATCAGCTTCCCGCCGGGTATCAATGCATATGCGCCGAGCGTGGAGGGGTTCACGTCGAGGGAATACAGGGAGACCAGCTTCCGCAGAATGCAGCTTTGCACGTCAACTGTAAAGATTTCGGAACGGCGGAGACAGCAGAGGCTGTTCTCTTCCACGCCACGGGAGAAGCCGTGGACATCTGGGGGGAGTTCCACCGGGACTGTAACCGACCGCGCAGCGGCGTCAACCAGGCTGAGCCAGCACTGCCCGCCCTGCTTCAGAATCACGGCAAGGCTGTTCGCCCCCGCTTCACACAACTCGCTGACCGGGAACGGGGTTTCCACCGTAAACTGCCGCTTCCCATCCGTTCCGAAGAACAGGACGGCATTCCCCTGCGGAACGGCCAGCACATTTTCATCCAGCGCAACCAGCTGCGTAAAATCCGGCCCCTGTCCGTTATTCTCCGTTTCCAGAAGGCTGGTGCTGATCTCTTCTCCGGTTTCCTTCAGAATCCGTAGATAGTAACAGCTGCTGGTCTGGTAGCGCGGCGTTCCGGTTGCATTCTGCCAGCTCTCAAAGCTGCTCTCCACCGAGGCCAGCGTCCCGTCCTGAAGGCGGCGGACCGCACGAATCCGGGTCTGGGAAAAGTATTCCTTTCTGTCTTCCGTATCTTCCGGGGCAGCGAGCAGCCGGTAGTGCCGGAGCTTCTGCCGCTTCCCGTCCGGCTGAACCGTAAGCAGCTCATCCTCATAAATCTCATAGCGGCCGTCATTCACAAAATCCGGATCTTCCTGAAGTTCTTCCGGAATCTCTTCCCCTGTTTTTCGGTTCAGGATGACCAGAAATCCGTTCTCGTCCGCCTGCTGAACACGGAGCGCTTCTTTCCCTTCACTGACCACAGATGTTTTGAGCTCGTAGTGAGGGAAGATCACAGCCGGGGACTCCTGTCCGGCATCCGCTGCAGCTGTTGAAGACTCAGCGGCCTCCGTGTTGCCGGCGCAGCCGCTCAGCACACAGGAAGTGAACAGAAAAGCCGCGGTAAGGCAACGCAGCGCAGCCGCTTTTCGCAGAACAGGATTTTTGCGCCCAGTTCTGCCGGGATTCCGTATTTGTCCGTGAATGATCGGGTTCAACAGGCTCATGAGTTTCCGTCTCCGCTCCCTCTGTTCTGGCGGTATCATATCATATTCCCAGAATCCTTACAAGGCGGCAGGCGGCGCTTCTTAAAAACTTTTAAAACTTTTAGCGGAACGCTATGCGATGTTGACAAGCTGTGTTATAATACCCCGGTAGTCTGTCCCGTACAGAATGGTACAGGCATCCTCTGCTTCAGAGGCAAGCAGCCCGGACAATGGCGAAAGAAGGTGGTAAGATGGCAGAAGCAAAATCCAAAGCGGATTCCGGTTTCAAGGCTCGCCGGGTTATGCGCGGCACGCTGCACGCTGCCGGGGTTACTGCCGAGGTCACTTCCACCCTGCTGGGTTCCATACTGCGCGTGATCGGTTCGATCCTGCTGATCCTGCTGATTGCCGGGGTGCTGTTTGCCTGTATTTTTGCTTACTATGTCAAAACCTGCCTGACGCCCGATCTGGACCTGTCCCTGGAGGATTATCAGCTCAGCGAGGCCAGTACCATCTGGTATCAGGACCTGTCCGGCCAGTGGCAGGAGGGCATCAACATCGGCGGTGAGCAGCGCCGCATCTGGGTGGAATATGAGGATATTCCGAAGTACATGGAGCAGGCCGTCATTGCCATTGAAGACAAACGCTTCTATGAGCACAAGGGTGTGGACTGGTTTCGGACTGCCGGGGCGTTTGTACAGATGTTTGCCAGGATGGAAACCAGTTACGGCGGCTCTACGATTACGCAGCAGCTGCTGAAAAACCTGACCGGCAAGGATGAAATCACCGTGCAGCGCAAGCTGACGGAAATCTTCGGTGCGCTGGAACTGGAGAAAAAATACGACAAGCAGGAAATTCTGGAGTGGTACCTGAATGCGGTGTACTTTGGAGAAGGCTGCTGGGGCGTCGGGATAGCCGCGCACACCTACTTTGGCAAGGATGTGAAGGACCTCAGCCTTGCCGAATGTGCCGCCATTGTGGGCATCACCAACATGCCGACTTATTATGACCCGTTCTACAATGAAGAGAACAACAAAAACCGCCAGGAAGTGATTCTGCGGGAAATGTATGAGCAGGGTTATATCAATCACGATGAGTGGAAAGCCGCCGTTGAGGAAAAGCTTGTCTTCCGGCGCACGCCG
>CAZBXX010000013.1:0-32420 GCA_964495965.1 uncultured Oscillospiraceae bacterium | reverse complement strand
GAGACCCAGCGCGCGAAGGAGGTTTCCGAGCAGATCAAGGAAGCCCGCAGCTTCGGCGACCTGTCTGAAAACAGCGAATACGACGAGGCCAAAACGGAACAGGGCCGTCTGTATTCCAAAATCGCTGAATACAAGGACCTGATTGAGCATGCCGAAATCGTCGACAACGCCGAAAACAATCTTCCCCACGATGCCGTCACCCTGAGCAGCCGCGTGCGCGTGCTGGATCTGGATGAGGACTTTGAAGAGGAATATGAGATCGTCGGCTCCCAGGAAGCCAACCCGCGCGAGCACCGCATCTCTGACGACTCCCCGGTCGGCAAGGGCCTGATCGGCCACCGCGCAGGGGACGAGGTCACCATCGAGGCTCCCTCCGGCACGGTATGCATCCGTCTGCTTTCGGTGGTCAACTCCTGAGGGCCGCCGTTCATGAGTAAGGACAGTCTGAATCCCGAAACCGCTCAGAGCCCGGCTCCCGAAGCGGAACTCTCTGAGCTTCTGCAGATCCGCCGCGATAAGCTGAAGGCCCTTCAGGACGAGGGGAGAGACCCCTTCCGGGTCACCAGCTTTGTCCGCAGCGCGGACTCCGCCCTCATCCGGCGGAACTACGACGCCTTCGAAAACCGCACCGTCTCCGTTGCCGGGCGCATTCTTTCCAAGCGCGGCATGGGCAAGGCAATTTTCTGCCACATCCAGGACCGCGAGGGCCAGATCCAGCTTTATGTTCGCAAGGACGCCGTCTCCGAGCAGGAGTTCCAGGACTTCCGCAAATTCGACATCGGCGACATCATCGGCGTCACGGGTTATGTCTTCCGCACCCAGACCGGGGAGATTTCGGTGCATGTGGAAAAGCTGCAGCTGCTCTCCAAGTCGCTGCGCCCGCTGCCCGAAAAGTACCACGGCATGACGAATACCGACCTGCGCTACCGTCAGCGCTATGTCGACCTCATCATGAACCAGGATGTGCGCGACACCTTTATCAAACGTTCGCGCATCATCAGCAGCATCCGCCGCTATCTTGACGGCCTCGGCTTTCTGGAAGTGGAGACCCCCATGCTGGTTCAGAATGCCGGCGGCGCCGCGGCGCGCCCGTTCCTGACCCACTTCAACGCCCTGAACCAGGACCTGAAGCTCCGCATCTCGCTGGAGCTGTACCTCAAGCGCCTGATTGTCGGCGGCCTGGAAAAGGTCTATGAGATTGGCCGTGTCTTCCGCAACGAGGGCATGGACACCCGCCACAACCCCGAGTTCACCCTGATGGAGCTCTATCAGGCATACACGGACTTCCACGGCATGATGGACCTGACCGAGAACCTCTACCGCCACGTGGCCTGGGAGGTGCTGGGCACCGATGTGGTCACCTATAACGGCGTCGAGATTGACCTCGGCAAACCCTTTGCCCGCATGACCATGACCGATGCCGTGAAGCAGTATTCCGGCGTCGACTTCCGGGAGATTCACACCCTGGAGCAGGCCCGCGCCGCCGCAAAGGCCAAAGGCGTGGCCTATGAAGAGCGCCACGGCAAAGGCGACATCCTCAGCCTCTTCTTTGAGGAGTTTGTGGAGGAGCATCTCCTTCAGCCCACCTTCATCACCGAGCACCCGGTGGAGATCTCGCCCCTCACCAAGCGCAAGCCGGACGACCCCGAGTATGTGGAGCGCTTTGAACTCTTCATCAACGGCTGGGAGATGGCCAACGCCTATTCCGAGCTGAACGACCCCATCGACCAGCGCGAGCGCTTCCGCGCCCAGGAGGAGATGCTGGCCAAGGGGGATGAAGAGGCCAACACCACGGATGAAGACTTCCTCAACGCGCTGGAAATCGGCATGCCCCCGACAGGCGGCATCGGCTACGGCATCGACCGCCTCTGCATGCTGCTGACGGATTCCGCCGCCATCCGCGACGTGCTCCTCTTCCCGACCATGAAACCTTTGGCCTCGGAAAGTTCCGAAAACTCCAAAAACCCGGTTGAGGAAACGGAGGCGGAAACCGCCCCCGCAGCCCCCGCACCCGCGGTGAACGACCCCGCAATGCCCCTCTTCGATGCGGAAAAGCCTGATTTTTCGAAGCTCGTCATCGAGCCTCTCTTCCAGGATCTGGTTGATTTTGAGACCTTCTCAAAGTCCGATTTCCGTGCCGTGAAGGTGCTGGAGTGCGAAGCGGTCAAGAAGTCCAAAAAGCTCTTAAAGTTTGTGTTGGACGACGGTTCCGGCGAAAACCGCATCATTTTAAGCGGAATTCATGCCTATTACGAACCGGAGGAGCTGATAGGGAAGACCTGCATCGCCATCACCAATCTGCCTCCCAGACCGATGATGGGCATCGAGTCCTGCGGCATGCTGATATCCGCCGTGCACCATGAAGGCGAGGAAGAAAAGCTCCATCTCCTGATGGTCGACCCGAGCATTCCGGCCGGCGCGAAGCTGTACTGAAAAGTTCAGAAAATCGCAAAAGCTTACGACAGCCGGAAGAAGACACGCAAGAAGGGTCTGATCGGGCAATATGAAATCTCTCAAATATTTTGTTGCCGGCACGGCAGCGGCGGCAGTCTCCGCCGTCACGGCCACAGCCTATGGTATTTACCGCTACGGTTTTTATTCCCCGCGGGGAAAGCAGAATGACGATCACCGGATTATGATCCGGATGAGCGAAGAGCAGCATAACCGCAGCATTGCCATGATTGACCGGCTCAATGCCAGACCGTACGAGCGTGTCCATATCCGCTCTTATGACGGCCTGCGTCTGGCGGGCCGGTATTATCACATGAAGGACGGCGCTCCGCTTGCCATCCTCTGTCACGGTTACCGCGGCACGCCTTCCCGGGACTTCTGCGGGGGAGCGGAGATCTGCTTCAACATGGGGCTCAACGTCCTGCTGATTGAAGAACGCGCGCACTGCACAAGCGAGGGCCATACCATAACCTTCGGCGTTAAAGAGCGGTATGATGTGCTGAGCTGGATCGATTACGCCGTTGAACGCTTTGGCGCGGATTTGAAGATTCTTCTTTCCGGAATCTCCATGGGCGGGGGAACCGTGCTGATGGCTTCCGGGCTGCGCCTTCCCGAAAATATGCGGGGTATTCTGGCGGACTGCCCGCTTACGTCGCCGGCGGAGATCATCACGGATTTTGGCCGCAGGAAAAAGCTGCCGATGAAGCTTGCCTATCCGATGGCAGCCCTGGCAGCTGAAGTATTTGGAGATTTTTCCCTGACGGGTGCGGACGCCGTGGAGGCCGTGAAGCAGTCCAAAGTTCCAATCCTGATCATTCACGGCGAGGAGGACGGTCTTGTCCCCTGCGAAATGAGCCGGAGAATTGCCGAAGCCAATCCGGAGAAGATCACCCGTTATACCTTCCCGGGCGCGGATCACGGCCTGAGCTATATCACGGATAAAGCGAGGTATACGCGCCTGGTTGAGGAGTTCTGTGAAAGGATATTCGGACGGGAAGCACCCTGACGGATCTGGTATATCATGGCGGGCCGCTGATTCTCAGTGGCCCGCCAATCCCCTGACGGGGGAGGAACTTATCCCTTCGTCAGGTCATTCAGATTCAGGATGACTTCGGACATCATGTTCGCGCCGAAGGCCAGCAGGTTCGAGGCCGCGGGCAGCCTCATCACCTCGGTGAAGCCCGCTTCCTTTGCGTTTCGCACCGCACGGTCCATGTGATAATCGCTGCTGATCATGACAATGGGATCTCCCGTGGAAATCATGTTCGCGACGTTCTTAAAGTTCTCCACTGTAGTTTTTGCCCGGTCCTCGAGAATCAGCTTCTCCTCCGGCACGCCGCTCTCCGTCAGAATATCCCGCATGACGGCGGCCTCCGTGCGGCCCGATTCGTCCGCATTGCCGCCGGTCAGAATCAGCTTCGCCTCCGGATACTCCGCCAGATACTCCCGGGCAGTGTCCAGCCTTGCCAGCAGGTCGGGCGTCGGCTCACCGTTCTCAAGCGCCAGCCCGAGCACCAGGGCATGGTCCGCCTGGCCCGCAGTCCGGATCAGACTGCCGGAAACCACTTTGCCGAAAAAGAACAGGATCACTGCGGTGAAAAGCAGGACGCCGATGCGCAGAACCCAGCCGATGACGCGCAGGATGCTGTATCGGGACCGGGTAAAGAGATTGAACCGGACGTCTGCCGCAAAGATCAGCAGAACCGCACAGAGAACGAGTTCATACCGGAAAACGGCCTGGTAATCCGCTTTCAGAACCACGGCATTCATTTTATGCACCATGACGATCACAACGTCGGCGGTCAGCAGCAAAGCCAGCACAAGCAGAATGCCGCCGATGATCCGCCTGGCGGGAGAAACGCGCTTCTCAGTTTTCAAGTCTTTTCCTCCGCAAACCGGTATTGAGCTGATTATACCAGATCAGCCCGTTCCTGAAAAGGTCTTCCTGTAAAAGATGCGCATTGACATTCTAATCCGCCTGCAGGTTAGCCTTGTGTAACTTCCTTGCAAATCCACCTGTGTCTGTTATAATGGTTCTATCAGGACCATACAATTTGCAGACCACACGATATTTTTTTGAGGGGGAGAATACCATGGCAGACACCAGATACGGTGACCCGATGTGGCAGGAACAGTATGACAAATGGATGAATATCAAGCCGCCCATCGAGTTCACTCCGGAAGATCAGGCGCGCCCGCTGATTAAAAAGCTTGCCCTGCACATCACCGACCGGATGTTCATCAAGGACATCAAAACCACCGACGCCGAGTACTACGGCATGGATCCCTTCGTCACGGATGAGATGGCCGAAGTGGCCCTGAAGATGAAGATCCACAAGTACTACACCATCCCGCAGCTGGAAAAGCTCCAGAAGCGCCCCTGGTCCGAGCTCCAGCCCATCTTTGACCAGCTCTGCCAGGTCGGCATCTGTGACTTTGAAACGGACGAAGAGAAGGGCCGCATGTATTCCGTCCCGCCGTACATTGTAGGCAGCGGCGAATACATGGGCATGAAGAAGTCCATGGTGGACGAGCACGTGGAGGCAACCTACATCTTTGACCGCATGGCCTTCCAGCCCCTGCTGGGCAAAACGGAGCTGGTGCCTCCAGGCGGCGCCGGCATGGCCATGCACGTCATCCCGGTGGAAAAGGCCATCGAACGCACCACCGAAGCCGTCGACTGTGAAAAGCTCTCCTTCTGGCTGGACAAGTACGGCCACAAGCTGGCCGCCATGCCCTGCGTGTGCCGCATGTCCCACGAGGTAATTGACGAGGGCAGCGGCGAAGACCCGGAGGAGATGTGCATCGCCACCGCCGTGCTGGCGGACTTCATCGTGGAGACCGGCCGCGGCCGCTACATCACCCTGGACGAGGCGAAGGAGATTCTCCGCAAGGCCGAGGAGCTTGGCTGTGTGCACCAGGTTGCAAACCTCGACGGCGCCGACAAGACCATCGGCATCTGCAACTGCAACATCGCCACCTGCAACGCCCTGCGTGCCAGCCAGTTCTTCCGCTGCCCGAACATGTCCCGCAGCGCCTATGTGGCCCACGTGGAAAAGGAGAAGTGCGTGGCCTGCGGCAAGTGCGTGGAAGTCTGTCCCGGTGGTGCGGTGAAGCTCGGCCAGAAGCTCTGCACCGTAAACGGCGAGGTCGAATACCCAAAGGCCGAACTCCCGGACGAGACCCCCTGGGGCGTGGAGCACTGGAACCCCAACTACCGCTACGATGCGCGCACCAACTGCTACGACACCGGAACCGCCCCCTGCAAGACCGCCTGCCCCGCGCACATCGCCATCCAGGGCTATCTGAGGCTGGCAAACGAGGGCCGCTACGCCGACGCCCTCGCTCTCATCAAGCAGGATAATCCCTTCCCGGCGGTCTGCGGGCGCGTCTGCAACAAGCGCTGCGAAGACGCCTGCACCCGCGGCGAAATCGACAAAGCCCTGGCCATCGACGCTGTGAAGAAGTTTATCGCCGACCAGGACCTCTGTGCCGAAACCCGCTACATTCCGCCCATCCACTCCATGAAGCGCTACGGTCGCTTTGAAGGCCGCAAGGTCGCCGTCATCGGCGCCGGCCCCGCGGGCCTCAGCTGTGCATTCTATCTGGCGCAGATGGGCTACTATCCCACCGTATTCGAAAAGAACCCGCTGCCCGGCGGCATGCTGCGCTACGGCATCCCTGCCTACAAGCTGGAGCGTGCCGTCATCGATGCCGAAATCGAAGTCCTGAAGGAAATGGGCGTGGAGATCCGCTGCGGCGTGGAAATCGGAAAAGACCTCACCCTTCCGCAACTGCGTGAAGAGGGCTATGAGAGCTTCTGCCTGGCCATCGGCGCGCAGAAGGCTGCCACCATGAACATCCCCGGTGAGGATCTGAAGAATGTGCTCTCCGGCGTGGACTTCCTGCACCGGGTTGCCGAGGGCAAGCGCCCCCGCGTCGGGAAAAAGGTCGCCGTGGTCGGCGGCGGCAACGTGGCCATTGATGTGGCCCGCTGTGCCACCCGTCTGGGCGCCGAGGACGTCACCGTTGTCTACCGCCGCACCCGGGACGAGATGCCCGCCGAAGACCTGGAAGTGCGCGAAGCCGAAGAGGAGGGTGTGACCTTCCGCTTCCTGGCGGCGCCCGCCGAAGTGCTGGGCGATGAGAAGGGCAGGGCCGTCGCCCTGAAGGTTGAGGTCATGCAGCTCGGCGAGCCGGATGAAAAGGGCCGCCGCAGGCCCGTCGGTACCGGCGTGTTTGAAGAACTGCCGGTCGATTCCGTCATCGCGGCCATCGGCCAGAAGATCGACATGGGCGGCATCGAGCCCGAAGCCATGGTCCTGAACCCGAACGGCACCGTGCAGGCGGCGCCCCTCACATACCAGACCGCGCAGAAGGACATCTTCGCCGTCGGCGACGTGTTCTCCGGCCCGAAGTTCGTCATCGACGCCATCGCCGCCGGCCGCGAGGCCGCCATTTCCATGCACCGCTTCATGCGACCGAACACCTCGCTGGAGCTTGGGCGCAACCGCCGCGACTTCATTGAGCTGGACAAGAAGAGCATTGTGCTCCCGGCTGCGGCCGTGAAGAAGCCGGAGCGCCAGGAAGCCGGCGTCAACGAAAAGGTCAGCAGACAGAGCTTCAAGGACTTCAGCCGCACTCTCACCGAAGAGCAGGTGAAGCTGGAAACCAGCCGCTGCCTGGGCTGCGGCGCCTCCGTAGTGGACCCGAACAAGTGCATCGGCTGCGGCCTGTGCACCACCCGCTGCATGTTCGATGCCATCCATCTGGAGCGCGACCTGCCCGAATGCTCCGATATGGTCACCCGTGAAGACGGCAAGCCCAAAAAGCTGCTGCCCTACGCCGCAAAGCGCGCCATCAAAATCAAGAAGAAGGAACTGGCCGCAAAACTCGGTCTGTAAAAGGCGTGATATGACAGAGAACATCAGCAGGCCGGCGGCCATGTGCGGCAGGCTCCGGCGGATCCGTGAGATGGAAACTAGACTGAACCGAGTCGTCGCCTGGAATAACAGCCCTGATATGCATGAGGACAGCATCCGCGAGGATGTCAGGATCCTGGATGAGTATTACCACAGCCCTCTGTGGCGCTCGGATTTTGAAGCGGATGAAGCAGGGAAACTCCCGGCCGGCCTTCCCCGCGGTGTGTTGTCCGAAGACGGGATTTTTAACGCGATTGAGGCGTACAGGGAAAAGCTGGCGCAAATCTGACAAAGATTCCGGCCTGTGTTCATTCCGGTTTACACCGGAGCACAGGCCGGAACTCTGCTTTTATAACGTGATCCCGCCGGGAACCGCGGCGTCACGGAATACGGCAGCACCGGGGACAAAGGATCTTCCTTCGCCCCCGGTGATCTTTCTGTTCTTTTTATTCTGTCCTCAGCCTGTCCCGGTCCAGCAGGTCGACCGCCACCGCAAGGACGACGCAGCCCGGCATTTCGAGCTGCGGATGCCGTTTGCCCGCCATACGGAACAGAAGCTCGTTCTGCCCGTCCCGCCAGCGCCAAGTGGGGGTGATGCCCGTCTGGGCGAGGATGCGGGCGGTGAACTCCTCCATCTCGCCGCCGGACGGGGCGGTGGGGTCGTACTTTTCGCCGCCGTAGCGGATGCGCAGGTGATCCCGCCCGAAGCGCCGGAAGAACCTGAACTCCGCGCGGAGCTGTCCTTCGCCGTGGCGGCAAAGATCTGTGGCGAGCTCTTCCACCGCCATCCGCAGGCGGATGATATCCCTGCGCTTTGCTCCGGACTCCTGAAGCCATGTCTGAGCGGTCTCGGAGGCCTCTTTTACACCGGTAAGATCCAGGAGCAGCTCTTTTGTCTTTTCTTTCATATCTCACGCCCTCTTTACCTGAACGATGACACTATACCACAGAATTGGCGCGGGATCCACAATGTTTTTCAGTTGCCCCGGCCCGCTTCCTGTGTTACAATCTCCATATCAGGAAAGCTGCATCGTTCGGAAGGGAGCGGGGAAATGTCCGTCATTGATGCTGCAGTTGAATATGTGGAAGAACTCTTCCGGCACAACTCCGGCGGCCATGATGCCGCCCATACCATGCGCGTTTACCGGAACGCCATGTACATTTCGGAAAAGGAGCCGGACTGTGACAAGGAGATTGTCGCCCTGGCGGCTCTGCTTCATGATGCGGATGATCACAAGCTGTTCAGCACGGAGAATAATGCCAATGCGCGGGCTTTCCTCGCTTCTCAGGGGGTAAATCCGGACAGAATTGAGCGGATCTGTGAGACGGTTAACGCGGTCTCTTTCAGTAAGAACCGGGGAAAGCACCCCGAAACACCGGAGGGCCGGATTGTTCAGGATGCCGACCGGCTGGATGCAATCGGCGCGATCGGCATCGCCAGGACCTTTGCCTTCGGCGGAGAACACGGGCGGGGTCTGGATGATTCCATCTGCCACTTTCATGAAAAACTTCTTCTTCTGAAGAATGAGATGAATACGGAAACCGCAAGGGAACTGGCGGAGAACCGGCATCGGTTTATGGAACTGTTTCTCTCCGAATGGGATCAGGAGACCGCCCTGACGCCGGAAAAGAGATGAGGTGATTCAGCAATGTCATTTTTCAACTTCGACAACGAACCGGACGACACCATTGATGTTGACCCCGAGGATGGCGTTCACTACAACAACTTCCGCAACGGCGCCACCGATCACGGCACCTTCGTCGGAACGTGCAGGCTGTGCGGCACCGTATGGGAGTTTGAAAGCGGAGAAGTTCTCCCGGTGCCTTACCCCCATGGCACATGCCCGAACTGCCGCCAGTGGGTAGCGGTGTTTTAGGCCGCCAAAGAAAGAATATATGAAGCTATGGAAGGAGAGTTCTGATCAATGAAACCGTATTTGCGTAAGGTTCAATACTACGAAACGGACATGATGGGCATTGCTCACCATGCCAGCTATATTAACTGGATGGAAGAAGCCAGGATAGATTTCATGGAGCAGCTGGGCTATCCCTATTCGGATATGGAACAGAGCGGCATTTATTCCCCGGTCCGGTCGCTTGCCTGTGATTACAGGAGGCCCTGCACGTTCAATGATGAGCTTTCTGTCTCCGTATCGATTGCTGCATTCACCGGCGCCCGGTTGATCCTACGGTATGAAATCAAAAAGGGGGACGAGCTGATCTGCGAGGCAAGATCGGAACATGCCTTTGTGGACAAAGTTGGCAGAATCGTGCGTCTGCCCCGTGCGGTCCCGGCGCTGGCCCAGAAGATCGAGCTGCTCTGTGAGCACATTGATAATCACGCAGAACAGCCGAAGGACCGTTAATCCCGGCGGATCTGCGGCAGCAGGTCCGTCATCGACTCCCCGCTTTTTTGAAGAATTCGCTTATCGGGATCTTCATCCCACTGCAAAGCTTCTCAATCGTGTCCAATTTCAGCCCGCTGCCCCGGTCCTTTGCGTGCTTCAGCACGGAGCAGGGCGCAGAAATACCGGCGCACCGCCTTACAGGTCGGTGCGCCTCTGTTCTTCCGCCGCGTTCCGGTATGTTCACCGGCGCGGCGTTCTGTTGTTCCGGTACGGTTTTTCCGCGCTGCCTTGGCCCGGCCGCAGTTTTGCCCTTCATTTTCCTTTCACTCAGGTTCTTTCCGGAGAAAGCAGTTCCGTTACGCGCCGTTTCGGTGTCAAGGATGATGACGCATATTTCCCCAGATTATTGACGGTTTTCTTGACGCTTCCCGGTGTATAATTCTGACAGTGGCGGGAGTCTGCCTGCCGGCGGGCGACGCTCCGCCCCTTACGAAAATCTTTAAGTTTTTCTTGCAGTAGGGGCCGGTCTTCCAGTATAATATATAATGTGAAATTGTATGGTTCCGGCAGGTTGGACGCGCACCGTGTCCCGCCTTCCGGACTGCGGAAGGACACAGGCTGCTGCCGATGGATGCGATAAAAGCAACCCGCACCGGCGCCGGCACACGCGGCGCGGGCCCGGCGGGCAAAAAGAGAATACTCGAGCGCTACAACGCGCTGAAGCTCGGCTGGCTGCACGATTCCATCCGCTTCATCCTGCTGGTGCTTTTCCTGTTCCTGCTGTTCCGCTTCGGAATCGGGTTTTCCGTGGTGGGGGGCGATTCCATGTCGCCTACGCTGCAGGACGGGGAGATCGTGATGTATCTGCGCATCGTGCCGGCGTACCGGCCGGGGGACATCATCTCCATGCGCGTCCCCGCCGGGGATTATTACGTGAAGCGCATTGTCGCCGTTGGCGGCGACAGCGTCACGGTGGCGGACGGGCAGGTTCTGGTAAACGGCGAGGCGCAGGAGGCCTGGAACCGCTGGGGCGAGACTCAGCCTGAGACGGCCACGGTCATCTACCCTTACGCAGTCGGTGAGGGGAACGTCTTCGTTCTGGGCGACAACCGCCCCGTCTCCAAAGACTCCCGCTTTTTCGGCGAGGTGCGGCTGCGCCAGATTCAGGGGAAGATCCTTCTCTCCCTCGGCCGCAGCGGCCTGCACATTCCACGGTGAAGTCCCGTCTCCGGGACGGGAAAACGAACAACGGACTTGGGATACGATATGAAACGCTTTGACCTGATCAAAACTTTCCAGCTCCTTCTGCTGGCCGCTCTGGCCGTGGGGGCGCTGATTGCCGTCCTGCGGGATTCCGCGCTCTCCTCGGCGATCGCCCTCGGGGGCAGTGTGCGCCTGCTGGCCGTGCTGCTGTGGCTGACGCTGGGCGTCTCATTCCTCTTCCTGCTGTACGACTTTAACTCCTACAGCGAGCTGAAGCGGGAGAACCTGGAGCTGGACAACGCCATCTATTCCGACGCACTCACCGGCATCGCCAACCGCTACAGCGTGGACGTGTATCTCGCCCAGTTTCTGAACCGGCCCCTGCCGCAGGATATGGGCTGCGTCACGCTGGAGCTCACCAGCCTTTCCGCCATCAACGCAAGTCTCGGCCACGGGGCGGGGGACGCCGCCATCCGGGACTTTTCGGAGATTCTCATGAACGCGGCCAACGGCATCTGCTTCATCGGCCGCAACGGCGGCAACCGCTTTGTCGCCATCTTCCGCGACTGCACCGAAGCCCGTCTTCAGGGCTTCCTTACGCGCCTGCGTGAGGGTGTTGACGCGCGCAATCTCAGCCACCTCGAGGGCCCGCTTACGTATTCCTGCGGCACGGCCTTCCGCGAGGGGGAGAGCGTGAAGTCCGTTACGGAGCTGGTTGCGCTCTCGGACCGCCGCGCCTTTCAGGCCGCCGGCGGGAAGGAGGGTGACTGAGCCTTGGACCAGCTGGACAATGCCTACCTGACGGACCTGGTGAAGCGCGCCCGCCTCGGCGGCGGCAATGCCTTTGCCGAGCTCTTTGCCACCACGGCTCAGCTGCACTACGCGTATCTGGTCGCCATGCTGGGCGACCGGGATGCGGCCTGCACGGCGCTTACCGAGTGCACGGTGCTCATCCGCCGGGGGCTCCCGGGCCTGCAGCAGCCGGAGCTCTTCATGCCCTGGGCGTGCCGCCTCTGCTTCCGCCACTGCGCCGGCACCACCGATCGCAGCGTCCCCACGCCAGGGGGCGAGTATGCCCTCTCTCAGGTGATTCAGCTGCCCCTGGCCGAGTCCCAGGTGCTGCTGATGCATTACGGCCAGGGCTTCAGCCTGGCCCGCACCGGCGAACTGCTGAACTTCAGCCCGCACCTGACGCGGCGTCTGCTGCGCGGTGGGCTGCGGCGCCTGCGCCGGGGCCAGCCCGCAGGGGCGGGGCAGACGCGCATTGAGTCCTGCCGCACCGCCGCACACGGCGGCCGCCTGCCCGCACTGGACGCGCTGCAGCAGGCCTCGGTGCTGGAATCCGTTTTTCAGACCTGCGGCCTTGAGGAGAACACCGTCCCGCTGGAGGCGCTGTCCTCCTACGCAGTTTACCGCAGGGAGCGCTTTTCGCTTCAGCGCGGCGTGCTGGCGGCGCTGCTGCTGCTGTTCTTCCTGCTGCCTTCCCTGTTCCTGCTGCCGCAGCTGCAGCTCACGGGCGGGGCGGTGGGTCCCCGGGGGCTCCCGGTCTTTACGCTTACGGTGCGCTCGGCCCTGCCGGTGCGCCGGGTCACAGCCAAAATCCGCACCCGCAGCCTGCCGGTGTATGAAGACAGCGCGAAAGCCTTTTCCCTTGAGCCCACCCGCAACGGGGACCTTGCCGTCACGGTGGAGCTGGTAAACCGCCAGACGGCCTCGCTTACCCGCAGGGTGACCGAGGTGGACGGCAAAAGCCCCGTGCTGCTCTCCAGTTCCGTTGCGGATGGCTTTGTCACCCTCGCCGTCACCGATGCCGGCATCGGGGTGGACTGGCGTGGCATCTACGCCCTGAATGCGGAAGGCACCGTGTTTTACCCCGCCTCCGCGGACGCCGCCGCCGGCACCGTGGTGTTCCCCTTCCCACAGGAGAACTGGGACGTTTATATCCCGGATTATATCGGCAATACCCTGCACCTCGCCCTCACACTGAAACCCTGACCCTTCCATCCTGACTCTGCCACATAAGGAGAGATTACCATGCTGAAGGAACTGAAATTCCGCCCGGAAGTCCGCCGCCTGCTGCTGTGCCTCATATGCCTGATGCTGGCACTGGCGCTGCTGGCCATGCTGCCACCGGCAGCCTATGCCGAACAGGCCGAACCGCAGACTCTCATTGTCACCGTGGTGGAGGAGATCCCCGCCGATGAGATCGAGGACGAGGATGTGCCGCTGGCCGCCTTCGATGACGCCGGCCGCGGCATCTCTGACGCCACCCGTCATGTGCTGCTGATGTGCCTGCTGCTGATGTGCGTGGCGGTCTATGTGTTTTACTTCAGCATGTTCGAAAAGCGCCTCGGCGCCCTCCGCCTGAGGGCGGCCGAAGCCGAAGCCCGCTGGCGCGAGACGCGCCGCGGGGAACAGACCGTGAGGAGCGCGAAGCCATGACCGGGGATCTTGCCGCCGTGCTGCTGGGCGTTGCTGCCGCAGCGCTGTATCTGGCCTACATCGGCCTGCGGGACCGCGCCCGCCGGGAACAGAAGGCGGAGCTGAACCGTCGCTTCGGGGCAGACTCCGGGGAGGAACAGCCATGACGGGCGCGGCTTCCGGGCTGCTGTCCCTGCTGCTGGACGCAGTCCCGGTGCTGGGCATCGTGCTGCTGGGTATCTCCTTCCTCAGCCGCCGCTCCCGATACCGCGGCGAAGAAGAGAAGCTGAAAGAGGAGATTCGCCTGTTCCGCGAGGGAAAGGCGGGGGAGAACAGAGATGATGAGTAACAAAGCCAGAAAAATAGTAAAACGCGTGACGGCGCTGTTCCTTGCGCTCACGGTTGTCATGTCGTTTTCCCTTTACGGCTCTTCCGACCGGGTCCTGCGCGCCACGGCCCTGGACGACGAGGACTATTCCGCACCCGTAGAGTCCGCCGGTGCGGCAGAGGCCGAGAGCCTCAGCTATGAGACCGTTGAGGTGAACATCCCGGCGCCCGAGCCGGTGTATGTTCCCGAGCCGGAACCGGTCTACGTACCCGAGCCCGAGCCGGAACCGGTCATCACCACCGAAGTCTTTCTGGAACCCCCGTCTTCCGGCGGGGACGATGCCGCGTCCGGCGGCAGTGCCGGGGACGAGACCCCCGCGCAGGTGCCGGAAGGCGCCGCCTCCGGGGAGGCGGAAGCCGCCGGTGATCAGCACTCTGACGCCGCCGGCGGCACCGGGGATACCCAGAACGGGGATACCGATGAGATAACCGGCAACGCTGATAAAGACATCGCCGGAGACGCCGCGAAAGACGAAGTCGTTACGGAAGACGAAGACAAAGTGAAAGACGTCGCCGAAGACGAAGATACGGAAGAAGACGCCGACGCCGAGGAAGAGGATGCCGAGGAAGACGAAGACGAGGACAAAGAATCCGAAACCTGGCTCGTTACCTTCCTGGACCGCGACAATCAGCTCTACTCTTCCACTACCGTTGAGAAGGGGAAGGCCATCGGCAGCCTGCCCGCACCCGTTGCGCGCGAGGACTACGTGGCGTACTGGGCGGTCGGCGCGGCCTCGGCCGGAGGCCAGGGCACGGTCTGGATGCCGGTATTCCGCATCAGCGAAAGCTATGTTCCCACGGAAGACGTCACCGTGGTCCCGGACTACGACGCCATCACCTACACCGTCACGTTCCGTTCCGATGAGGATCTCTCCGCCGCCTCTGTGCTGGAGACCCGCACCGTCAGCGCCGACACCAACTACTGCCTCAACGATATCCCGGATGTGCCCGAACGCGCGGGCTTCTCGGGTAGCTGGGCCTATGCCGGCGGTCTATTTACGAATCTTGTCCCCGTGCAGGGGAACACCGATGTCTGGCCGGTTTACGACCAGCAGATTTTCCATGTCCGTTTCCTGGTGGAAGGGGAGACCTATGAAGAGGCCACCTATTATTCCGGCGACAGGCTGACCCTGCCTTCGGACCCCGTTGTCGGGGGGAAGACCTTCCAGGGCTGGCAGGCGGACGGCCGCAGCTACACGGGCGGCGAGGACGTGCTCTCCGACCTGGAGCTTCACGCCGCCTTTTCTGAGCAGTACACCGTCACCTTCATCATCCGCGCCGAGGACAGCGGTATGCCTGAGGACGACGTCCTTGTGCAGTACTTTGACGCCGGCAGCGCCGTCACCACCCTCCCGCAGACGCCCTTCTCGCCCGACCGGGTCTTCTCACGCTGGGTCATCGAGGGTACCGATACCGCCGTCTCCGTCGGCACGCCGGTGACGCGGAACATGCGCGTCGTTGCGGAGTACCACCCCTTTGAGGTCTACACCGTCACCGCCGTCTACTACTACCTGAACGACGCCGGGCAGCGGGTCAACTTCGAGACCCAGATCATCGACGTGGACCGCTACGCCCTGCCCTACACCCTGAACGTGCCCGCCTCCACCCGAACCAGCGAGGACGAGGTGAAGGGCGCGCCCATCTACTACCCCGAAGTTCTGCAGGTGGAGATCGCGGAGTCCGACTTCCGCGACGGAGCATACAGCACCGAGGTGCAGTTTGTGCGCGGCAGCGCAAGCTATTCCTTCGTCTACTACCTGAAAGATCTGGACGGCGCCGGCTACACTGAGATCCCCGGCACCCGCGAAAATGTGACGGGTGTCTTCGGCAGCTACGTCACCCCCACCATCAAGGACTTTGACTATGCCGAGCTCGAGGCTGTTGAGAGCGCCGCCGTGACTGAGGCCAGCGGCCAGGAGTTCGCGGTGCGTTACACCCGCAGGGACTATACCCTCACCTATGAATCCAATGGCGGCAGCTATGTGCCCAGCGTCGTCGCACCCTACGGCACGGCCGTGGCGCTCCCGGCTCAGGATCCCGCCCGCGAGGGCTACACCTTCGGCGGCTGGTATGCCGACGAGGCGCTGAAGGTCCCGGCGGAAGCAAAACTGACCCTCACCGCAGACACCGTGCTCTACGCCGCCTGGGAAGGCGACACCGTTCCCTACACCATTGTCTACCTCTTTGAAAAGTACAACGAGGCCGGTACCGCCACCTCCTTCGTCTATGACAATTCCGCTTCCGGCACCGCGAAGGTGGGCGACGTGGTGACACCCTCCACCCGCGGCGTCCCCACCAAGACCCGCACGGGATGGGAGGCCGACACCGAACGGAATGGCGAATCCAGCGTCACCGTCCGGGCCGACGGCTCCTCGGTGCTTTACGTCTACTACAGGCTCAAAACCTACACCTTCAGCTTCAACGCCGGCACCTTCGGCTCCGGCTGGAGCAGCTACAACGTCACTGCCACCCTGACGGCCCAGAACGTCAGCGGCACCGGCACGCTGCCCTACAGCATGAGCGTGAAGCTGGGGCAGAACATCTCCGCCCAGTGGCCGCTCAGCGTTACCGGTACCTATCAGACCGGGCGGATGAGCGGGAAAACATCCGTCGGCTTCAACGGCTGGCTCAATTCCGGCCAGAACGTCCGCTACGTCACCCGCCGCGATTTTGTCACCGCGGACATGCTCCCTTCATCGGGGACGTCCGTCGGCTTCACCGCCCAGTGGAGCAACGACGCCAAAACCTGCACCGTCAACTACTGGCTGCAGAACGCGGATGACGACGGCTACACCAATTCCGACTACAGCCAGACCTACTCGTCCAGCTCTGGCACGCTCAGCGCCAAGGACATCTCCGGCTTCACCTACATCAGCAGCAAGGACGACCACAAGTATTCCGGCAGCGGCAAAAACGCCACCGTCACCGAGTACAACTTCTACTACGACCGCGACACTTATTCCATTGACTACTTCTACGGCCGCACGAAGCTGAACACGGTCTCCGGCGTCAAATTCGACGCCGACATCAGCTCCGATGCCTTCAACCTTGTGCCGGAGCGCCCCGCCGCCCTTTCGGAGGACTACAGCTGGGGCGGCTGGTACGCTGACGCGGGCCTCACCACACCTTATGAATTTAATGAGATGCCCGCCGCAAACCTGGCCCTCTACGCCAGCTGGATTCCGCCGCAGTACACCCTCAGCTTCGCCCTGAACGGCGGCGAGGGCGAGACGCCTGCCGCCCAGACCCTCAGCCGGGGCGCGAAGGCCGACCGGCCCGCAAACCCGGTCCGCACCGGCTATACCTTTGACGGCTGGTACACGACCGCCGAGGGCGGCGACCTGTACGACTGGCAGATGCCCGTCACCCAGGACAGGCAGCTTTACGCCCACTGGAACCACACCATCATCCGCTACACCGTCCACTACGTGGATGAGGACGGCACCGAGCTGGTGCCCGACCGCGTCGTCACCGATCCTGCGAACGGGGTCGGCACCGTGGTCACCGAGCAGGCCGTCACCGTGGCGGGCCACCGCCCGGACGCCGGCAGCAAAAGCACCACGCTTCAGCTCGGGGACAACGAGATCACCTTTGTCTATTCCGGCAAGGTGGAGAAGACAGCCTACACCGTCCGCTACCTGCTCGAGGACACGGACTACCGCATCGCGCCCGACAAAGTCGTGGAAGACGTGGACGGGAACATTCTCTCCGTGCTCGAAAAGGCCGCCGCCGTGAACTATGCGGAGCTCTATGCCGCGCTCCCCGAGTTTGCGGGGCTGCAGATTCATCCCGACGCCGCGCAGAAGGAGCTGATCCTCACCGCGAAGGCCGAGCAGAACGTGCTGGACTTCATTTATTCCGCTGCCCAGCGCGTCACCGTCACTGTGAACTACGCTGACATGCAGGGCAATGCCATCCCCGGCGTTTCGCCCTCGGTGCAGACCCTGAAGCTCGGCAGCACCTTCACCCTGGGCCGCACACCCATCTCCGGCTGGGAGCTTGCCTCCGCCGTGGAGGGGACCGCGGTCTCCGGCCCCGCCGCGGGCACGGACTATGCCGTGTCCTCTGCCACCGTGCAGCAGGGCGAGCTGGTCTTCACCCTCTTTTACCAGAAGAAGCTTACCGTCAGCGCCATCGGCGCCCGCAGGCAGTATAACGGCGAGGCGCTCACCATGGCGGAGGAGCTCTCCGGCCAGGTGACGGCCGAGGGCCTCCTGGAGGGCGACAGTCTCACCGCAGTCACCCTGCTCTATACCCAGCAGGACGGCGCCGAGAACGAGCCCGCAAACGGCCGCCTGAACGCCGGCGTCTGCCTGGTGACGCCTGCTGACGCCGTGCTCGCCGGCCCCCACGCCGCCGAAGGCTATTACCGGGTCCGCTACATCAGCGGCGCACTGGAAGTCACCCGCATCAGCGTCACGGTCCGCATCGAGCCGGACCGCTGGACCAACGCCGTCTACACCGGCGAGGGCTACCGCACCGGCTTCACCAACCCCGACAAGGGCATCACCGACTATGTCCGCATCAGCAACGCGGGCTATTCCGAGCGCTATCTCGAGCAGATCTGGACCAGGGTTGCGGCCGATTCCCACCTCAGCCCGGATCCGGAGGCCCCGGGCCTCGGCCTCGTCGCCATTGCTGAGAAAGACGTCGGGGACTACTCCTATTCTCTTGACTTCACGGAAGCCGACCTCCCGGACGACCCGAACTACAGCGTCGGGCTCTACGTGCGCCCGGGCCGCCTGCAGATTCTGCCGGTGTCCCTCACGGTCACCACGCTGAGCGCCACGAAGGTCTATGACGGAACCCCGCTCACCGCGCTGGACGGCGCCGCGGTTGCCGGCTTCGTGAACGGCGAGACGGCCCCCGTCATCGCCACCGGTGCGCGCACCGAGGCAGGCGTCAGCATCAACAGCTATGAAATCCTCTGGGAGGATTCGGCATCCACCGCCCTTGCCTCAAACTACCGCGTCCGCAGCGAGAATCTCGGTAGGCTCACCGTCACGGTGCCGGATGTCACCGTCATCGTGGGCGGCAGAGAAACCGTTTACAGCGGCGCGCAGCAGCAGGGCGTAACCCTGCCTGAGACGCTCACCGGCAGCGTGGAAGGCGTCACCGTTACGGGCCTGCCGGCAGGCCTCAGCCTTCAGGTGGAAGGCTACCTGCCTGCTGCCGGGGTGAACGCCGGCAGCTATACCGGCAGCTTCTCCGGCGCATCCGTCACCGTACTGGATGCGGAGGGGAATGACGTCACCGGCTCCTGCCCCGTCACGCTGATCCCCGGCACGCTGGAGATCGCCCCCGCCCCTGTCACCGTGACGGCCGTTAGCCGCACCATTGCCTACGGCGAGCCAGAGCCCGTGCTCAGCGCCCTCGTGGAGGGCATCTGCCCGGGTGACAGCGAGAGCGCCGTCACCTACAGCCTGACCCGCACTGCGGGCGTGGACGCCGGCAGCTATGCCATCGTGCCTTCCGGCGAAACGCTGCAGGGGAACTATACCGTCCGCTTTGTGGAGGGTACCCTGACCATTACCGAGGCAAAAATGGCCCTTGAGGCCCTCAGCCTCGAGAAGCCCTATGACGCCGCACCGCTCACGGGCGGGGCGAAGCCCGGCACCTTCCCCGCGGAAGGCACCACCCTTGCCTACAGCCTGGACGGCGGCCTCAGCTGGACGGAGGAATTGCCGGCGCTCACCGACGCGGGCGAGCTCCGCTACACCGTTCGGGCGGTCAACCGCAACTATGAATCCGCCACGGCCGAAGGCATTCTGACCGTGCAGCCGCTGAAGGTCGCGATTCGGGCCGATAACCTCTCCAAGTCCTACGGCGAGGCGGACCCCGCGCTCACCGCGCAGGTGGAAGGCCTTCTGGAGCGGGAGAAGGAGACCGTGGCCCTGGAATACAGTCTCCGGCGCGAGAGCGGCGAAGACACCGGCACCTATGAAATCTCCGTCGAGGCGCAGGCGCGGCAGGGAAACTACGTGGTCACCACCGTGCCGGGCACCCTCACCATCGCCCCCTCCGGCGAGCTTTCCGTCTCTGCCACGGGCTACGCCGGCACCTATGACGGCGCCTCCCACTTCGCCTCTGCCTCCGTGAACCTGGCGGAGGGCACCACGGTGGAATTCAGTACCGACGGCGGTGCCACCTGGAGCGCCGATGCACCCGCCATTCGCGATGTTGGCACGGTGAAGGTCTCCGTCAGAGCCACAAGACCGAACTTTGAGCCCGCCACCGCCACCGCCACGCTCATCGTCACACCGCGGGCCGTCACGGTCATGGCTGACGACCTGGTCATGACCTACGGCGGCGAGACGCCGACCTTCACGGCCAGTGTTACCGGGCTGGTGGAGGGTGAGGATCCCTCGCAGATCGCCTATACGCTTGCCCTGGATGCCGAAGGCGCCTCCCCCCTGAACGCCGGCCGCTACGCCGTTAGCGTCACCGCTGAGGAGATACAGGGGAATTATGTGGTCACCGGCGTGCCCGGCACTCTCACGGTTGAGCCCGCGCGGCGCAGCATCGGCTTCGCCGATGCCGCCAAGCCCTATGACGGCGAACCGCTGACCGGCTCCCTCACGGACGAGGTGCCGGAGGGCACAACCGTCACCTACAGCACCGACGGCGGCCAGACCTGGAGCGAGCAGCCCCCGTCCGTCACGGACGCCGGCTCCCTGCACGTCCTCGTCCGCTTTGAGAATCCGAATTTCGTGATTCCCGAGGCTTCCGGCACGCTGACGGTCCTGCGCGCCGCCGTCACCGTGACGGCCGACGCCAAAGCCAAGACCTTCGGCAGCGCCGATCCCGAACTCACCGCAACCGTCAGCGGCTACGCCGCCGGCGAAGCGGACAGCATTGCCTATACGCTCTCCCGCGCCCCTGGCGAAAATGTGGGCAGCTACGCCATCACGCCCGCCGGCGCCGCCGTGCAGGGGAACTACGAGGTCAGCTTTGTCCCCGCGCAGCTCACCGTCTCTCCGGCCGGCACGCTCACGCTCGCGGTCACGGGCTATGACGCGCCCTATGACGGTGAGGTGCACAGCATTTCCGCCTCCGTAAACGACGAAGAGGGCACCACAGTGGAATTCAGCACCGACAGCGGTGCCACCTGGAGCGAAACCGCCCCGCAGCGTACCGATGCCGGCAGCGAAGCCGTGCTTGTCCGGGCGGTGAACCCCAACTACGAGACCGCCGAGGCCGAAACGCTGCTGCGCGTGACGCCCTGCGCCATTCTCTTCACCGCGGCCTCGGCCACCAAGGAATATGACGGTACGCCGCTCTCTGATCCCGGCTTCTCCCAGCAGGGCAGCTTCGCCCGGGGAGAGGGAGCCGATGTCACCGTCACTGGCAGCCAGACCGTCCCGGGCAGCAGCCCGAACGCCCTCAGCTATACGCTGCGCGAGGGCACGAACGCCGCGAACTACTCTATCTCTGTTGCGGGCGGGACTCTCTCGGTCACGAACCGCGCCGCGAAGTACGAAATTCCTCTGATCACGAACTCCGGCTCCGTCCTCTATGATGGCGCGATGCACGCCGTTGAGGGCTTTGAGGAGCTCAGCTTCAGTTTCGGCGGGACGGACTTCCGGGTGGAAGGGGTTTCGGCCTCCGCCTCCGGCACGGCCGCCGGGCGCTATCCGGTCTCCGTCACGGGCACGCCCGTTGTGCGTGACGCCGAAGGCCGGGATGTGACGGGCGAGTTCATCGTGAACATCTACCCGCAGGAACTTGAGATCAGCAAACGCAGCCTGGTCTTCACCTCGGCTTCCGCCACGGCGGACTATTCCGGCGCTGCCCTGACGGCGGACACTGTCACCGTCACGGGCGACGGCTTTGCAGAAGGGGAGGGCGCGGCCTTCTCCGTCACCGGCAGCCAGACCCTGGTGGGCAGCAGTGAAAACAGCTTCACCTGGACGCTGAATGCCGGCACCGATGTCGCCAACTACAGCATCACGGCCGTGCCCGGCGTGCTCACCGTAACCAACCGCAATGCCCCCTACGAACTCACCGTTGTGGCCAACAGTGATGAAGCCGCCTATGACGGCAGGCCGCATTCGGTCTCCGGGTTCAGGAGTGTGCACTTCGGCATCGGAAACGAGGTTTACACTGTCTCCGGCCTCACGGCCTCGGCGACCCTGACCCACGCCGGTATGGCGGAAGTGCCCGTTATCGGCACGCCCGTCGTTACCGACTCCGCCGGCAATGATGTCTCCTCCCAGTTCTCCGTGCTCTGTGTGCCGGGCAGCCTCACGGTCACCCCGCGTGCGCTCACGCTCTATTCCGCCAGTGCCTCCAAGACCTATGATGCCATTCCGCTTACGGCCCACAGCGTCACCGTCAGCGCGCCCGGCTTTGCCGCCGGTGATAGCGCGTCCTATACCTTTACGGCCAGCCGCACCGTGATCGGCAGTGAGGAGAACCGCTTCACCTGGACCTTCAACGAAGGAACCCTCGCCTCTGACTACGTCATCACCGAGAGCTTCGGTACCCTTACGGTGGTCAGCCGCGCTGACGACGCCCGCTTCGAGATCACGGTCCGGGCCGGCAGCGGGGAAGCCCTCTATGACGGTGCCGAACATGCGGTCGACATCCTCTTCCTCGGCGACGCCACCGCGGAAGGCGGCGCCCCGCTCAGCTTCAGCCTGAACGGTCAGACCTTCACCCTGAGCGGCCTGCGCGCGCGGCAGAGCGCCGTGAACGCCGGCAGCTACCCCGTGAACGTGGTCGGCACCCCGTATATCACCGATGCCGCCGGCCATGACGTTTCGTCTCAGTTCCTTGTCCTCACCGCAAGCGGCAGTCTCACCGTCGGGCAACGCGCCGTCACCCTGACTTCCGGCAGCGCCGAACACGCCTACACCGGGCGCGAGCTGCGCAACGGGACCGTGACGGTTTCCGGCGACGGCTTTGCAGAAGGGGAGGGCGCAGCTTACACCGTTACCGGTGCCCGCACCCTGGTGGGTGAGAGCCGCAACGAATTTACCTGGACCCTGAACCCGGGCACCGAGGCCGCAAACTATGTCATTACTCCCGTCTATGGCACCCTGCGCGTCACCAACCGCGACGCGCGCTACACCGTCACCCTGCGCGCCAACTCCGCAGAGGCCATCTATGACGGCAGTCTGAAGTCCGTCACGGGCCTGGAGAACACCGGTTTCACCCTCAACGGCGTCAGCTACACCGTCACGGGTCTCACGGCCTCCGGCAGCGGCACAGCAGCCGGCAGCTATCCGGTCACGGTGCGCGGCACCGCCGCGGTGCTGGACGCCGACGGCAATGACGTCTCGCGCCAGTTCTCCGTTGTCACGGAGCCGGGCACCCTCACGGTCCGCCCGCGCAGCGTCACGCTCACCTCCGCCACGGCCTCCCGCGAGTACAACGGCCGGCCCTTCAGCGCGGAGACGGTCACCGTCTCGGGCGACGGTTTTGTCTCCGGCGACGGGGTCGAGACCTGGGGCTTCGCCTACCGCATCCTGCCCGGCAGCACGGAGAACAGCTTCCTCTGGGCGCTGAACCGGAACACCGATCAAGTCAATTACCGTATTGAAACCGTCTTCGGCCGCCTCAGCGTCACCAACCGCGACGCACAGTATGAGATTACTCTGTGCCCGAACGGGGACGATACCGTCTTCTATGACGGCGAAGAGCACTCCGTCTCCGGCTTCGAGCAGACGGTCTTTGAGATTGACGGCAACACCTACACCGTTGTGGACGTGGAAGCCGGCGTCACCGCCACTGAGGCGGGTGTCTGGCCCTCCGTCATCACCGGCGAGCCGCGCGTCCTGGATGAAAACGGCAACGACGTCACCGACCAGTTCGCCATTACGGTGGAGCCCGGCTACCTCACCATCCGTGACACCTATCTGCTGACCGTCCGCTTCGCCGACCGTGCCGACCGCAGCCGTGACCTGGCACCCGCATTTACCGGCCGATATGCCCCGGGCGAGTCCTTCGGTCCCATCCCGGCCCCGGACGTTGACGGCTACAGGCCCGAATACCGTGAAGTCCGCGCCCCCGAGGCCGGCATGCCGGAACATGACCTCACCCTGGTCCTGTACTACAATGCGATCCCGGATCCGACTGTGCCGGTGATCCCGGCCCCGGTCGTCCCGCAGAACACGGAGGAACCCGTGAACCCGAACGAACTGGACCTCACGGGTGACGAGCCGGATGAAACGGAAACCGAACCCACGGAAGCTGCCGAAACCGTCCCGCCCATCGGCGTCGCCGCCATGGGTGACTACGAGGCCGGCGAGCTCGAGCTGATGGAAGAGCCTTCCGTCCCGCTCGCCCGCGCGGGAGCCGGCTACTGGGCTCTTGTAAACCTGATTCTCGCGCTGCTGACGCTGCTGCTTACGATTCTCCTGACTATTGTGAAGTACGTGGGCCGCGACGACGAAGAAAAGCCGCAGGAGGAGAACCCCGGCGTCCGCTTTGAAACCGAAAGCGGGGAAAGCGGGGAAGAAACCAAAGCGGTGAGCGGCCGGGCGCTGGTGCTCAGCATCCTGATCACACTTCTCGCTGCGCTGGTCTTCTTCCTGACGGAAGACCTGACCAATACCATGGCCCTGATTGACCGCTGGACCATCCTGATGCTCGTTATCTTCGCGGTGCAGGCCTTCCTCTACTGGAGGGCCACGCACCGCCGCGACGACGATGACGAAGGTGATAACCCGGAGAACCCGGTGGCGGAAAACCGAGTTTAACGCAAGAACGGGTTCAAACGAACACCTGGTTTAAGCGAAAAGCCTTCTTTAAATGAAAGACCGGTTTAATGATAGGCCGGGCTTAAACGAAACGCATGGTTCAAACAAAACGCCGGGCTTAACGCAGGCTTCAGCATGAAAGGGGCCGTCCCAAAACACACAGTCATTGCGAACCAGTGCTCACACTGGTGTGGCAATCCGTATAACCAGCCTGAATGGCAATTCATGGTACGGATGACCACTTCACCAGTCTGAGTACTGGTTCCTCGTCATGAAAGGATCATGCGTTTTGAGACAGGCCTCATTTTGCCCCGGCTGATCATTCCGTTACGGCGGGGCTGCCGGGCTCAGAGTGCAGTAGAATGCTCGCGAATAAACGAAAAAACGATCTTTACATTTCCATGGCGCAGTTGTATAATTGCATACAATTACACAGCCGCAACGCGGAAGGAGAAGCACAGGATGCTGGAACTTTCTTCAAAAACCAATCTTCTGGAAGAGAACGATTACCGCTATTCCCTCCAGGATGTCGACAATCCCGTCCTCTACCGGGATGTATACAGCTATGACGAGGTCCCCAAGGTTGCCTTCAACCACAGGCGCGTGCCCATGAACATGCCGGAGGACATCTGGATTACCGACACCTCCTTCCGGGATGGGCAGCAGGCCTTCCGGCCCTATACCCCGGAACAGATTGAGACGCTGTTCCGGTTCCTGTCCAGGCTCGGCGGGCCCTACGGCATCATCCGGCAGACGGAATTCTTTATCTACTCTCATAAAGATCGCGAGGCCATTGAGCGCTGCATGGCGCTGGGGCTGCGCTTTCCTGAGATCACCACGTGGATCCGCGCCAGCCGCGAGGACTTCCGCATGGTGAGGGATCTGGGTATCCGCGAGACCGGAATCCTGGTCTCCTGCAGCGACTATCACATCTTTAAGAAGCTCAAGAAGACCCGCCGCGAGGCCATGGACATGTATCTGGCCACCGTGAAAGACGCCTTTGAGGCCGGCGTGATGCCCCGCTGTCACCTGGAGGACGTGACCCGTGCGGACTTCTACGGCTTTGTGGTTCCGTTTGTGAACGAGCTGATGAAGCTCTCCGACGAGGCCGGGATCCCGGTTCGCATCCGCGCCTGCGACACTATGGGTTACGGCGTGCCGTATACCGAGGTCGCCCTGCCGCGTAGCGTGCCAGGCATCATCTACGGTCTGCAGCACTACTCCGGTGTAGAGAGCGGGAATCTCGAGTGGCACGGGCACAATGACTTCTATAAGGCGGTGGCGAATGCGGCCACGGCCTGGCTTTACGGCGCCAGCGGTGTGAACTGCACGCTCCTGGGCATCGGCGAGCGCACCGGAAACGTTCCGCTGGAAGCCATGGTGATGGAATACGCCTCGCTGCGCGGCTCGCTGGACGGGATGGACCCCACCGTCATCACCGAGATCGCGGAGTACTACCAGAAGGAAATCGGCTATCAGATCCCACCAATGACGCCCCTTGTGGGTCGGAACTTCAACGTGACGCGCGCCGGCATCCACGCCGACGGGCTTCTGAAGGACGAGGAGATCTACAACATCTTCAACACCGACAAGATTCTTCACCGCCCCGCCGGGGTGGCAGTCAGCAAAAACTCCGGCCTTGCCGGCATCGCCTACTGGGTAAACCGCACCTACGGTCTCTCCGGGGAACGGCAGGTCACCAAGCACAGCCCGCTGGTTCTGGCACTGAAGGACTGGGTCGACACCCAGTATGAGGACGGGCGCACGGCTTCAATGGCGGACGCCGAGCTGGAGGAAAAGATTGCCGAGCTTACCAACGGGGAAATGAAGCCCTGAACCCGGAATCGGGATATTGGCGTTATGTCAACCAACAAAGCGCCGCATCCCGTCCTTTGGTGTCGAAATGCTTATGTTATGTCAACCTGAGAATCACCGTTCGACGGCCATATCGACTACAGATTATCGGCATTATGTCAACCTATGATATACTGTTCCCGGCCTGAGACAGGAAGGAGAAGTCATGAGTAACCGCGGCCCCCTGAGACCCGAAGAATATCTGGAACCCGACTGCCCCCTGTGCGACAACCCCGCCGGTGCGCAGCCCTACGGCAGACCGGTGCCGCAGCAGCGCATTTTGGCTAAGCTGGACGACTATATGAGCCGGCGGGACTATGCCGGCGCCGAGCGCCACCTGCTGTACTGGCTGAAGGAGGCCGAACAGGGAAGAGACCGGCGCGGAGAATTGCTGGTACTCAACGAACTGGTGGGCCACTACCGCAAGACAGGCAGTCGGGAGAATGCCCTGCCCTTTGCCGAGCGTGCCATCGCGCTGCTGAAGGACATGGACTTTGAGAGCAGCATCAGCGCCGGCACCACCTATGTGAATGCCGCCACGGCCTTCAGCGCTTTTGGCGAAAACCACCGCGCGCTGGTGCTGTTTGAAAAGGCAAGGGCGCTCTATGAATCCTCCCCCCACACCCGGGCGCATCTGCTGGGCGGCCTCTACAACAACATGGCCCTGGTGCTGAAAGCACTGGAGCGCTATGAGGAGGCCTTTACCCTCTTTGAAAAGGCTATGACGGCCATGGCGGAGGTTCCGGGCGGCGTGCTGGAGCAGGCCGTCACCTGCCTGAATATGGCGGATACCGTTGCCGCGCGGGACGGCCTGGAGGAAGGGGAGGAGCGCATTGCGCAGCTGTTGGAGCGGGCGGAGGCCCTGCTGCGCGACGATTCTGCCCCGCATGACGGATATTACGCTTTCGTGTGCGAAAAGTGCGCGCCTTGCTTCCGTTACTATGGCTGGTTTGCCGTGGCGGACGAACTGGAGCAGGAGGCGCAGGTGATCTATGAAAGGGGCGAAGGATGAACGGCCTTGTGCTGTCCCGGGCCTATTTTGAGGAATACGGCAGGCCGATGCTGGAGGCGCAGTTCCCGGCGGTCCTGCCGTTTCTCGCGGCGGGGCTGTTCGGCAGCGGATCGGAGTGCTTCGGGTATGACGATGCCGTCTCGCAGGATCACGACTTTGAGCCGGGATTCTGTCTCTTCCTGCCGGGAGAGGAAACCGTCAGCCGGCGGGATGCCTTTCTGCTGGAGCGCGCCTACGCTGGGCTGCCGAAGGTCTTTCACGGGTTTGAGCGCAGCAGAATCTCCCCGGTAGGCGGCAGCCGCCATGGGGTGCTGCGCACGGCGGAGTTCTTTGAGAAAACCGCCGGCACTCCCGACGGCAGCCTGAGTCTGAACCAGTGGCTGAGCCTGCCGGAGCAGGCGCTTGCCGAGGCCACGAACGGCGAACTCTTTTTTGACAACTTCGGAGAGGTCACCCGCATCCGCGAAGCGCTGCGGTACTTTCCCGAGGATGTGCGCCGCAAAAAGCTGGCGGGGCATCTGCTGCTGATGGCGCAGGCCGGCCAGTACAACTACGCCCGCTGTCTCCGGCACGGAGAGCCGGCTGCGGCGCAGCTGGCGGCGGGGGAGTTCGTGCAGAACGCGCTCTCCGTACTGTTCCTGCTTGGCCGCCGGTACCGGCCCTATTACAAGTGGGTGTTCCGCGCCCTGCTTGAGCTGCCGGAGGGCGGGCTGTATTCGGCAAGGCTGGAATACCTGCTGACTTCCGGCAACGGCCCGGCGGAGGCCGGGAAGAAGGCCGCCGTGATAGAGGAGATTTCAGCCGAATTCGCCGCCCTCCTGCGGGCGCAGGGGCTCAGCGTTCTGGAAGGGGCCGAACTGGAGCGCCACGCCTATGCCGTGAATGACTCGGTCCGCGACAGCGGGCTGCGCAACCTCAGCATCCTGGCCGCCGTGTAAGGCGCTGCGGCAGTCCGGCATTGCATTTTTCCGCGTAAAATGCTAAACTGACGATATCATGAACATGCTGCTGCGGCAGGACCCTCCGGTAAGGAGCAAAGTGCCCGGCCGGCGGACTTTTTACGTACTGGAGGAATCAGAATGGAAACCCGTTATACCAGGTGGTACAGCCCCGCGCTCGGCCGGGATATGGAGTGCAAGTCCTGGGGCCATGCGGGAAGGCCGGTTTTGTATATTCCCTGCCAGGACGGCCGTTTCTTTGACTTTGAGAACTTCGGCATGGCGGACTGCTGGTCGCCCTATATTGATGCTGGACAGGTCACGGCCTTTTCAATTGACACCATGGACAGGGAGACCTGGTCCGACAAGACCGGCAACCCCTACATGCGCATCCGGCGGCATGAACAGTGGATCCGTTACATCACCGACGAGGTTGTGCCCTACATCCGTAATGTCTGCCGCGAACGCGGCTGGCAGACGGACCCCGGCGTGATGGCGTTTGGGGCAAGCCTTGGTGCCACCCATGCGGTGAACCTGTTCTTCCGCTTCCCGAAGCTGTTTGATTCGCTTCTGGCGCTCAGTGGCATCTATAATGCCGACTACGGTTTTGACGGCTATATGGACGACCTGGTTTACCTGAACTCTCCACTGCACTATCTGCCGAACATGCCGATGGATCACGAGTTTATCGAGCTTTACAACCGGCACCACGGCGTGGTCTGTACCGGTCAGGGTCCGTGGGAGATTCCCGATTCCACCCGCGCCCTGCATCAGGCACTGGCGGACCACGGCATCCGCGTCTGGGTCGATTACTGGGGCTATGACGTGGCCCATGACTGGGACTGGTGGTTCAAGCAGGTGCAGTACTTTGTTCCCCAGCTGCTGGAAGCGGAAGGGAACACCCCGGGGCAGGAAGCGCTTTAACTCACGATAAAGGTGTGATCAGCATGAAAAACCTTGTGTTCATTTCCCCCAATTTCCCCACGAACTACTGGCACTTCTGTCAGGAACTGAAGAACAACGGGGTCAACGTGCTCGGTATCGGCGACCAGCCCTACCACGAGCTGACCTGGGAACAGCAGAACAGCATGACCGAATACTACAGGGTTGACAGCTTGGAGCATTATGACGAGGTCTACCGGGCGGTGGCGTTCTTTGCCTTTCGGTACGGCCGCATTGACTTTCTGGAGTCCAACAACGAGTACTGGCTGGACCAGGACGCGCACCTGCGCACCGACTTCAATATTCCGGGCTTCCGGGTGGAGGACCTGCCGCGCATCCGCTGCAAGTCCGGTATGAAGGAATACTACCGGCGTGCGGGCATCCCCACGGCGCGTTGGCATCTGGTGGATGACCTGGAGGGCTGCCGGGAGTTCATTGCGGAGGTCGGTTACCCGGTCATTGTGAAGCCGGATAACGGTATGGGTGCCAGCTCCACCTACAAACTCGAGAACGAGGAGGAACTCCGGCGCTTTCTGGCGGATCAGGACGGCAGTATTCAGTACATCATGGAGGAGTTCATTTACGCCACCATCAACTCCTACGATGCCATCATCAACTCCCGGGGCGAGCCGATCTTCGAAACCGGCAACGTTACGGTCTGCTCCATCATGGACAGCGTGAACCTGGGGGACGAGGCCGTTTACTACATCCTGAAAGAGCTTCCGGACGACACCCGGTCCTTCGGCAGGGCCGCAGTGAAGAGCTTCGGCGTGACCAGCCGCTTTGTGCACTTTGAGTTTTTCCGCCTGGACAGGGACCAGCATATCGGCAAAAAGGGTCAGCTGGTTGCCCTGGAGGTGAACATGCGCCCCAGCGGCGGCTTCACCCCGGATATGATCAACTATGCCCACAGCACCGACGTGTACAAAATCTGGGCTGATATGGTGGCTTTTGACCGCACCGATATTCCGGAAGGGGAACACGCCTTCTGCGCCTTTGTGGGCCGCCGGGACTGGCGGGAGTACCGCTACAGCCATGAGGAGCTGCTTGCGCGTTATGACCGGAATCTGCGTATGGTCGACCGCATGCCCGAGGCGCTGTCGGACGCTATGGGGGATCAGATCTATATGGCCACCTTCTCGACCCGGGAGGGGCTGGAGGAATTCTTCCGTGACTGCCTTCTGGGCGCGGAGGGAAAGGCCCGGACCGGACGGGAAATACAGAGATAACGGCAAATACCAATTAATACCCACCTGAAACCGAAAAAGCGCCCGGCGGAACTTCAGCTGTTCCGCCGGGCGCTGCATGCTGCTGCAGTGTATTATCTGGATTCGTCTCTGAAAATCGTCGGCCATTTGCCGGTGTCGTCCTCACGGATCGGTTCATCCCCGTACAGGACCTCCAGCAGTTCATAGGTCAGCTTCTGATGCTGAATAATCCGGTTCAGCGTCTCTTCCACAGGAATCCGCCTCCTTCTAACGTGCAAACCTGTGTCATTTCTGTTATGTTAACCGAGCGATTCTAATCATACTCCAGATTCCGGCAATAAGCAACAAAATTTCAAAAACAATCGTTAACAATACTGTGAAATTTGAACAACAAATTCTTTTCTTGCATTTTGCAGGAGCCTCCGCTATACTGATATTGCGCAGGCGGGGCTCCGCAGGCTTCGCCGGCGCAATAGCGAACGATTGGAGAACCGGCATGAAAACAGCAAAACGAGTGATTGCCGCCGCCCTGAGTCTGCTGCTGATCCTCACCCTCAGCGTAACGGCCTTCGCGGATACGGCGGATGACGCGGAATACAGGGTCACGCAGGGCATCCTGCTGGCGCTGAACGGTCTGGAAGGGGCGGAGTACACCGTGCTCGGTGTGGAGGAGACGGAAACCGGCTTGGAATACGAGCGTGTAAAGATCGTCTATCAGGGGAATCTTTCGGACTACCGCAGCACACTGTATATGGACTGTGATGAGGACGGCGAAGAAGTGATGCTCTATCTCTTTCAGCTGATCCGCTTCCGTGAAGTGGACAGGGAAGCGCTGCTCCTGGAACTCAACGACCTGAATGCGGAGTACAAGGGTGTCAAGTTCTACCTGGATGAAAAGCAGGATTCCGTGACAGCGGAATACTACCTTCCCACCACCGAAAAGACAGCGGCGGACGCCGTGCTGCGCGGCCTGAAGTTCATGATCGGGATTACCGACGAGGCTTATGAGACCGTGCTTGCGGATTACGCGGCGTAAGGAAGAATAAGCAACTGAAAGCAGCCGGCCCCTGAACGGGGCCGGCTGCAGCGCGTTTATGGGGGGCTTTCCGGATTCCGGGCCTCAGCTGTCGATGGTGCTTACGGTGATGGTGGTTTCCTCCAGCACATCCAGCAGCACGCGTACGGTGTCGAGGCTGGTGAAGATGGTTACGCTGTTCTCCGTGGCGCAGCGCCGGATGGCAACGCCGTCTTCCGCATGGGCATAGTTCACCCCGCCCGGCACGGCGCCGCGGTGCAGCGCCCGGGTGTTGATGATATAGCTGACATAGCCGGCCCGGATGCTGTCCAGAATTTCCTCGCTGCCTTCCGAGATCTTCCGCTTTACCCTTGTGCGGATTCCGTGCGTTTTCAGGAAGGCGGCCGTGCCGCTGGTTGCCTCAATGTTGAAGCCCATGTCGTAGAAGCGCCGGACCAGCGGCAGCGCCTCTTCCTTGTCCTCGTCCGCAAGCGTCACGAAGACCGTCCCGTAATTCTGCAGCTTCATGCCCGAGGCCTGAAGCGCCTTGTACATCGCGCGGCTCAGCTTGTCGTCATAGCCGATGGCTTCGCCGGTGCTCTTCATCTCGGGGCTGAGATAGGCGTCCAGCCCCCGGATTTTGTTCCAGGAGAAGACCGGCACCTTCACAAAATGCCGCTTCCGCTCTTCGGGATACAGGTCGAAGATGCCCTGCTCTTTCAGGCTGCGGCCCAGAATCACCTCGGTGGCGATATCCGCCAGAGGCCAGCCCGTGCTTTTTGACAGGAAGGGCACCGTGCGGCTGGAGCGTGGGTTCACCTCAATGATATAGACGTTTTCGTCCCGGTCCACGATGTACTGGATGTTGTAAAGGCCCACAATACCGATGCCGGGCCCGAGCTTTTTGGCATAGCCGAGAATCGTCCCCTTGACCCGGTCGGAGATGGAGAAGGCGGGGTATACGCTGATGGAATCCCCGGAGTGCACGCCGGTGCACTCGACCAGCTCCATGATGC
>CAZBXX010000012.1:0-32582 GCA_964495965.1 uncultured Oscillospiraceae bacterium | reverse complement strand
AAGGTCAACCAGATCGGCTCCCTGACCGAAACCCTCGACGCCATCCAGACCGCCAACCGCGCCGGTTACACGGCCATCGTCTCCCACCGTTCCGGCGAGACCGAGGACACCACCATTGCCGACATTGCCGTCGCCATGAACGCCGGTCAGATCAAGACCGGTGCCCCGTCCCGTACCGACCGCGTGGCAAAGTACAATCAGCTGCTGCGCATCGAGGAAGAACTCTTTGACGTGGCCCAGTATCCCGGCAAGGCAGCCTTCTTCTCCATCAAGTAATTATCATAACCGGCAAGCATATCTGACGGCTGTAAAATCAGCCGGACTTGAAGGACCGGGATTCCCTCTTAAAGGGATCCCGGTCCTTTGCTGCAGGTATATGCCGGAATCGGACGACCCTTCCGGCAGCGCCGCCCAATCAAACGGTTAACGCTCCCTGCAAGTGACAGGGGCCGGTGCTGCTTCATGCTGCTGTCTTCCGTTACGGTCTGCGATGTACGCAGCGTAACAGGAAGTTTTTGCTCTGAAAAACCCCTTTTCATTTCTTCCCGGTCCTGATATAATCAGACTGTCAATTGACAGGCCTGTAAGGCCTCAGACAGATACTTGTGATCATCGCGGACAGGTGCTTTCAGGAAGGAGAAAACTATGCCCAAATATGTAATGGCACTGGATGCCGGCACGACCAGCAACCGCTGCATTCTCTTTAATGAAAAAGGTGAAATGTGCTCCGTTGCCCAGAAGGAGTTTACTCAGTTCTTTCCCCAGCCCGGTTGGGTAGAGCATGATGCCAGCGAAATCTGGCAGACACAGCTTTCCGTAGCCCGGCAGGCCATGCTGAAGATCGGTGCGACTGCCGAAGACATTGCCGCCATCGGCATCACCAACCAGCGTGAAACCGTCATCGTCTGGGACCGGGTGACCGGCCAGCCTGTGAGCCACGCCATTGTCTGGCAGTGCCGGAGAACGGCGGACTTTGCCGAGCAGATGAAAGCGGAAGTCCCCGGCATCACAGAGCTTTTCCAGAAGAAGACCGGTCTGAAATTTGACCCTTATTTCTCCGGGACCAAAATCCGCTGGATTCTGGACCATGTGGAAGGCGCCCGGGAGCGTGCGGAAAAGGGTGAACTGTGCTTCGGCACCGTGGACAGCTGGCTTATCTATAAACTGACCAAGGGCAGGGTTCACGTCACGGATTATTCCAACGCCTCCCGCACTCTGCTCTTCAACATCAACACTCTCACCTGGGATGAGGAGCTCTGCCGCATTCTGGAGATCCCCATGTCCATGCTTCCGGAAGCAAAACCCTCCAGCTGTGTTTACGGGGTGACCAATCCGGAGTTCTTCGGCGGGCCGGTGAAGATTGCTGGCGCTGCCGGGGACCAGCAGGCTGCCCTGTTCGGCCAGACCTGCTTTACCGAGGGAGAGGCCAAAAACACCTACGGAACCGGCTGCTTCATGCTGATGAACACCGGGGAGAAACCGATCTTCTCCAAAAACGACCTGCTGACCACCATCGCATGGGGTCTGAACGGCAAAGTCACCTATGCGCTGGAGGGCTCCGTCTATGTGGCGGGCGCCGCCATCCAGTGGCTGCGGGATGAGATGAAGCTGGTGGACAGCGCTCCTGACTCCGAGTATTTCGCCACCCGGGTGAAGGACACCAACGGCTGCTATGTGGTGCCGGCTTTTACTGGCCTTGGCGCGCCCTACTGGGATCCCTATGCCCGCGGGGCCATCGTCGGGCTGACCCGCGGCGTCAGCAAGTATCATGTGATCCGGGCGACGCTGGAGTCCCTCGCTTTTCAGACCTATGATGTGCTGCATGCCATGGAACTGGACGCCGGGCGGCGCCTGACAAGCCTGAAGGTGGATGGCGGTGCTTCGAAGAACAACTTCCTGATGCAGTTCCAGTCTGATATCATCAACTCCGCCGTGCTTCGCCCAAGCTGCGTGGAAACCACTGCCATGGGTGCCGCGTACCTCGCCGGTCTCGCCGTCGGCTACTGGAAGAGCACGGAAGATGTTGTTGCCAACTGGGCGGTGGATCGGGAGTTCCTGCCGAACATGAACCGGGAGACCCGGGTCAAGGTGCTCGCGGGATGGGCGCAGGCCGTCAATTCCACCCGCGGCTGGGCCAAAGGCAAATAAGCGCAGTTTGCAGTTTATCATAGAAAAGACCGCACACCTGAGGTTTTCCCGGTGTGCGGTCCTTTTTCTGCCTGTCGGTTATTCCTTGTCCTGCGGTTTATAAATCTTTTTTTCAAGGGCGAAAATGCGGTCACTGAAGCTTCCTGACGGCAGAGTCAGCAGGGTCTCGGCGTAGATTTCCATACGGCTGTCGATCATGTCAATCAGGTGCAGCAGCTCCGCCTCCGCACACATGGGTCGCACCGCAGCCCCGAATTCCGGCTCGCCGTGGTGAGAAAGAATCAGGTGCTGCAGCAGAACTGCCTTTTCCTTCGGGGTCCCCAGTTCCTCTGCAGCAGCTGCAACTTCCTGCGCACCCATAACCAGATGACCCAGCAGCTGGCCCTCCACGGAGTAATCCCGGACAACACCGAGAGATGAAAGAGAAAATTCCCGAATCTTGGCAAGATCGTGCAGCAGAGTCCCGGTCAGCAGCAAATCCCGGTTGATAACCTCAGCATAGAGGTCTGCCAGATAGTCTGCTGTTCGCAGCATATTCAGCGTGTGCATCAGCAGGCCGCCGCGAAAGCCGTGGTGCACGGATTTGGCAGCGGGTACCACGCGGAACTGCGCCTTATTCCGGGAAAACAGGGTTTCCGAAAGGCGGCGGTAGTCCTCGTCCTGCAGGCTTTGAAGGATATTTTGTATTTCCAGCAGGCCCTGCTCCAGGTCCATCGGGGCGGAGGGCACCAACTGTGCGGGGTCAATGTTATCCTCTTCAGAGACAAGGCGGAGCTTGCGGGCGGTCAGTTGCCGGATACCCTTAAAATCGCTGACCAGACCGCGGACGCGGACGGCGCTGCCGTTGTCAGCCGGCCCGATCGTGCCGGTATAGTCCCACATCTTCAGCGATATGCTGCCGCTGCAGTCTGAGAGGGTCGCCGCCAGAAAACGGTTTCCGTTCGTTGAAGTGCGGACGGTAGCGTCCGTCAGCAGATAAAAACCGTCAATTTCATCGTTGACCTGAACATCGGCCAAAGCAGGGTTTTGAATCATTTTGCGTTCTCCCTTTCCAGACTCTTCAGAAGGGCTTCCACCCGTACGGCCAGCTCCTTCAGGGCGCCGGGTGCGAAGGGGGACGGAAATCCGGCCTCATCCAGTAGATCCGTCCAGACTTTTTCGCCGCCCTGTTTGCTCAGATGGAGATAGCGCGTAAAGGCGTTGTCATAGTCTTCGCGGGAAGCCAGCAGAAAACAGAAGGCTGCCGTTTGCGCGAGGCAGTAGTCGATGTAGTAGAAGGGCGTTTCGTAAATGTGCATCTGATACTGCCAGCGGGTGCCTTTTTCCAGATAGGGCATCCCGGCAAAGGAGATATGCGGACGGAACTGCTTTTCCAGCTTCAGCCAGGCGGCGTCGCGCTCCGCCGGGGTCATGTCCGGGTTTTCATACACGATGTGCTGGAAGGCATCGACCATGGTGCCATAGGGCAGGAAAGAAAACGCATCCAGCGCATGCATGAACTTATAGTCCTCCGCCCGGTCGCCGAAAAATTTCTCCATATAAGGCCAGACAAAAAACTCCATGCTCATGGAGTGGGTTTCCGCTGTCTCCATGCCGCCCGCACCGAGTTCCTGGGCAAAGCGGTTTCCAAAGCAAAGCCATGCATTCAGGGCATGGCCGGCTTCATGCGTCACCACGTCCACATCCCCTGCCGTGCCGTTGAAGTTTGCCAGAATGAAAGGCTGCCGGAACTTCGGAAAGTCCGTGCAGTATCCGCCGCCCCACTTGTTCCTGCGGCTGTCGACATCAAAGGCTTCGTTCTCCAGCATCATGTCGATGAAAGCGGCCGTCTCCTCCCCCATGGCATGATACATTTCCTTCGCCGCTTTAAAGAGTTCCTCCTTGCCGCAGGGCTTCGGGTCGCCGCCGGGAATGATGACACCGTCATCATAGAAGTGGTAGTCCTCAATGCCGAGACGCTTTGCATTCTCTGTGCGCAGGCGGGCGACTGCGGGGACGATATCCCTCAGGATGTTCTCCCGGAAGATACGGACCTTCTCTTCGTCATAGCAGAGCCTGCCCATACGGTGATAACCCAGCTCCACAAAGTTTTTGTAGCCCATCTTTTTTGCCATGCGGTCACGCACGTGCACCATGCGGTCAAAAATGCCGTCGAGCTCTGCCTGATGCGCTTCCAGGCCGCGCCCCAGCACCTCGTAGCACTCCCTCCGGGTTTCCCGGTCATCGTCTCTGGCAAACTTCATCAGCATGGAGCGGGGCATGGTTTCGCCGCGGAAGGTAAACTCCAGCCCGCTCATCAGGTCGGAGTATTCCCGCACCAGTTTGTTTTCCTCCACCATGTCCTCAATGATGGCAGGGGAGATGGCTTTACGGGAAACCTCCATGGACCGGAAAAGCACAGGAGACAACATCTGTTTCAATTCCGCCCGGAAGGGGGAATCCAGCAGTGCGGAAGCGTATTCCACCGACAGGTTCTGCACCGCCGGTCCGATTTCGTCATAGTGGCTGTTTTCTGCTATGTAAAAGGTATCCGCCGTGTTGCAGGAGTAACGCATATAGGCCAGGGCGGCATTCGTCTGGTACTCCAGCATCAGCTTCAGATAGTCTTCTCTGGCATCCAGAATTTCCTGGACTGTCTTCGCATTCCGGACACAGGCCAGAACACGCTCCATGACTGCCTGCACTTCTTCCAGCGTCACGCGGCGATAAGGCAGCTCGGATACTTTCATATTATTCTCCCATTTACAGTTATTTAGTTTCAAAACTTTCCCGCTTGAAAGCCGGGCCCGGGAAGTTCCCTGTTTCAGCGGATGAAGTCCGTCAGCACAGGGGCTTCGGCGCCGTCAAGCCATTTCACCTCAAGAGAATCGGAAAGAGCCTGCAGCCGGTCGCCGTATTCCTGGTTGGCCGCCAGCATTCTGCCCGTTCTCGCCTCGCCGGTGCCGCTGCTGAACTCCACTACCGCATCGGCTTCCAGAGGCAGGCGGATAATGAGGTGGTAGCCGTAGTCTGTTTCCACCACTTCGGAAATTTCATAGTCGGCAAGCGCATCGACGGCCTCTTCAAACGGCGTCACCATAGTGCCCGGGGTGTAGGTATAGCCATCTGGATAGTATGCTTTACCGCTGTCTTCACTGAGTTCCGCCGTCTTTTCCAGAAACTTCTTTGCTCGGGCTGCGGGGTCCGAGATGTTGCGCAGCTCCTTCCCAAGCGCAGCAAGTTCGTCCTTCTTCCCGGCAAGGGTATCCTCATCCCGCACTTCGCCGGTATCCGGGTCGTTGAACAGGAAGAGGATGTGGGCTGCGGAACGGTAGTTGTTTTCGGCCAGATACTTCATAGCCGTCTCATCCGGAAGCTTTTCTGCGTCTTTTCCGTACAGCTGGTTGAAGCACTCCTGGTACAGCACATTCTGTGTGACAACACGGTTATACATTTCCGGAGAGAGATACTGCCCGGCCAGATACTCAAAAAATTCATCTGCAGTGCCTTCCTCACCCAGCACCGAAGCGATGTCCTCCTTTTTCTGGCTGTCAATGGTGGCAAGCATTTCTTCGCTGATTTCCACGCTGTTTTCTTCCGCAAAACGCTCCAGCGCTGCCAGCTGCCGAAGAAGATTGCCTGCGCTTTCCACCACTGCATCGGCGTAGGTGCTCTCACCGCCCTCCTCCACAGGGTCCTCCCAGGCGTGCCGGATCCCATAGTACATGTCCATGCTGTCAAAATAGTTTTCGACCTGTGAGCCCTGCGTATACAGCACGTAGAAATAATCTCCCCAGCTTTCCTCGGTACCGCCGATGGAAAGCACCTTCTCCTCCGGGTCATGCAGAGCGTACAGCGCTTCAAAATCCACCCTGCCGATGCCGGACTGCGCTTCGGCTTCCGGTGCAGCGGGCGTTGCGCTGTTTGTTGTCCCGGCAACTGCCGCGGCATCTTCTTCACTCAAGGGGCCGATTTCATCCATTACCCAGCCGGCAGTCGGGTCTGTGCCCGGTTCTGAAGCGGCATCTGTTCCCGCTGTCTGCCAGGATGGAAGCGTCGTGCCGCGCATGCTAACCGCCCCGAAGGCGACTGCCGCCACCAGGCAGAGAACAACCATAACCCAAATCAGTTTTTTCATGCTTCATTCCTTTCTGCGCCGCTGCTGCCCCAGGCCAGGGCGAATTCGCGAGCCTCGTCAATGACGTTTTTTTTGGATTTGATTTTCAGGCTGAGGCAGGGTTTGGATCCTGCCTCCACACGGAGTTTTCCTTTATATTCCGGCCGGGCATACAGCTCCGACACCTTTTCCATATCAAACTCTTTCAGAGTAAAGCGAAGTTCACCCTGCTTCTGGATAATGTCGGTGATGCCGGCCTTTCCGGCCACGCCGCGCAGGATCGCCACCTGTATCAGGGCATTCACGCCGGGGGGCGGATCGCCGTAGCGGTCGACCAGTTCGTCCAGCAGATCGTCCGCCTCCTCCTCGGTGCGGATCAGGGCAATTCGCCGGTAGATGTCCATCCGCTGTTCCGATGAGGGAATATAGCGGTCCGGAATGCTGGCTGCTACCGCTAGATCCGCCGAGCAGTCCGCCCGCTGAGGTACCGGAATGCCGCGCTCTTCCAGAACGGCCTCGTTCAGAAGCTTCATGTACATATCGTAGCCCACATCCACCATGTGGCCGGACTGTTCAGCGCCGAGCAAGTTGCCGGCGCCGCGGATTTCCAGATCCCGCATGGCGATCTTGATGCCGGAGCCGAACTGGGCAAAGTCCCGGATTGCGGAAAGCCGTTTTTCGGCGTCTTCAGTCAGCACTTTATTCCGTCGGAAAGTCAGATAGGCAGAGGCCCTGCGGGTGGACCGGCCGACCCTGCCGCGAATCTGGTGCAGCTGCGCAAGCCCCATTCGGTCGGCATCCTCTACAATCAGGGTGTTGACATTGGGGATATCAATACCCGTTTCAATGATCGTCGTGCAGACCAGTACCTGGGTCTGTCCGGTAACCACACTGTCCATGACGCGGGCCAGTTCGTTCCTGTCCATTTTTCCGTGGGCAACGGCAATATGGACATTTTCCAGCATTTCCGAGAGGCGGAAGGCTGTGCGGTCAATATCTTCGATGCGGTTGTGCAGATAGTAGATCTGCCCGCCGCGCTGCAGCTCCCTCCGGATGGCGTCTGCCACCACACCCCAGTCATGTTCCATGACAAAGGTCTGCACCGGAAGCCTGTCCTCCGGAGCCTCGTCGATGGTGGACATATCACGGATGCCGCTGAGGGCCATGTTCATGGTGCGCGGGATAGGCGTTGCCGACAGTGTCAGCACATCTACGCCACGGGAGAGCTCTTTGATGTGCTCCTTGTGCGTCACGCCGAACCGCTGCTCCTCATCCACCACCAGAAGACCCAGGTTTTTGAATTTCACATCCCTGGAAAGCAGCCGGTGCGTTCCGATGACCAGGTCGCATTTCCCGTTCTCCAGATTTTTCAGGGTCTGGCTGTTTCCGCCTCCGTTCCCGAGCCGGCTGAGCGTTTCGATGTCCACCGGAAACCCGAAGAAGCGCTGAAGCGCCGTCTGATAGTGCTGCTGGGCCAGAATGGTAGTCGGTACCAGGATGGCCGCCTGCTTTCCGTCAAGAACGCACTTCATGACGGCCCGGAACGCAACTTCCGTCTTCCCAAAACCGACATCGCCGCAGAGCAGGCGGTCCATGGGGGCGGCAGACTCCATGTCCCGTTTAATTTCCGCCGTACAGCGCAGCTGGTCATCGGTTTCGGTATAGGGAAAGTTTTCCTCAAACTCCCGCTGCCAGCTGCTGTCCGGAGAAAAGGCGTATCCGGGCAGGCGCTGCCGCTCTGCATACAGGGCGATCAGTTTGCGGGCCATTTCCTTTGCCGCGCCTTTGGCGCGGGTTCTGGTTTTGGCCCATTCCGTGCCTCCCATTTTGGATAGCCGGACGCTGCGTTCTTCTCCGCCGCCGGTATACTTGCTGACCAGATCCAGCTGTGTTGCCGGGACATAGAGAATGTCCGTACCGGCGTAATTGATTTTTATATAGTCTTTCTCAACGCCGTCAACCTGCATTTTGATGATGCCGGAAAAACGGCCGATCCCGTGGCTTTCATGCACCACATAGTCGCCGACAGAGAGATCCGCATACGATTCAATCCGTTTGCGGTCTGCAGGCAGTTTTCTGGCGCTGCGTTTCCGGTTCTTTCCCCGCAGCAGCTGTGCATCCGAAAGAACAGCCAGCTTCAGCTCGGGGTATTCCATGCCGGCAGAAAGAGCACCGATGCCGATGCAGCAGTTGCCCGGTTCCGGGAGTCTTTCCAGCTCCGGACGGATCAGTACCGGGAGCCCGTGTTCCTGCAGATAAGTCTGGAGAACTTTGGCCCGGCGCTCGTCTCCGGCCAGAACCACTGTCCGGTAGCCCTGCCTGAGGTAGACATTCAGGTCTTCCGCAGCTGCCTGGGCATTCCCTGCATAGGAAGGCAGCTGTTTGGCCGGGATGCTGAGCAGGGTCTTTGGCTGAAAACCGCCGCGGCCAAGTGTGAAGGCATCGGATGCATAAACGGGAAAGCATCCCAGTTCCTTCCAGATCTCTTCCACCGGAAAACAGAAGTGTTCCGCATCAAACGGGCAGAGCCCGTCCTTCTGCAGCAGACGGAGATCCTCTCCCAGCTGTTTGCGGTAGTCACGGGCCAGTTCCGCGCAGCGGGTCGGCTGATCCACAAATACCATCGCAGCATCCGGGATATAATCAAATCCGGTTGCCGCAGGATACAGAAGCGGAAGCCAGCGGTCCAGGTCCGGCATTCTGAGGCCGTTCCGAATTCTGTCGGCATCTGCCCTTGCCGCTGCGGCTATCTTTCCGGAGAGCCCGCTGCTTCTCCGCCGGGAATACCGGTCGGCCAGCTCCTCCAGCTTCCGGCTGAGCGCGTCCGTCCCGCCCGGACTCATGGTTGGGAGCGCTTCCGCCGCCGGAAGCACGGTGACAGTCTGTATATTCTCCTCGCGCCGCTGGGAGGCAATGTCAAAAAGACCCATGGAGTCGATGTCATCGCCCCAGAATTCCATTCGTACCGGCTGTTCTTCCGCCGGGGAAAACAGGTCCAGAATTCCACCTCTGCAGGAGAACTGTCCCGGACCCTCCACCTGCTCTGTGCGCTCATACCCGCAACGCAGCAGCGCATCCAGAACATCGTCAAGAGGAACCGCTTCGCCAACCTTCAGCGTAAACGCTGCCTTGCGGAGAAGGTCCGCCGGAACGGTCCGCTGCAGCAGGGCTGAGACGGACGCAACCGTAACCGGTGCGGGCTGGCCCTCTGTCCTGAGGCCGGCAAGTGCGTGCAGGGCTATAAGCCGCTGCTGCTCTGTCCTTCGGGATGCTGCCTCCGCCGGCAGAAAGCTGTATTCCCGCATGCAGAGCGTCTGCACCGGAAGCCGCAGCATGCTTCTGAGATCCCGGGCAAAGTTCTCCGCAGCCGTATCGTCCGCCGTCACAACAAAGAGCGGCTTTTCAAGCCGGCCGGCAAGCGCAGCCGCAAGATTTGCCCTGTGCACAGCAGAGAGGCCGGAAACAAGCGCAGGAAGCCCGCCGCTCTCCAAAAGGTCCGGGAGGGCAGCAAGCTCCTTATGTGTTAAAATCTGTTCAACCAGATGTCTCATGCGGTGATCCCGTCACCCCGGTTCATGAAAAACGGAGCATGTTCCTGACCTGGGCCGGGCGCAGCCAGCGGGAATAAAAATCCAAAAGCAGCCTTTGGGAAACCGGTGAGACTTCCGATGTTCCGCGTACCGGTTTTGCCATCAGCGTTACCGCTGCACCGCCCAGACAATAGCGGCAGGGCACCTCTTCATACCCGAATCGGCGGAAGAAGCGGATCAGCTTTCGCAGATAGGCCCCGTCATCGCTGTCATCAAAGGCGGTGAGCTCTGCCAGAATTCCCTGGCTGTCCGCATATCGCTGATGCAGAAGCCGCATGGCCTGGACGCCGATGCCGTGTTCCCGGTACCATGGGAGAATGCCAAAGTACTTCAGCAGAACATAGCCGTAGACGTTTCGGATTCCGGTAAGTGCATAGCCAACGGTCAGGCCGCTTTCTTTTTCTTCAAACAGCAGGAATTCCATTTCTCTCCGGCGCACGGCCTTTCGGACGGCGCTAAGGGGCAGCAGTTCCCGCCTGTCAAAATCGGTCTCCAGCGCGCTGTACCAGCGCCCCAGTTCCGTCATGGTTGCATTTCTGATATTCAGCATGGTCTGATTTCCTTTTTAGGCAAAGCGGTCCCGTTCCTGAACGGCCAGCGTATCACAGCGGTTGTTATAGGGGTTCTCCGCATGGCCTTTGACCCAGTGATAACGCATCCTGTGCACTGCTGTCAGCTGCAGAAGGGTTTCCCAGAGATCCGGGTTTTTGGCCGGCGTTTTATCCGCCTTCTTCCAGCCTTTTCGCTTCCAGCTCTCCGCCCAGCCCTGTTCCAGCGCATCGATGACATAACGGGAATCGGACCAGAGTTCCACTTCGCAGGGTTCTTTCAGCGCCTGCAGCGCGGAGATGACGCCCATCAGTTCCATACGGTTATTTGTGGTCTGTGCCTCTCCGCCGGAGAGCACCTTTTCCCTGCCGTTATAGAGAAGGATGGCGGCCCAGCCACCGGGGCCCGGATTCCCGCTGCATGCCCCGTCAGTATAAATGGTAACCTGTTTCACAGTTCCTCAATTTCTGAAATATCGTCCCTGACCGAAGAAGAGTCATCGGCTGCTTTCTCTGTCGGGGGATCTGTTTCCGCCGGCTCCGGATCCACGGTCTCGGCCTCCGCCTCCCGTTCGGTTTTTTCAATATCGATTACACGGCTGCCTTCCGAAAGCCGCATGACATGGACGCCCTGTGTGCTTCTGCCAACCTGCGGAATGCGGTCGACCCGGACGCGGATCATGGTTCCGTCGTCGGTCACAAGAAGAATATCTTCTTCCGGACGGACAACTTTCACCGCAGCGACCGCTCCGGTCTTTTCATTCAGTTTGTGGCTGGTTACACCGGAACCGCCGCGGCTCTGGTAACGGTACTCTTCCAGTGCGGACCGCTTGCCGAAGCCCTTCTCCGTGATGCTGAGGAGCGTTTCGCCTTCGGCGCTGCTACCAGCCCCGACAACATAATCCTCACCGCGGAGCCGGATACCCCGCACGCCCACCGCTGTGCGGCCCATTACCCGGACATCCTCTTCCGGAATCAGAATTGCCCTTCCGTTATGCGTTGCAATGATGATCCGTTCTTTTCCCTCTGTCGGGAGCACGGCAATGAGTTTATCCCCTTCATCAAGGCTGATGGCACGGATGCCGTTCGAACGCAGATTTTTCAGTGCCGCCTGACTGATGCGTTTGACGGTGCCGTTGCGGGTGACAAAGAAGAGATACTTATCCTCCTCATAGCCCCGGCCGCGAATCATGGCACTGACTTTCTCGTTCTCCTCTCCCAATTCAATGGGCAGTATGTTCACGATGTTGGTGCCTCGGGCTGACCGCCCCGCTTCCGGGATCAGGTAGCCTTTGCGTACAAACACACGTCCCTTGCTGGTAAAGAACAGAATATGGTCGTGAGTGGAGGCGGTAAAGACCGTCTGCACATAGTCCTCTTCTTTGGTGGACATGGCCCGCACGCCCTTGCCGCCGCGGCCCTGGGCACGGTACTCGCTGACGGGCAGCCGTTTGATGTAACCACCGTGGGTCAGGGTGAAGACGCACTGTTCCTCTTCAATGAGGTCTTCAATGACGATCTCGTCCTCCACGTCCTGAATTTCCGTCTTGCGATCATCACCGAATTTATCCCTGATTGCGATGAGCTCGTCCTTCAGGACGCCTTTAATCTTTTCCTGGTCTCCCAGAAGTTCCCTGTAGTAGGCAATCTTCTCTTCCAGATGCCGGTATTCTTCTTCCAGTTTTTCGCGATTCAGGCCCTGCAGCTGTATGAGGCGCATATCGCAGATTGCCTGAGCCTGCACCTCGGAGAACCCGAAGCGCTCCATCAGATTCTGTCTGGCGTTGTCATAACTGGAACGGATAATGCGAATGACCTCGTCAATGTTATCCTGTGCGATCAGCAGGCCTTCCAGCAGATGGGCGCGCTCCTCGGCCTTGCGAAGGTCATAACGGGTGCGGCGTACGATCAGGTCTTCCTGGAAGCTCAGATATTCGTCCAGAATGCTGCGCAGATTCAGAATCTTCGGCTGGGTCTGGTTGTTAACCAGCGCCAGCATATTGATGGAAAAGCTGGACTGAAGCGCCGTCTGTTTAAACAGACGGTTCAGGACTACCTGGGGGTTGGCATCACGCTTCAGTTCAATGACGATGCGCATGCCGTTGCGGTCGGTCTCGTCCCGCAGGTCGGAAATGCCTTCCAGCTTCTTCTCATGAACCTGATCGGCAATATTGCGGATGAGCTGGCGCTTGTTCACCTGATACGGCAGCTCCGTTACGATGATGCGGGTGCGGTTCTGGCCGTGTTCTTCAAACTCCGCTCTGGCACGCAGCACGATTTTTCCGCGGCCGGTTGCATAGGCCTGCAGAATGCCGCTGCGGCCCATGATGATGCCTCTGGTCGGAAAGTCCGGCCCGGTCAGGTGCTGCATCAGGTCAGAAAGCGTGGCGTCCGGGTTTTCCAGTACGCAGACGCAGGCATTGATGACTTCCCGCAGGTTGTGCGGAGGGATATTCGTCGCCATGCCGACAGCAATACCGCTGGAACCGTTGACCAGCAGGTTCGGAAAACGGGATGGAAGGACCCTGGGCTCCTTACGGCTCTCGTCAAAGTTCGGGTCCCAGTCTACGGTGTCTTTTTCAATGTCCCGCAGCATCTCATTTGAGATTCTGGAAAGCCGCGCCTCGGTATAACGGTAAGCCGCTGGAGGGTCGCCGTCTACGGAGCCAAAGTTGCCGTGACCGTCCACCAGCATATAGCGCATGGAGAAGTCCTGCGCCAGACGCACCATGGCGTCATAAACAGAAGCGTCACCATGAGGGTGATAATGGCCCAGAACGTCGCCAACACAGGTGGCGGACTTCTTAAAGGGTTTATCGGAGGTGAGACCGGATTCGTACATGGTATAGAGAATCCGGCGGTGCACCGGCTTCAGGCCGTCCCGCACATCAGGCAGCGCGCGGCCGACAATGACGCTCATGGCATAGTCGATATAGCTGCGCTGCATTTCCCCCACGAGTTCCGACTCGGTAATCACCTGGTTGGGAAACAGAATGTCTTCCGGTTTATAGTCTCTTTTATGTGCCATAAGGTTACTTCCTTAAATGTCCAGGTTGCCCACGTAGCGGGCGTTTTGCTCAATCCATTCCTTACGGGGCTCCACTTCCTCGCCCATCAGCACCGTAAAAACCCGGTCTGCCAGAATGGCGTCCCCCAGCGTAATGCGGCGCAGAGAGCGCTGCTCCGGATCCATGGTGGTCTCCCAAAGCTCATGCGGGTCCATCTCGCCCAGACCTTTAAACCGGGAAATATCAACCTTCACATTGGGATTATCACCGCGCAGTTCTGCGCTGATCTGGTCGCGCTGTTCGTCGGAGTAGGCCACGCGCTGCGTTTTTCCCCGTGTCAGCTTGTAAAGCGGCGGAACAGCAGAATAGACATAGCCGCGTTCTATGAGCGGCCGCATATAGCGGAAAAAGAAGGTCAGCAGCAGAGTACGGATGTGGGAACCATCCACATCGGCATCTGCCATGATGATGATTTTGTGATAGCGGAGCTTGTCAATGTTAAACTCATCTCCGATACCGGCGCCAAGCGCCACAATCAGCGGATAGAGTTTGTCATTGCCGTAAATTTTGTCCGCTCTGGCCTTCTCCACATTCAGCATTTTGCCCCACATGGCAAGAATTGCCTGAAAGCGGCTGTCGCGGCCCTGAATGGCTGAGCCGGCTGCAGAGTCACCCTCGACGATGTAGATTTCGCACAGGGAGGGGTCCCTCTCATTGCAGTCCTGCAGTTTGTCCGGCATCTGGCCGCTCTCCAGCCCGGTCTTGCGCCGGACGGATTCCCTTGCCTTCCGGGCGGCTTCCCTGGCACGGTTTGCCATCATGGCCTTTTCCAGAATGGCCTTGGCAGCGGCAGGATGTTCCTCAAAGTACTCCGTGAGCTGCTCGTTTACCATGGAATCCACCAGCGTGCGGATATAGGCATTGCCGAGTTTCTGCTTGGTCTGCCCTTCAAACTGCGCTTCCGGAAGCTTTACGGAAATGACGGCCGAAATGCCTTCCCGCACATCTTCACCGGAAACCTTGTCATCGCCCTTGATGATGTTGTTTTTCTGCCCGTAATTATTGATTACCCTGGTCAGGGCTGTCTTGAAACCGGTTTCATGCATCCCGCCTTCCGGCGTGTGAATATCATTGGCAAAAGAAATCAGCGTTTCGTTGAAGCCGTCGTTATACTGCATAGCCACTTCGGCAATGGCATCGCCTTTGCTGCCGGAGAGATAGATGACGTCCCCGTGAATCGGCGTTTTATGCTGGTTCAGCCAGGTCACAAACTCCCGGATCCCGCCTTCATATCGCATGCTATCCCGCTGTTCTTTTCCCTCACGCCTGTCTTCCAGCGTAATTTTGAGACCGCCGTTTAAGAATGCCTGCTCCCGCATGCGGGTATGCAGAATCTCATAATCATATACCGTATCATCAAACATTTCGGGATCCGGCTTGAAGCGGACCGTGGTGCCGCTGCGGTCGGTTTCACCGATTACATGTATTTCCTCGGTGATATCGCCCCGGGAAAAAGCCATCTGATAGATTTTTCCATCCTTATGTACCTGCACCTGAAGCCATTCCGAAAGCGCATTCACAACCGATGCCCCGACGCCGTGCAGGCCACCCGAAACCTTGTATCCGCCGCCGCCGAACTTACCGCCGGCATGCAGCACGGTAAATACCACCTCAAGCGCACTTTTTCCTGTTTGTTCCTGAATATCCACCGGGATGCCGCGTCCGTTATCGGAAACCTGAATGACATCGTGAGGTTCAATCGTCACTTCAATATGGGTGCAGTATCCGGCCAGCGCTTCGTCAATGGAATTATCCACAATTTCATAGACCAGATGATGCAGGCCTGACGACGAGGTTGACCCGATATACATACCGGGCCGCTTCCGCACTGCCTCCAGACCTTCCAAAACCTGAATCTGGGATGCATCGTATTCTTCTGTTACTTTCTGCGTCAGTTCACTGTATTCCGCCATGTTGTTCTCCGTTCTTCTTCCGTCTGTTTCACGCGCTTATATAGAGTTCTGGATGTACTCTGTGATAAAATAACTCTGCTTTCTTCTTTATCTGTATCTGTGCAAAGAAGAAAGGAATTTGGGATATCTTCTGCAGTATTCTCCACTTTTCCGTTCTTTTCCGCGGCTGCAAGAAATTCTCTGGTCAGATAGGACCGGGAGCAGATATCGAGATCAAAAATACCGATGATGGTCTCTTCCGGAATAACCGCCGCTTTTCCGATGCTCAGGTACATTCCCGGATTTTGCCCCCTTCCACAGTAAAGATCTTTCCGCCGGTCCTTGCAGAAATGTGAGCGTCTTCACAGCAGGAAATCAGGGTCTGGCCACCGCCGATGCGGTTTAAAACAAAAGACTGTCTTTTCTCATCCAGTTCCGAAAGCACATCGTCCAGCAACAAAATGGGATATTCTCCCGTTTCCTGCAGTATGATCTCTCTCTCCGCAAGCTTGACCGACAACGCTGCCGTGCGGGTCTGACCCTGGGAAGCAAAGCTCCTGGCTGAAATACCGTTAATGAGAAATTCCACATCGTCTTTGTGCGCACCGGTCAGGCAGAGGGTGCTCTCCAGCTCTGCCTGACGGTGTTTTTCCTGATGATCACAGAGATCGTAATATATTTCTTTTACAGATGCAAAAGGATCTTTTACTGTACTTACAGTATGATAGCAAAGATCCAGGTGTTCTCCTTTTCCGGAAAATTCTTCATGAATTCTTTTTGCTTCTTCGCACAGCCGCGCAATGTATGCTGCACGATAACGAATCATTTGTGCAGAAGTTCGGCAAAGACCGTCTGAAAAGGCATCCAAAGCTTCAAGAAGAGATGGCTTTTCCCGCCAATCCTTCAGAATCCGGGTTTTTTGCTCATACAGTCTGTTAAATTCTGTCAGCAGAGAAGCATATTTGGGACGAATCTGGGAAATTGCCTGATCCATCATTCGTCTGCGAATCTGCGCGCCGTCTTTGATGATATTCAAATCATCCGGACAGAACAGAACCACATGAACCGTCTCCGATAATTCTATTCCGTTCTTTCTGACACCGTTGACGGTAATTTTTTTAGGCTGTCCCGGACAGAAGCGTATGTGAACCGTCTGTTCTCTCTCATGACTGAAAATATCCGCCAGGATTTCCGCCTCAGAATACTCAAATCCTACCAGATCACGATCCATCCGTGTACGAAAGCTTTTCCCTCCGGACAGAAGATAAATCGCTTCCAGAAGGTTGGTTTTTCCCTGGGCATTATCCCCGCAGATCACATTGGTATGATCTGAAAACTCTATTGCTTCCCATTCAAAATTTCGAAAACCGCTTAAGGCGATCTTATTGATTTTCATTCGTTTTCATCTGTTCAATCTGCAGTTGGGCACCGCAGAAAGAAATCACATCACCGGGATACAGCTTCTTCCCGCGCTGCAGGCAGGTTTCGCCGTTAACGCCAACCAGACCGTCTGAAATTACTTTCTTCGCTTCGCCGCCGGATCCTACCAAAGCGGAAAATTTCAGTGCAGCATCCAGTTTGATAAACGGCGTCTGAATGGCAACAGTTTCCATTCTTCAGTCGCCTTCCCTCAGCCGGACCGGTAATACCATGTAAAGATACTTTCCTCCCTCTGCCGCTTCCAGGATGATGGGTGCCGTCGGTGTATTCATGGAAATACGCAGCTTTTCTTCGTTTGCCGCCTTCAGTGCATCCATAAAATACCGGTCATTAAATCCGATTCTCATACTGTCTCCGCTTCCTTCGCAGATACACATGTCTTCCGCATGCCCAAAGGAAGTTGTGCAGAAAAACTGCAGGATTCCATCACCGACAATCATTTTAATCGGAGAATTCTGCTTTTCTTTAATGACCAGAGAAACACGGTCAATCACGCGCATCATTTCTTCCCTTTCCACAATAATCTCATAACGGAAGGAGGACGGAATAGACTTTCTATAATTCATAAACTCGCCTTCCAGACGCCGGGTGATCAGCACCGTTTTACCGATAGCAAATGATGCATGCTTATCTCCGAGAGAAATAACAACATCTTTCTTTTCCTCCGGAGAGCAGAGCCTCTCAACTTCATTCAGAGAAGTTCCGGGAATAATAAAACTGCAGGGAGCCATGCCGGCATTGCTGATCTCTTCATTTCGTTTTGCCATGCGATAGCCGTCAATGGCCACCATAGTCAGATCTTCTGTTCCGACTTCGAACAGAACACCCATATACAGAGGTCTGCTGTCCGAAGTGGATACAGCAAAGACCGTCTGGTTGATCATGCTTTTCAGAATACCCTCCGGAATTCGAAAAGTCTGTTTTGGATTTACCACATTCAGTTCCGGGAAGGATTCGGCTTCCAGACCGATCAAATGAAATTCCGTCTTTCCACAGCGAATGCTTACAGCCTCATTTTCATCCGCCTCAATACTGACCATCCCGTCCGGAAGTCTTCTTACAAGGTCAACCAGAAATCTTGCCGGCAGAACAACACTCCCGGCTTCCTTAACATCTGCATCCAGTATGGTATAAATTCCAATTTTACTGTCAAATGCAGTAAGCTTCAACTCATTCTGTGCTTCAAAAAGAATTCCTTCCATAGCTGGAACGGGACTTTTGCTGGCAGCTGCACGGGAAACATTTACAACTGCCGTCTGAAGGCTGTTTTTTTCGCAGAGAATTTTCAAGAAAATCACCTCATTAAAAGAAAGATAGATATATTATTTTTAGTATTATTAGTAGTAGAAAAAATATTTGTCGAAAACCGGAATTTATTCAGGAAAACGTGGAATTTCTGCTGTCGAAAAAGTTGTTCATAAAGTTGTTGAAACTGTTTAAAAAAAAAGAAAAAAACAGATGAACAATAGAAAATCAACTTTTCGACAAGCATTGGTTGAAAATTCAGACAGAGCCGGAACTTGTAGTAATGTTGGAAGTAATATCCCTGATGACACCTGTCATTTCAGTATCGATTTTCATCAGATCTTCGATACGGCGAATGGAATTGAGCGCTGTGGTATGATTTCTGCCAAGTTCCCGGCCAATGTCGTTTAAAGAAAGATTGGTGAGCTGCCGCATCAGATAAATGGCAATATGGCGGGCCATGGCAGTATCCCGGGAACGATTGTTTCCTTTCAAATCTTCCGGGGTTAACAGATAGTATTTGGCGGTTTCGCGAATAATATTATCCGGATTAGGAATATCGGTTCCGTTTCGGGTAACGTCATCTATTGCGCGATCCACGGAGGCCCTGGTTATATCATCATTGAGAATTTCCTTGTAGGCAGTCAGCCTTTTGATAACGCCTTCCAGCTGACGGACATTCGCAGTAATTTTAGAGGCGATGTATTCTATGATTTCGTCCGGCAGAAGAAGGCCGAGCCGGGTGGCTTTGTTTCGGGCAATTGCCATTCTGGTTTCCAGATCCGGCGGCGCAATGTCTGCCATCAGTCCGCCTTCAAAACGGGTCCTGAGACGGTCATCCAGCAGAGACATTTCTTTTGGCGGCCGGTCAGAAGTAATAACGATCTGATTGCCGGCTTCATAAATGGAATTAAAAGTGTGGAAAAATTCTTCCTGTGTGCTTTGTTTTCCGGCTATAAACTGAATATCATCAACCAGAAAAAGGTCTACATTCCGGTATTTGGCACGAAATTCCAGCGTTTTGCCTTCCCGTATGGATTTGACCATTTCGTTGGTGAAATCGTCACCCTTGATATAGGATATTTTCTTGTTTGGAAAGCTTTCATGTATGTCATGGCCGATTGCCATAAGCAGATGGGTCTTTCCAAGACCGGAATTACCGAAAATAAAAAGAGGATTGTAGTTTTTACCGGGGTTTTCTGCAACTGCTTTTGCTGCGGCATGTGCAAATTTGTTGGAATTGCCGACAATAAAGTTATCGAAGGTATAGCCTGCCATTTCAGGCAGAGGATCATCTTCTTTGAGATCCTCATCCCTGTTGTATTCTTCTTCTCCTACCAGAACCAGAAGTTCAAAGTCGGAGGAAAAAAGCTCCGAAAGAGAGGATTTGATGGCGGAGGAAAAGCGCTCACTGATAATCTTCTTTTTAAACTGGGTTGTTGTCCGGATAACCAGCCTGTATTCTTCCAGTTCCACGGGTCGGCAATCGCTGAACCAGGTGGAAATGGCAGTCGGAGTCAGCTGTGTGGAAAGATTCTGCATCAGCACATTCCAGATATCCTCCAGAGAATTCATGGTCAGACCTTCCTTCCTGTAAAAATGAAAAATGCCTGAGCAATCTATTATAACAGATTCTGCCCGGACATGCAAGAAAAACAGCGAAGATATAATTATAATAAAGTAAAAGAGGACCTGCTGCGGTATTGTTTCAAGCAGCAGGTCCTGTATTCTTTGCGGAGAAAGGATGTTACTTTTTCTTCAGCTCGTCCAGAATGGAAGCGAGAAGCTCTTCCGTTGTGGGGCCGGCAGGCTCTTCAGCTGCAGCTTCCTCTTCTTCCTTCTTTTTCATGTTCTTTGCCAGTTCCGCGGCCTTGTTCATGGCCTTGATGACAAAGAAGATCACCAGCGCAATAACAAGGAAGTTGATAATGGTGCCAAGGAAGGTGCCAAGCCCGAGAACGATGGCGGCATTGTCCCCTTCGGCAGCGCGAAGGGTAATATTCAGTGCGTCGGGATTGGGGCTGTTGAAAAGTGCGGCCAGCAGCGGAGTGATGATGTCGGAAACCAGAGACCCGGTGATGGAGGCAAATGCGCCGCCGATGATGACGCCGATTGCCATGTCCATGACATTGCCGCGGGCAATGAAGGCTTTAAATTCTTCCATAAACTTTTTCATACGGCTTTTCTCCTTTATTTAAAAAATTTGAACTACATAAAGAAAAAGGATGTTACTTTTTCGGGATCAGGATTTCTTTGCCGCCCATATAGGGACGCAAAACTTCCGGAATGGTGACGCTTCCATCGGCCTGCAGATGATTTTCCAGAAATGCTATGAGCATCCGGGGCGGCGCCACAACGGTGTTGTTCAGGGTATGGGGAAGGTAAGATTTTCCGTCCTCTCCTTTTACGCGAATATGAAGGCGGCGCGCCTGCGCATCGGAAAGGTTGGAGCAGGAGCAGACTTCAAAGTACTTCTGCTGGCGCGGCGACCAGGCTTCAATGTCACAGGACTTGACTTTTAGATCAGCCAGATCGCCGGAACAGCACTCCAGCTGACGGACGGGAATCTCCATGCTGCGGAAGAGTTCCACAGAGAAGCGCCACATTTTCTCATACCAGGCCATGGAATCTTCCGGCTTGCAGATGACAACCATTTCCTGTTTTTCGAACTGATGAATGCGGTAAACACCGCGTTCTTCAATGCCGTGAGCACCCTTTTCCTTACGGAAGCAGGGAGAATAGCTGGTCAGGGTGAGAGGGAGCTGGTCTTCTGTGAGCAGCTGATCGATAAACTTGCCGATCATCGAGTGTTCGGAAGTGCCGATCAGGTACAGGTCCTCTCCTTCAATTTTATACATCATGGCGTCCATTTCCGTCTGACTCATAACGCCCTGTACCACGTTGCCGTGAATCATGAAAGGAGGGATGCAGTAGGTAAAGCCCTTGTCAATCATAAAATCACGCGCATAGGCCAGCACCGCGGAATGCAGGCGGGCAATATCACCCATCAGGTAATAAAAACCGTTGCCGGAGGTTCTGCCGGCAGAATCCATGTCCACGCCATTGAATCGGTCCATGATTTCCGTATGGTAGGGGATCTCATAATCGGGAACCACAGGCTCGCCGAAGCGCTGCACCTCTACGTTGCAGCTGTCATCCGGCCCGATGGGAACGGAGGGATCGATCATGTTTGGGATCAGAAGCATCCGCTTTTTCAGCTCTGCGGCATATTCCGTTTCCATCTGTTCCAGCTCGGCCAGGCGTGCATCATTGGCCTTCACGGCAGCCATGTTTGCGTCAATCTGCTTCTGCAGTTCCGCCTTCTCTGCTTCAGAGGCCTTTTTCAGTTTTCCAAACAGAGGCCCGTTCTGTTTGCTGAGCTGATTCTTTTCCGCCCTCAGGTCGCTGGCCTCGGTAATGGCCGCACGGTTTCTGGCGTCCAGTTCAATTGCTTCATCCACCAGTGGAAGCTTGGCTTCCTGAAATTTTTTGCGGATGTTTTCTTTCACCAGTTCAGGGTTTTCCCGGACAAACTTGATATCCAGCATGCTGTTCTCCTTCTCCTTTATCCTTGTTCTTTCAGCCCGCGCAGGGCAGTAATGAGTAATTCACGGTCATCGGCGTTATCATAATGGAGTTCAATGATACCACGGCTTTTCTTTTCCCGGAGATTGACTTTTCTCCCCAGCAGCGACGAAAGCTCCTCAGAAAGCGCGGCGGCATAGTCTACCAGAGACTCCGCCTCCTGCGGCGGGGGAGCGACAGGCTTTTCTTTATTCAGCCGGGAAGCCAGAAGCTCCGTTTTTCGCACGGACAGATTTTTTTCCAGCACCTGCCTGGCGGCAGTGATCTGCATAGCGGGGTCCGCAATGGAAAGAAGTGCTCTGGCGTGCCCGGCGGAGAGGGAACCGAGTTCCACAAGTTCCGCCACCGGGGCGGAGAGCTTTAACAGCCGAAGTGCGTTGGTAACCGCTGAGCGGGACTTCCCAACCCCGGCGGCGGCTTCCTCCTGTGTCAGATGATAGTCTGTAATCAGCCTCTGGTATCCGCGTGCCTCCTCCATGGGATTCAGGTCTTCCCGCTGCAGGTTTTCCACAAGGGCCAGTTCAGCTGCAGTACGGTCGTCCGCCTCCAGAACCCGGACCGGAATCTCCGCAAGACCTGCCATCCGGGCGGCGCGCCAGCGGCGTTCACCGGCGATTATCTGATAGCTGTCGTTTGTAAGCTTCCGAACAATGACCGGCTGAATCAAACCATGCCGCGCAATGGAGGAAGCAAGATCTTCCAGCTGCTCCTGATCAAATCGGTCCCGGGGCTGATCCTGCCGCGGTTCAATACGCGAGAGAGGAAGAGACTGCACAGGCCCCTCCCGGTATTCCAGCAGTTCCTGCCCAAACAAAGCATCCAGCCCGGTTCCGAGGCCCCGTTTTTCCTTTACTGCCATGAGAGTTTCCCTTTTTCCTTCATCAGAATTTCCTCTGCCAGAGACAGATATGCCCGGCTGCCCTTGTTGTTTTTGTCATAAATGATCCCGGGCAGGCCGTGACTGGGCGCTTCCGACAGCCTCACCGACCGGGGGATGACGGTTTGATAAACTTTGTCCGGCAGATGGCGGCGCAGTTCGTTTTCAACCTGAAGTGTCAGGTTGGCACGGGCATCGTACATGGTGAGGACGATCCCTTCCACATGCAGGCGGCTGTTCAGCCTGGAAGAGCAAAGCCGGATGCTGCTGATGAGATCGGTAATGCCTTCCAACGCATAATACTCGCACTGCATCGGGATCAGCACGCTGTCCGCGGCTGCAAGTGCATTGACGGTGATCAGTTCCAGAGAAGGCGGGCAGTCCAGAAAAATATAATCATATTCCGTATATACCCGCTGCAGGGCGTGATAGAGTATTTTTTCCCGCTGCGGCCGGTCAATCAGCTCCACGGTGGCGGCGGCAAAATCCCTGCCGCTTGGAATCAGATCGCCGTACTGAGTATGGACAATGCATTCCTCACAGGGAAGATCCAGGATCATCAGATCATAGATGCCGGGGGAGCGGTTCTTCTGAATGCCCATTCCGGAAGTAGCGTTTCCCTGCGGATCGCAGTCGACCAGCAGAATCTTCTGATCCAGCAACGTCAGGGCAGCACACAGATTGACACAGGTGGTGGTCTTTCCGACGCCGCCTTTTTGATTTGCAAAAGCAACGATTTTTGCCATTGTTCCGGAGCACTCCTCAAAAAGCTATGCGAATTATACCAGTATTCGGAAGCAAATGCAATTGTTTCACGTGAAACATTTTGGAAGACAGAAGAATATGGGGGATGGAACCGGTACGTCAGATACTGCCTTTGCCACAGATTCATACAGTGTTGCGCAAAAAGAGTATAAAAAATTTACGGTCTGACGCAAAATTCAGGTGATTATTGACGGTTTTGTTGATTCCTGAAAAGGTATTATGTTTACAACAGAAAGAGGAAAGCCTGGATGGCGGATGGTTCTCTTGACAAACTTCCGGGATCCAGGGAAAGAAAACAAGATATCTGACAGGAGGACAGAAAACTATGTACAAAAAGTTGAAACGTTTTGGCGCTCTGTTCATTGTTGCGGTTATGCTTTTCTGCATGCTGCCGGTCAGCGCTTTTGCCGATGACGAAGGAGAAGTGGCGGCGCCGGCAGCGGCTGTGAGCGCGCCAGCCGTGGCACCCGCGGCAGCGCCGGCACCAGCAGCACCGGCTGCCACAGAAAGCGCATCGTCATCCGGATCATCGTCCGGAACGGCTGCAGCTGCCTCATCCGGAGCTGCCGGATCAGCGGCATCCGCAGGAGCATCGTCAACACCGGAAGCGGCACCGGCGGCTTCGGCACCGGCCCCCGCAGCATCTGAAGGCGCGGCCTTACCCTCGGGCAATACAGGCGCATCCACGGCATCCGGTGCGGCGGCTCCTTCAGCGGCATCTGAAGGGGTAACCCCGTCTGAAACGACAGCGTCACCGGCATTCTCAGGTGAGGGGGCAACCCCAGCAAGCGAATCCTTATCTGCCAATACGGCTGATACGGAGTCTTCGTCCGGTGCAGCTGCATCGGAATCCGACAACAGCACTGATTCGGCGGCAGCTGCATCCGCAGATACCACTGAGACCACGGACGCCCCCGCTGCCTCCGAGGCAGAAAAACCGGAAGAGACCAATCCTGCTGCGCGTAAGGCAGGAACGGCGGAGACCGTCTCTGCAGATGAAGAGCAGCACACCGCTGTAGTTTCAGCAGAAGAAGCCAAAGAAAATGTGAAAGAATCCTCGGAACAGGAGCAAGCGCAGGGAGCGCAAACCGTAACAAACATCCCTGCAGCAGTGGATGAACCAGACACAGCGAATGCTCCCGTTTTAAAGACCATGTCTTTTAATCTTGCTTCACCCATGCTCGCGACATCGACCGGAAGCAATGATACTGTTACGGTCACCATTACAAATATCATCCGCGCCGACAACAAAAACGGAAAAGATGAAAACGGGCATCTAACTCCGTACGACACCAAGTGGGCAGATATCGTCAAGAATGCTTCGAAAGGAATAACAAATAGCAACCAGGGAGCTATTGCGACAAGACTTCCGTATAATGTGTCGGACTTTGGCGTGAAGTACTGTTATGAATCCGGCCGCATCGTCCTCAACCAGAGCGAAAACGACGGTCCTGTCCTGATCCAGACGCAGGAACAGCTTGCCGCCATCGAAGACTCTTTTATCAAAAGAATTGCCAACAAAGGAAACGGAACTGTCGTTATAACCTATCAGAACGGAAATACGGAGACGCTTACCGAAGTGTCGTCCCTGTCGATTTCACCGGTTTATACGGTTTCACCCCAGTGGCTGCTGGAGGAGAAGTACGTCGACAACATTTCGACCGGCAGCGGAAGCTGGAGCAATCTGGACTCAATTGAGAGCTATACGCACACCTTCAAAAAACCGGATGCCGTGACCGATTATGAGTTCCGGTACTGGATGAGCGAAGATACTGGAGAGCAATATAAGGAAGGCGATAAGCTGACCTACAGCTCCACTACCATTACCTTTAAGGATACTGATGAAAAAGAAACCGTAGTTCTCCCGGACGGCAAAACTGTAGAGGTCCCGAAGAAGACGGAAGAAATTGATGCATACTGGCAGCCTGCCGCCGGCGTGGACTATTCCGTCAACGGCAGTCTCGACGAAGAGCACAGCCAGAGGAGTTTTACAGAGGATCTGAAGGTCTATAATTATACTCCTGAGGATATTGAGGACGCCCGCTTTGAGGGCTGGTATGAGGATGAAGACTTCGAAACCCGCTTTGATGAGGGCGCGGAAGTCAGCCTGCCAGCTGTAACCAATCTCGCCGGCACGGCGGAAATCATCAAAGCATATGCCAGATATGTGATTGATCTCGCCGTTTCCAAAATCTGGAACGACGGCAACAATGCCGACGGAATCCGTCCGAACAGTATTCAGGTTGATCTCTATGCTGGCGAAGGAGAGAACCGGCAGAAAACCGATTTGTCCGTTATTCTCAACAGTGCAAACAACTGGAGTTCCCTTTTTGAGAAGCTGACCGCGTTTGACATCGGCGGAAACCGGATTGTTTACAGCCTGGAGGAGAGCGTGATCCCCAACGGTTACACAGCCAGCGTAGTGCAGACCGGAAACAGCGTTACCATTACCAACTCCCATACACCAACGCCAGTGGTTCCTGTCGTTCCGGATCCCACTCCTGATCCTGACCCGGTTCCCAACCCTGGCCCGGAACTCAATCCTGTGCCGGAGCTTGTCATTCCGGGCCCCGTTCCCGAACCGGAACCGGATCATGTTCCTGTGCCGGATCCGGTTGTGACGGCTGAAAGAGCTGAAGAAATGGCTACACCGATGGCGCTTTCGGAAGAGATTGAAGAAGACGCAACGCCGCTTGCCGGCAATGACAGCTGGGCGCTTGTGAACCTCATCGCCGCAATTCTGACGCTTGCTCTGGCGGTTGGAATGAGCATTACCTTCTTCAGAACGAACGAAGAAAACGAGGAAGAAATCGGCAACGTGAAGGTAGAAAACAAAAACAGCGAGAACGCAAAGACAGAACCGGAACGTACCGAAAGAAAATGGAGCAAATTCATGGGTCTGATTCCAGGCGTCGGATCGGTAATTACTTTCCTTCTGACCGAAGATATGCGGCTTCCCATGGCGCTGGTTGACAAGTGGACGATTCTGATGATTGCGTTCCTGGCCGTTGGTGCGGCGCTGGCCTTCCTGTCGCGCAACGGGAAAAATGAACCGGAAACAGAGGAAGCGGAAAACACTCCGGTGCAGGCATAAGCTTCTGCCTGAAACTGACAGAATTTATACAGAACAAGAAACGGCGCTGCCCTGCTTCTGAAGAGAGCGGGGCAGCGCAAATCATCAATACTGAACGGAGAAAGAATATTGGGGATGCGAAATGTTTCACGTGAAACATTTCTGCCTGGTGCTGCGAGCGGCAGCTGTACGCCCATTCCACATGCGTCAAAATATTGTGGTACGAATCGGAAGAGACCCCAAGAAATAGGAGTTTCATCAACAGGCGAAAGAGAGAGACAGAAGATCGCAAAAAAAGGCAAAAAAGCCAGAAAAAATGCTTGCTTTTCCGCTTTTTCTTTGTTATAATCACAAAACGCGAGTGTGTAGCCCGCATATATTCTGTCAGGGGAGGTGGCAAACTGCATGGCAAACATCAAGTCTTCTGCAAAGAGAGACCTGAAGTCAAAGGAACTCCGCGCAAAGAACCGCGCTGAGAAGACCGCGCTGAAAACAACGATGAAGAAGTTCGAGGCCGCTGTGAGCGAAGGGAACAAGGAAGCAGCCGCCGATGCCTATAAAGTTGCTGTTAAGACTGTTGACCGCGCTGCCGGAAAAGGCCTGCTGCACAAAAACAACGCAGCACGCAAAAAGTCCGCAATGGCCGGAAAGCTCAATGAGCTGGGCTGATTGACATTCTTGCTGATGACAAAGGGGCGCAGTCTCTGCGTCCCTTGGGCTTTTTTTGGAGGCGAAACCAGACATGAAAAAGCTGATGCTGATTGTTAACCCCAACGCCGGGCGGAGCGGTTACCGCTTCTTCTTCGGGGACGCTATGAAGCTGCTGGCGGACGGAGGATATCAGACTACGCTGTTCTTCACAACCCGGCCAGGAGAAGCCACGGAATTCGCCGCAGCATATGCTCAGGGCTATGACACGGTGGCCTGTATCGGCGGGGACGGAACCCTCAGCGAGGTGATTTCCGGCCTGATGCGGGTTCCGAATCCGCCGCCTGTCGGGTATTTTCCGATGGGGACCACCAACGACATTGCAACGTCCCTTGGCCTGCCCAAGAACGATACCATTGCGTCTGCCCGCCGGATTCTTTCCGGAACGCCGCATCCCTTCGATGTGGGCGGCTTCGGAAAGAACGATTACTTTGCTTACGTCGCGGCTTTCGGCGCCTTTACGGAAGTCAGCTACGCTACGCCGCAGGACCAGAAGAAGGCGCTCGGCCACCTGGCTTATGTGCTGCAGGGCGCAGCGCAGCTGGGGAAGATAGAGCGGATTCCGACACACATCGAATATGACGATGGCGTGTTTGAAGGCGAGCTGGTTTACGGCAGCATGTCCAACTCCACTTCTGTTGCCGGAATTGTTCACTTTCCGGAGGGTATGGTCAGCCTGGGTGACGGCATAAGCGAGCTGGTACTGGTTAAGGACCCAGGCAGGGTGGATGCCTATGGAGAACTGGCCGCGGCGGTTCTTTCCCGCCGGTTTGACAGTGAAAATCTGATCATTCTTCATACCCGCAGAGCGAGCTTTCACTTCGATCAGCCTGTCGCCTGGACCCGCGACGGGGAAGACGGCGGGAAACATCAGGACGTGACGCTCTGCAACTACCACGCACCGGTTCAGCTGATTTTCTGAGGAATCATGGTGAACCGTCAACAAACCTGACCGTAAGGGAGCAAAAGACCATGGAAAGAGTCAAAGTATCCGCAATATACAACGACGCTACGGCGTTTACGGAAGCACCGATTACCGTCTGCGGCTGGGTGCGCACCGTCCGGGATATGAAAAATTTCGGCTTTATTGAGCTCAATGACGGAAGCTGCTTCAAGCCGCTGCAGGTGGTGTTTGCGAGGGAGACGCTGTCCAATTATGAGGAGATTGCCCGCCAGAACGTGGGCGCGGCTCTGATTGTAAAGGGCATCCTGGTGCTGACGCCGGAGGCCAAGCAGCCTTTTGAGCTGAAAGCGGAGGAGATCACGGTGGAAGGGACATCCACTCCGGACTATCCGCTTCAGAAGAAGCGCCACAGTGTGGAGTTCCTGCGTACCATTCAGCACCTCCGACCGCGCACCAACCTGTTCTCTGCCGTATTCCGGGTCCGCAGTGTTGCCGCCCAGGCGGTGCATGAATTTTTCCGGGACCGGGGCTTTGTCTATGTGCAGACGCCGATTATCACCGGGTCCGACGCCGAGGGCGCCGGGGAGATGTTCCGGGTGACCACGCTGGACCTGAACAACCTGCCTCTGAAAGAAGACGGCACTGTGGACGACAGCAAGGACTTCTTCGGCAAGGCCACCAATCTCACGGTTTCCGGACAGCTGAACGCCGAGAACTTCGCCATGGCCTTCGGAGATGTCTATACCTTCGGCCCGACCTTCCGGGCGGAAGTGTCCTATACCCAGCGGCATGCGGCGGAATTCTGGATGATCGAGCCGGAGATGGCCTTTGCGGACCTCTATGACTATATGGACACCGCGGAAGCCATGGTGAAGTACATCATCAACACCGTTCTGGAGCGCTGCCCGCAGGAGATGACTTTCTTTAACTCCTTTGTGGATAAGGGACTTCTGGACCGGCTCGGGAATGTTATTTCCCATGAATTTGGCCGTGTAAGCTATACCGAAGCCATTGAAATCCTGAAAAAGAGCGGGAAAAAGTTTGATTACCCGGTGGAATGGGGCATTGACCTGCAGACCGAGCATGAGAGATACCTGACGGAAGAGGTCTTCAAAAAGCCCATCTTTGTTACGGACTATCCGAAAGAGATCAAAGCCTTCTATATGCGCCTGAATGATGACGGAAAAACCGTCGCAGCGGCAGACTGCCTGGTACCCGGGATCGGCGAAATCATCGGCGGCAGCCAGAGGGAAGAGCGTCTGGAAATTCTGGAAGCGCGCATGGATGCGCTCGGGCTCAAAAAAGAGGACTACTGGTGGTATCTGGACCTGCGTCGTTACGGCAGCTGCCGCCACGCGGGTTACGGCCTTGGGTTCGAGCGCCTGGTCATGTACCTGACCGGCGTATCCAATATCCGCGACGTGGAACTCCATCCGCGTACCACCGGCAATGCGGAATTCTGAGAAAAACAGAAGACAGACAGAAAAACGGCAGCGAACCTGGCTTTTGCTGCCGCTTTTCCTCGTCCTGCTGGTAGTTGCCGTCGCCATAGTGGGGATGAACCTGAAGCTGCAGAAGGCTGCAGATAACCGCGCTGATTTTCCACAGGCTGAGGATTTTGCCCGCTCTGATGAAGAAGCGTTCACAATCGAAGGAGAAGACCCGATACCGGAGCCTTCCCCTGTCCCAACGCCCACACCGACACCGGAACCGGTTTACGTCTATACCATCCCCGAGAATGCCCTGACCGGCATGGCGCCGGACCCGGAAGGTTATCACGAGAGTATGGAAGCAGACGAACTGGCGTCCTTTCTGCAGCAGGAAGCGGTACAGAAGCTGATTGCCGGCCGAGAACTGGTGTGGAGTGCCGACATTGAGCGCTACCCCGAAACGCCGGTGCGCTGGTACTTTGACGAGACCATCCTTTGCATCGTCTGGCAGGAAGCGGAAGCCCAGACTGTCGGCACCTTTTCTGAAGTGATCATTGAGGACGGGTCCCAGCTGCGGCGGAAGATTGCCGGAGACGCATTTGAAGACTTTAACTTCGAGACGGCCAGCAGTTTTGCAGCGGATACCAGCGCGGTTCTGGCTGTGGGCGGGGACTTCTACCACCACGGAAGAAAGTGCGGGATCGTGTTTTACCAGCGGGAACTGTATCGTTTTGATCCCGTGACCTGCGACACCTGCTACATCACCGCCGACGGTGACTTACTGTTCTCGTACCGCAGGCAGTTTGCGGAGCAGGCGGAGGCCGAGCAGTTTGCGAAGGACAACAATGTGCTGTTCTCTCTGGGCTTCGGACCGGTTCTGATTGATGATTATACGGACGTAACCCCTGAAGAATACCCCTGGGGCGAGGTCAACGACACCTACGCCCGCTCCGCACTCGGGCTGCTGGAGGAGCACCACTACCTGACCATGAACCTGAACTGTGCCGAACCGGGCACGCCGTATTATAACCTTGCTACCCTGCGGCAGGCTGCCGATGCCATGGTGAAGCGGGGCTGCCGCAAGGCCTATGCCCTGGACGGCGGACAGACGGCAACCACAGTCTTCGGCGGCAGTCTCATCAATCCCGTTCAGTTTGGCTGGGAGAAGGACATCAGCGACATCATTTACTTCGCCTCCGCCCTTGGCGGTGAGCGGAAGGAAGTTCCTCAGGGCGGGTAAAAGAAAGATCTCCGGAAAGCGCGCCGTACGGCAGATTCCGGAGATCTTTTCTTTTGGTGTGCATTTATGGGTGCAGCGCCAGCAGAGGCGGAACTTCAAACAGAGAAGGTACAATGGCGTCGGCAAGAGACTCCATTTCTTCCGTGGGTTCCAGCAGGTCCGGCACCATGACAGCCTTCATTCCTGCCGCTTTTGCCGCACGGATGCCGTTATAGGAGTCTTCAATTACAACACAGTCCTGCGGGTCCGAACCCAGCAGCACCGCCGCTTTCAGGAAGATGTCGGGATTCGGCTTGCTTCGCTGTACCTGGTCTCCGCCGACAATTACGTCAAAGAAGTCGAGAAGACCAGCTTCCAGGAGTTCGCTTTCCACGATGCTTGTCCGGGTAGAGGAGGCAATGGCTATCGGAATGCAGACAGACATCAGTGCTTGAAGCAATTCCACCACACCGGGCTTTATTCCAAGTTCCCCGGCACGACAGCGATCCAGAAACAGGGAAACGGAACGATCCCGGAAGCGCGCAACCAGCGCCGCATCCCGGTAAGTCTCCAGCAGAATGTTCTCCGTTACATCGCTGGTAACCCCGATGCATCTGCGGCAGGTCTCCACAATGTTCTCCATGCACAACTGTTCTGCTGCCTCAACACAGCAGTCAATATACAGGCGCTCGGAATCAAAGATCACTCCGTCCATGTCAAATATTACGGATTTAACGTTCATGCTGCCTCTGCTCCGTTCGGTCCGTGTCAGGTTCATGCCGCAGGTATCCTATCACAGTTCTATCCGAGGCGCAAGTTATCCGGTTCATTCGGTTTCTGCTCTTTTCTACTCGCAGCGGCGACCATTTTCCAGGGGAACAAGAGTTTTGCCATCTTTGTAGAAACTGACAATGGATTCTTGTCATTTGCTCTGATATACTGTAAAATAGTCTTGTGTGGAGCTATTTTTCCTGCGAGAATACGGGAGAACAGTATGAACATTATGAACCTGATTGGCCTTTTAAGCGGGCTGGCACTCTTTCTGTACGGCATTTCCCTGATGGGTGACGGCCTCAGCAAGGTGGCCGGCGACAAGCTGCAGAAGGTCCTTTACCAGCTGACCAGCAACCCTTTTAAGGGGATTCTGCTGGGCATTGCCGTTACGGCGCTGATTCAGTCCTCTTCGGCAACCAGCGTCATGGCCATCGGCTTTGTCAACTCCGGCCTCATGCAGTTTCACGAGGCTGTCAGCATTATTCTCGGTTCTATCGTCGGCACCAGCATCACAGGCTGGATTGTAAGTCTCTCGTCCCTGGGCCAGGGCGAGGGAATCCTGATGATCTTCTCCACGACCTTCATCACCGGCGTTCTGGCCGTGGTGGGGATTGTGCTCTATAAGTTCAGCAAGAAGCCGACCCGGAATCATCTTGGCTCTATCCTGCTGGGCCTTGCGGTGCTGATGTTCGGCATGAACGCCATGAGCAGCTCCGTCACCCCCCTGCGGGAGAATGAAGCCTTTATCAATCTGCTGACCAAGTTTTCCAATCCCGTGCTCGGCATCCTTGTGGGCATTGTGTTTACGGCGATTATTCAGTCTTCCGCGGCAGCGGTCGGTATTCTGCAGGCTCTGAGTATGACGGGGACGCTCTCTTTTGCCGAGACTTACCCGATCATTCTGGGCATCGCTGTGGGGGGCGCGCTGCCGGTGCTGCTGAGTGCGGCGGGCGCTTCGCTGAATGCCCGACGGACGGCCCTGATTCACCTGATGATAGATATTTTCGGCGCGGTCTTCTGCGGCGTTGTTTTCTATGCCATAAACGCCCTGCATCCCTTCTCTTTTATGGAGATGACCATGAGCCCTGTTCTGGTGGCGGCACTGAACACCGTCTTCCGTGTTGTGACGGTGCTGGTACTCACACCGCTTATCGGGGTGCTGGGCAAGCTGGCATGCAGCATCATGAAGGACGAACCGGGAAAGGCCGTGGAGACGGAGA
>CAZBXX010000011.1:0-34903 GCA_964495965.1 uncultured Oscillospiraceae bacterium | reverse complement strand
TGCTGCCGGCAGCGGCGGCCATGCTTCTCATCATCCCCGGCGAGACGGGTTCCCACCCGTTTGATGCGGCCGAAGCCGAGACCGAAATCTGCGAAGGCATGCTGGCGGAGTATTCCGGCGCGCCTCTCGCAGTGTACAAGCTCTCCCATGCGGTGAAGCTCCTGACCATGACGACGCTGTTCACGGCGCTCTTCCTGGGCGGCATCGGCGGCGGTGTGGAGCGTCTGCTTGTCGGTCTGGCGCCGTCTCTCGCGGGCGGAATCACCATCGTCCTTGAGATCATCATTCTCTTCCTGCTCAGCGTGGTGCTGGTGGCGCTCACGGTTTCCTTCACGCACGCCGTCACCGCCAGGCTCCGCATCGAGCAGCTCTTCAAATTCTACTGGACCGTGGTTACAGGTCTTGCCGCCATCAGTGTGGTGCTTGCCTGGTACGGTCTGTAAGGAGGGAGCGGACTATGTTTAAACAACTCATAACCGAAAGCATGTCCAAGTCCCCGTGGCTCTTCCACATCAACGCCGGCTCCTGCAACGGCTGCGACATCGAAATTGTGGCGGTGCTCACACCCCGCTATGATGCGGAGAGGCTTGGTTTCAAGCTGGCGGGCTCCCCCCGTCAGGCCGACATCGTCCTGGTTACCGGCCCTGTCACCAAGCAGTCGCTTCCGCGTGTGCTGCGCGCCATCTCCCAGGTTCCTGAGCCCCGCGTGATCGTGACCATGGGCTCCTGCCCTCAGTCCGGTAACGTTTTCCGCGGCAGTTACTCCGTGGCCGGCCCTCTGAGCAAATATGTGGATGTCGATGTGGACATCGCCGGCTGCGCCCCGAAGCCCGAGGCAGTCATCGACGGCCTGGCCAAGGCCATGGGTATTCTCTCCGAGAAGCGTGCCGCCATGTACAAAAAGGAAGCCAAAAAGGTCCCGGCCGAGCCGGTTCAGGAAGTAAAGGACGAAGCTGAAACCCCTGCAGAAGCTGAGACCCCGGCCGAAGCGGCCCAGGAAGGAGGAGAGCAGTAATGGATTTCCCGTATGTTAAAGAAGCTCTGACGAAGCTCTTCTCCAAGCCCAGCACTAACCCCTATCCCTTCGCCCCGGCTCCGGCAAAGCCCAACTACCGCGGACGCATCGTCTTCCACCCCGATAAGTGCATCAACTGCAACATGTGTGAACGCGTCTGCGCCGGCCAGGCCATCAGCCACACCTCCGAGCCCTGCGAGGGCGGTGAGATGGTTACCCGCCAGTTCTACCTGGGTTCCTGCACCTTCTGCGGCCACTGCAAGGACTTCTGCACCCACGGTGCCATCGAGCTGAGTGACGACTATCATATGGTCGCCGACTACTACCACGCCCCCTCCTTTGAGGAAGGCGAGGAAGCCCTCATCGTCACCGGTAAGGTCTTCAAGAAGGCTCCGCTCAAAAAGGCAGCCGCAGCTGCGCCTGCAAAGCCGGCTGCCGCCACGGCGAAACCCGCTCCGGAGGCCAAACCCGCGGAGGCTGCTAAGCCGGTTGAAAAAGCTGCGCCCGCTCCGGAGGAGAAACCTTCCAGACCCGGCCCGGCTAAGGTGATTACCGCTGCGGACCTTCCTGCGGCGGCACCGGTAGTGAAAGCGGCTCCGGTCCCTGAGTATGACGGGAAACACGCCAGAGTCATCACCCTTGCGGACGTTACCGCGGCTGCGGCAGCCGCAGTCGAGAAACAGGCTGATAAAGCTGTCCCCGCAGCCCCGGCAGAGCCCGCAGCTCCTGTGAAGTCCGAGAAGCAGGAAGCCAGGGCAGAAGAGGCTGTGGCAGCTCCGCAGCCCCGCGATGACGGTAAGCCCGTTCAGGATCCTTCCAAGTGCGTCTACTGCACGCTCTGCGCCCGCAACTGCCCGATGGAAGCCCTTACGGTCGACCGCAAGGCCAAAACTTGGGAACTCAATGAGGACGCCTGCATCGGCTGCGGTACCTGCGCTTCCGCCTGTCCCAAAGACGCGATTATCCTGTAAGCAAAATCCCGATTCCAGTCGCCTCCGCCATCCGCGGAGGCGGTTTTTGTTCAGCAGAAAGCGCCCGGGGTTCGCCCCGGGCGCTGAGTTTTATGGAAATATTATTGTTAAGGTATGCAGTCCAGCAGCATTTTTACATGGGGAATGCCGTCTTCCGTGAATTCGTCCGAAATCTGACGGAAACCCAGTTTTTCATACATGCCTTTCGCATATACCTGCGCTTCCACATAGATTTTTTCCGCGCCGAAGCACTCCTTCGCGATTCGGATGCCCTCGGATACGATGCGGCTGCCCGTGCCACGGCGGCGCTTTACGGCAATGACGCGTCCGATGGCAACATGCTCACTGACAGCCCCGCGGTCCAGAATCCGCAGATACGCCTGAATTCCGTCCTGATCCTCAAGCCAGACATGCAGCGCGTCCCGGTCCCGGTCGTCCAGTTCCTGGTAGGGGCAGTTCTGCTCCACAACGAATACCGAGACCCTCAGTTTGAGGATCCGGTACAGCTCATCTGTAGTCAGTTCATGGAATCGTTTTACTCGCAGTTCCATTCAGCACCTCATTCCGGATTCCAGGGCAGTTCTACAAATGTCGGCTCATGATGCATGGCCGGCAGGATACGCTCAAAAAGGTCCGCTGTCTGAAAGCGCAGGCTGCTGGTGTTCTGGCAGGGGTGGCAGCCGAAGGTCGGCTCCGCCAGAAGATCCCGGTCCACGATCAGGCGGACCGCGTTCTCCCGGTCGTTCAAAAGCCCCAGCACGCTGGCGGAGCCCGGCAGCGTATCCAGATACCGTTCCATCTGTTCCGGTGTGCCGAAGCTCAGGCGGGCGGTTTGAATCTGTTTGGAAAGGAGCTTTGTTTTAAAAGGTTTCTCTCCGGGCATGATCAGCAGATAGAAATCCGTCTGCTGCCGGTTGGTGAGAAACAGGTTCTTACAGATCTTTGCTCCGAGCAGGCCTTCCACCAGTTCGCAGTCCTGTATGGTATCGGCGTGCTCATGGTCTACGCGGAAGTACTCGATGCCGAGAGCATCCAGAAAGTCATAGCATCGCTCTTCACGGGGTGTCCGCGGCTCATTGGGCCTCCCGGTAAAAAGGGTTTCGGTGTTGTTCATAAAGAATCTCCGCAGTTTTGTTTGTTTCCGGTTTGCTGTAGTTATAGCCTTTTTGCACCCGGATGTCAAGAACGGGATATGGTTTGGCTTGCCACGAAAAAGATCTCATTTTGATACTAAAATAATACCACAATGAATCTATTTCGACATAAAAGAACGAAATATTAAGATTTTAAGAACAGAATTAAGAATATCCAAAGTAGGGACCGCGCACTACGGCAGCCGTTATTCCTTTGCATTGAACACGGATTTTGACGATATGGTGGTTTGGGTGGATGGCAGGACGATTTCCGGATATGAACTGGATAAGGCAAACGGTGTCATTACCCTGAGAAGATCCGCCATCAAGTCCCTCAGTGTTGGCACCCATGAAATTGGCTTTGTAACAGACCGTGGGTCGGTCATCGGCACCTTCCGGGTCAGCTCCAGCCCGAAGACGGGGGACGAAAGCAATGTGGCTCTGTATGTGACAGTCGGCGTCATCTCCCTGGCCGGAGCGGCGGGCATCGCGTACTATCTGCTGAAGAAGCGGAAGAAGTAATCGGAAAGCTTCCGGCATAACAAAACAGAATAACACAAGAAAAGGCAAGGGCAAACCGGCGAAACATCCGGTTTGCCCTTGTGGCGGTTATTATGGAATCTCAGTTTTCCGGGTGGGCAGCAGTGTTTTCCGGCACGGTAAGCGCGATCACCGCACCGCGGAGGAAGTGCTCTCTGCCGAACTGCTCCATGCTGCAGGAGAAGTCCTCCAGACCGTCCGCCACGTTAAAGAAGCGGAAACCGCCGTTATCCTGCCGGACAAAGCTCACAAAGTGTGGCTCATACCCTTCGTGATACCGGAAGATGCCCGTTGTGCTCCCGGCAGCGGCGGCAAGCGCCTCATCTCGTCCAACGGTCTCGACCCAGCCCGGGACATATCTGTCCAGGTATTCCCGCATCACGCGCATCAGCGTCGGTCCGGGGATGCGAAGCGTATGCATCACATCCAGCTCTTCCAGGACTTCCTGCCAGGTGACTTCCTGCCCGAGACAGTGCCTCACATTATAGACCGCGATAAAGCCGCACCCGTTGATATTCGCAGGCATGGTGCGGTAGCGCACCGGTGAGAAGTAATCCTGATCGACGATATAGCCGTCGGCAGAGAAGGCCTCCGGCGGTATTTCCGGTACAGAAAAGCTCATGGTGATGTTCCTGCCGTTCATGGAGTTCTGATATTGGCACCGAATATACGCCTTTTCCCGCGGCCTGTCAACCGCGCAGCCTTACTGTCACGCCGCAACGCTGCTGGCCGGCGGTTCCGCAACCAAAATGTCAATTATTGACAGAACTTCATCATATTATTGCATAAAAAATGCCATTATCAGGGAAATAAAACCGAAAAACAGGGATTTTTCGCGTAAATTCTTATGGAAATCGTCCATGGAATATGCTATACTGAAAAAGTACCCCGGTGGGGTGTGAAACGGGCGGCATTGGCGGAAAAAGCGCCGAAATGGCGAAAAAACTTGCCAACAGGCCATTTCTATGATAGTATACGCATTTAGTGCCTGCGGCACATGCGTTTACAGGAAGGTGTTCCATGGATCAGTATACCATACACGGCGGAACCAGCCTGCACGGAGAGGTGGAAATCAGCGGCGCCAAGAACGCCGCCGTTGCCATTATTCCCGCCGCTCTTCTGGTGCAGGGCGTCTGCCGGATTGAGAATATTCCCAGGATCAGTGATACCGACACCCTGCTGACCATTCTGGTTGAGCTGGGTGCCAGAGTCAGTTATATTAATAAAAGCACCATTGAAATCGACTGCAGCAATGCCCGCTATCAGGATGCGCCCTATGACCTGATGCGGAAGATTCGTGCCTCCTATTATCTCATCGGTTCCATGCTTGGCCGTTTCGGCAATGCAAAGACGACCATGCCCGGCGGCTGCAATTTCGGGGTTCGCCCCATCGACCAGCACATCAAGGGCATGCGTGCCCTCGGTGCGGACATTGACGTCAAGAACGGCTTTGTCTATGCCAGCGCGCGGGACGGCAGGCTGCACGGCTCCAGAGTATATCTGGACAAGGTTTCGGTCGGTGCGACCATGAATATCATGATTGCTGCGGTCCTTGCTGAAGGGCGCACCGTCATCGAGAATGCCGCACGTGAACCGCACATCGTGGACCTTGCCAACTTCCTCAACTCCATGGGTGCGGATGTGCGCGGCGCCGGTACTGACACCATCAAGATTAACGGGGTGACATCCCTTCACGGCGGTTCCTACAGCATCATTCCGGATCAGATCGAGGCAGGAACCTACATGGTTGCCGCTGCTGCCACCGGTGGCGAAGTCCTCATCACCAATGTGATTCCCAAGCATCTTGAGGGCATCAGCGCGAAGCTGCGGGAAACCGGTACCTTTGTGGAAGAGTATGAGGAGGCAGTCCTCGTGCGCGGGCCGGAGAGGCTGCAGCGTATCAACCTCAAGACGATGCCTTATCCGGGCTTTCCGACGGATATGCAGCCGCAGTTCGGTGTTCTGATGTGCCTTGCGGAGGGGACTTCGGTCATTACCGAAGGCATCTATGACAATCGCTTCAAGTACGTCAATGAGCTGCGCAAGATGGGCGCGGAAATCCAGGTGGACGGCCGTGTCTGCGTGGTTGACGGCGGACATAAGCTGAGCGGCGCCCCGGTGCACGCCTGTGATCTGCGCGCCGGCGCTGCCATGGTGATTGCCGGCATGGTGGCCGGCGGGACAACCGTGATCGATGATGTGCATTACATCGAGCGCGGCTACGAACGCTTTGTGGAGAAGCTGAACGCCCTCGGCGCGGATATTACCGTAGATTATGATGAAAGCGAGGCGGACCGTGTCGGTCTGTACTCGGTTTCGTGATCGTGCCTGACATGGCGATCCCCCTGGCGGAAGCTGTGCAGGCGGATACCGGATTATGCTGAGAATCCGTCTGATTTGCGTCGGGAAGCTGAAGGAGCGCTTCTACCTGGATGCGGTTCAGGAATACCGGAAGCGGCTGGACGCTTTCTGCCGTCTGGAAGCTGTGGAACTTCCGGAAGAGCGCCTGGGGCAGAATCCCTCCCGGGCGGCAGTTGACGCTGCCCTGCGCCGGGAAGCGGCTGAAATAGAAAAAGCAATCCTGAAGGATTCCAAACTCGTCTGCCTCTGTGTGGAGGGAGAGGAGTTCAGCAGCCCGGAAGTGGCGGAGCTGCTTTCCCGGACGGAGATGTCCGGGTCCCCTCGGCTGACCCTGGTGGTTGGCGGCTCTTACGGGCTGGATGCCGATCTCAAGCGGAAGGCGGATCTGTGCCTGAGCATGTCGAAAATGACCTTTCCCCATCACCTTGCCCGGGTCATGCTGCTGGAGCAGCTTTACCGGGGTTTCCAGATCCGGGAAGGGACAAAATATCATAAGTAAGAAAGAAATTCCACAGGTTATTCCACTAGTTAAGAGAAGACCAGAGGAGGCTTATCATGCGCACATACATGGAAGAGTATCAGCGCTGGCTGGACAGTCCGGCCCTCAGTGAGGAAGAGTGGCGGGAACTGGATGCGATCCGTACGGATGAAAAGGAAATCCGGGAGCGCTTCTTTGCCCCGCTGGAGTTCGGCACTGCCGGGCTGCGCGGCACCATGAAGACCGGTCTGCACAACATGAACATCCACATCATCCGGCACGCGACCCAGGCCTTTGCCGATGTCATCTGCGCGGAAGGCGAAGCCGCAAAGAAAAAGGGCATCGTTATTGCGCATGACTGCCGTCTGAACGGACGCCAGTTTGCTGAAGAGGCGGCTGCAGTCATGGCGGCTAACGGCATCTATGTCCGCATTTTTGACGCTCTTCGCCCCACGCCGGAACTCAGCTTTGCGGTGCGTTACTACGGCGCGACGGCCGGTCTGAATGTTACTGCCAGCCACAATCCCAAGGAGTACAACGGTTACAAGGTCTACTGGTCCGACGGCGCGCAGCTTCCGCCGCAGCATGCCGATCATATCGCGCAGCGCATGGCGGAGACGGATATCTTCACCTGCTACAGGTCCTGCGACTATGCCGAGGCCGTCAAAGAGGGCAAAATTGTCGTCATCGGCGATGAGACCGACGAGGCCTTCCTCTCTGAGGTTATGAAGCAGGCCATCAACCCCGGCGCGGTCGCCGCGGTGGCCGACGAATTCCGCATTGTGTACACGCCCTTCCACGGCTGCGGTCACAGGCTGGTGCCGGAAGCTCTGAAAAGACTCGGCATGAAGCATGTTTATCCCGTGCCCGAGCAGATGGTGATCGACGGAAGCTTCCCCACAGTAGTGAGTCCCAATCCCGAAAACCCCGAGGGCTTCTATCTGGCGGTTGCGCTGGCAAAGAAGGTCGATTCTGACCTCATCATCGGCACGGACCCGGACTCCGACCGCGTCGGCACCATGGTGCGCAATCCGGATGGCGAGTATGTCACCATTACCGGCAACCAGATGGGCGTTCTGCTTCTGGACTATATCATTCAGGCCCGCAAGACAACGGGCAGCATGCCCGCGAATCCCGGCACCATGTGCAGCCTGGTCTCCACGCCGATGGCCCGCACCGTGGCGGAACAGAACGGCATCCACTTTGAAGACACCTTTACCGGGTTCAAGTTCATGGCGGAGCGGATTGCCGCCTGGGAAGCGGCAAAGAGTTACAACTATATCTTTGCCTTTGAAGAGAGCTACGGCTACATGGTGGGAGATTACGTGCGCGACAAGGACGCCGTCACCATCTCCATGCTGATTGCCGAGATGGCCGCCTGGTACCATGCCAAAGGCATGACCCTGCTGGATGCGCTGAACGGTCTTTTTGACAAATATGGCTGGTACATGGAGAAGACGCTGAATCTAGTCATGCCCGGTGTTGACGGCCTGGAGAAAATGCAGGCCCTGATGAAGGAGCTGCGCTCCAATCCCCCCGAGAGCATCGGCGGCGGGGAAGTCATCCGTCTGCGCGACTATCTGGACGGCAGCATCAACGTTATCGGCCTCGGCAAGGTTGACCGGACGCCGTACTTCGGTTCCAATGTGTTGTACTTTGAGCTTGCCGATGGCAGCATCTTCATCGTGCGGCCCTCCGGCACCGAGCCGAAGATCAAGGTTTACATCCTTGTCCGCGGAGAAGACCGGGCAGTCTGCGAGGGCAAAATCGGGCGCTGCGTTTCCTTTGCGGAGGCACTCGGAAAATGAAGCTTCTGACGCTGTTTCTCAGTTTCGCGAAGGTCGGCGTGCTGACCTTCGGCGGCGGTTATGCGATGATTCCGATTCTGGAGCGCGAAATCGTCGATCGGCACGGATGGGCAAGCAGCGAGGAACTGATGGACTATTACGCCGTGGGTCAGTGCACCCCCGGCGTAATTGCCGTCAATACCGCTACTTTTATCGGCTATAAAGTGGCCGGGAATCCCGGCGGTGTCATTGCCACCCTGGGCGTGGTGTTCCCCTCGCTGGTCATCATCACGCTGATTGCGGGCATCCTCACGAACTTTGCTGACATTCCCGCCGTCAAAAGCGCCTTTGCCGCCATCCGTGTCTGCGTGTGCGTCCTGATTCTCAACGCGGTGCTGAAGCTCTGGAAGAGCGCCGTGAAGGACCTGCCCGCCATGCTGCTGTTCGCGGCGGTGCTTCTCCTTTCCCTGTTTTTTGATATCTCCCCGGTGGTGTTTGTGCTGCTCAGCGCCGCGGCGGGCATTGCCCTGACCCGGCTGGGCCTGCGTGGGAAGGGGAATATCCCCGGCGGCAGAAACGGCTGAGGAGGGCGGAACATGATCATTCTTCAGCTTTTCTGGGAATTTTTCAAAACCGGTCTCTTCGCCGTTGGCGGCGGGATGGCAACGCTTCCCTTCCTCTCCGATATCGGGAACCGTACAGGCTGGTTTACGCAGGCAAAGCTTGCGGATATGATAGCCGTGTCCGAGTCTACGCCGGGCCCCATCGGCGTGAACATGGCCACCTATGTCGGCTTTGAGACCGCGGGAATCCCGGGCGCGGTGGTGGCCACGCTGGGCATCATCTGCCCGTCCGTCATCATCATTCTGCTGATTGCCCGGGTACTCGAGAAGTTTCGCAGCAACCGGACGGTGGACGCGGCTTTTTACGGTCTTCGGCCCTGCTCGATCGCGCTGATTGCCGCGGCCGGCCTGATGGTTGCAAAGCTCACCTTTCTGAATGCGGATGCCCTGACCGCGGGCGCAGGGCTCTCCGGCCTTCTGAACGGGAAGGCCGTGCTGCTGGGTATCATCCTCCTGGTGCTGACCCGGTGGGTTAAGCCTCTCAAAAAGCTGCATCCGGTGGTGTTCATTGCAGCCTCGGCTGTGGTTGGGATTGTGTTTTCCTTCTGACGGGCGCCTTTCCCTGCCGGCATCTGCCTGCTTTCAGACAATAAATCTTTCTACCCTGGAGCACTGAAATGATTGACAGAACCATAGAAGTTGAACGCATGGAGCACGTGATCAGCGTGTTCGGCTCCTTCGATCAGAATCTGCGGCTCATTGAGTCAGATTTGAATGTAAAAATCCTGGACAGGGATAACCTGATCCACATCACCGGTGAAGAAGAGAGCGTGATGCTTGCCGAGAAGGCTATCAGCGGTCTTCTGGCGCTTGCCGCGAAGGGCGAGGCCATTGACGCGCAGAACGTGCGCTATATCCTGAAGCTGGTGCGCAGCGGGCAGGAGGGCGAAATCTCCAAGCTCGCCGGCGATGTCATCTGCATTACCGCCAAGGGGAAGCCCATCAAGCCCAAGACGCTGGGGCAGCGGGAGTACTGCGAGGCGATTGCGAATAACACGGTCACGCTCGGCATCGGCCCAGCCGGAACAGGTAAGACCTATCTTGCCGTGGCAGCGGCTGTGGCGGCTTTCCGTGCGGAAAAGGTAAACCGCATCATCCTGACCCGCCCTGCCGTGGAGGCGGGGGAACGCCTGGGATTCCTGCCCGGCGATCTCCAGAGCAAGGTGGACCCGTATCTGCGCCCGCTCTATGACGCCCTTTTTGACATGCTGGGCGCCGACACCTACCAGAAGTATCTGGAACGTGGGAACATCGAGGTTGCCCCGCTTGCTTATATGCGAGGCCGCACACTGGACGACAGTTTTATCATCCTGGATGAGGCGCAGAACACCTCCCGCGAGCAGATGAAAATGTTTCTGACCCGCATCGGCTTCGGCTCCCATGTTGTCATCACCGGGGATATTACCCAGATTGACCTCCCGGAAGACAAGGTCAGCGGGCTGAAGGTTGCCATGCAGGTGCTGGCAGGCATTGATGACATTGCCATCTGCACCCTGACCGGTGCCGATGTGGTGCGCCACCGTCTGGTGCAGAAGATCATCGAAGCCTATGAAGAATACGACAGGAAGAATCCGGACAGAGACGGCGAAGGCGACCGCAGGAACGGGCGCTACAGCCGGAACGGACGGAATGCGGAAAACGGCGGACAGAACGCCGGAGCGGCACCGGGAAGAAACCGGAATTCCGGCGGATCATCCAGAGGCAGCCGCCCCGTCTCACAGAATCCGCGTAACCGGCAGAACAGAAGCAGATAACGGACTTCTGACATCCGGTTTTTCCCCAAAAGCGAAGGATGCCGGGCGTATCGTTCCTGCAGCCGGAATACTGCTCACATGAAAGAAAGAAAAGAGGGAAAACTGCCGTGCATGAAATCGAAGTCAGCCGCGAGAGGCCGAACCTTGGCCACCGGAATGCCGCGGCGCTCATAAAAAAAGCCGCTGAAGCAGCCCTTGCTGCCGAAGGTATTGTGCAGCCCTGCCTGATCAGCGTTATGCTGACGGATGAGGATGGGATCCATGCAGTGAACCGGGAGTTCCGCTGTGTGGACAGCCCCACGGATGTTCTGTCCTTTCCTCTGAATGAACTGACGCCCGGGGCGTTCGACCCGGATATCTGCGAAGCGGACCCGGATGCGGGCGTCCTGATGCTTGGTGATATGATGATTTCGCTGCCTGCCTGTGAAAGACAGGGAGAAGAGTTCGGCCATGGCTTCAGCCACGAACTCCAGTACCTGACGGTGCATTCGGTTCTGCATCTTCTGGGCTACGACCACCTGGACGAAGGCGAACAGAAGCGCCGGATGCGTGAGAGGGAAAAGATCATCATGGCAGCTCTCGAACATGGAAACAGATGATGGAGGAAGCGGAGTTGAATATGGATAACACGACGAAATCAGCAATGGTTACCGTCTGCGGACGCCCGAATGTCGGGAAGTCCACCCTTACGAATGCGCTTGTGGGCGAGAAGATCGCCATCGTCTCGAATAAGCCCCAGACTACGCGCAACCGTATCATCGGTATTGTGGAGCGGGGCGGGACCCAGCTGGTGCTGATGGACACGCCGGGGTTCCACCGGCCGCGGACGAAACTCGGAGACTATATGGTGAACGTGGTGCGTGAGAGTGTTGCGGATGTCGACTGCGTTCTTCTGCTGGTAGAGCCCATTGCGTCCGTCGGCCCGCAGGAAGAGGCCCTCATCGCCCGCATTGAGGAACAGAAGCTCCCGGCTCTGCTGGTCATCAACAAGATCGACACCGTGGAAAAAGAGCGTCTTCTGGAAGTGATGGCGGTTTATGCCGCGCGGCATGACTTTGAAGCGATTCTTCCCGTCTCAGCCCGCACCGGCGAAGGCCTGGATGAGCTTCTGGACGAGTTGGAACAGTATGCCGTGGAAGGCCCGCATCTCTTTCCGGATGATATGATTACCGATCAGCCTGAGCGCGCGATCTGTGCCGAGCTGATCCGGGAAAAGCTCCTGCTCTGCCTGGAAAAGGAAATCCCTCATGGCACGGCGGTAGAGATCACAAAGTTCTCTGAGCGGGAGAACGGCCTCATTGATGTGGAAGCCACCATCTTCTGTGAAAAGGACAGCCACAAGGGCATTATCATCGGCAAAAAAGGTGCCATGCTCCGCAAGATTGGGGAACTTGCCCGCAGGGACATGGAAGCTCTTTTGGACACCCGTGTGAACCTTCAGACCTGGGTGAAGGTGAAGGAAAGCTGGCGGGATTCCATGGCACAGCTGCGGAACTTCGGCTATACGGAGTAGCCGGCCGTGTTTCGCACTGAAAATGCCCTGATTCTGCGGGAAGTCCGCTTCCGGGAATCAGACCGGATCCTGACAGCTCTGACGGCAGATCACGGCAAAATGACGCTGGCCGCCCACGGCGCACTCAGCAAAAAAAGCCGCATCGCCGCCGGGACCCAGCAGCTTACCTGGTCGGAACTCACTCTCTTCGAGAAAAACGGACGCTTCGCTGTGCGTGAGGCCGTAACCAGGGAAGCTTTTGCCGGCCTTCGCACAGCGCTTGAAGACCTGGCTCTGGGAACCTATATTGCAGAGTGCCTGGAACTCTTTGCAGCGGAAGGTCAGCCGGAGCCGGAGCTTCTGCAGCTTGGCCTCAACAGTCTCTATGCCCTGAGCGAGAAGCTGGCGCCGCGGGCAAAGATCAAGGCAGCATTTGAACTGCGCCTGACGGCGATGGAAGGCTATGCTCCCGCAGTTGATGTCTGTGCTGTCTGCGGCAGAGAAGATGTTCAGGTTCCGGCTTTTCTCCCGGATGACGGCACCGTGGTTTGCCGGGACTGCCGCAAGGAACGGCAATGGGTTCTGCCGCTGTCAATGTCCGCTCTGGAGGCCATGCGCCGTGTGCTGCAGATCACCCCAAAGAAGATGCTTTCTTTCAGCCTGGATGAGGCGGACCTTCAGCTGCTGGGAAAAGTGACGGAGTCATGGCTCCTGCGCTGCTCGGGAAGGGAAATCCCCTCACTGGAGTATTATAAGAAACTGTAAAGATGGAAAAATCATTTGTTACTCTCGAATTGCCCGCTATTCTTGATCTGCTGGCAGGGCAGGCGGAATCCGGCCTCGGGAAGGATGCCGCCCTCAGGCTGGAACCTTCCGTAAACGCCGAAGAAGTCCGCCGCCGTCTGCAGGAGACCACCGATGCCGCACGCCTGATGACGCTGCGGGGAAGCCCCTCCTTCTCCGGCGTGAAGGACATCCGGCCCGCTCTGGAGCGTGCCCGTCTCGGCGGCGTACTGAACGGCAGGGAACTGCTGGAGATTGCCGGCGTTGCCCGCTGCGCCAGACTCTGCAAAGGCTATCTGGCCGGCGACAAAGCAGCCGGCAAAGACGAGCGAACCTGCCTTGACAGCCTGTTCCACGCACTGCGGGCCAACAAATATCTGGAGGAGCGCATCACCACCGCGCTTCCTGCAGAGGATGAAGTGGCGGATAGCGCTTCCGCGGATCTTGCTGACATCCGCCGCAAAATGCGGGCGGCTTCTGCACGGGCACGCGAAGCCCTGAACAGGATTGTCTCCTCGCCGTCTTACGCCAAAGCCCTTCAGGAGCCGATTATCACCATGCGCTCCGACCGCTTTGTGCTGCCTGTCCGTGCGGACCATAAGGCGGCCATCCCCGGGCTTGTGCATGACGTGTCGGCATCCGGCATGACGCTCTTCATTGAGCCGATGGCAGCGGTCAAGGCGAATAATGAGCTGCGCGAACTCGCAGGGCGCGAAAAGCTGGAGATCGAGAAAATCCTGGGGGAACTCTCGGCAGCCTGTGCCGAGCATGCCGATGACTTCGCAGAGGACTGCCTGCTTCTGGTGCGTCTGGATCTCATCTTTGCAAAGGCGAAGCTCTCGTACAAAATGGATGCCGTTCCGGCCGAAACCGCCGAGCGTGGCATCGTGCTGCGCCGGGCACGGCATCCGCTGCTGGATCCCGCAAAGGCGGTTCCCATCGATCTGGAGCTGGGCAGTGATTATGACACTCTGGTCATTACCGGGCCGAATACCGGCGGAAAGACCGTTGCGCTCAAGACCATCGGCCTGCTCTCGGCCATGAACCAGTGCGGTTTGCATATCCCCGCCGCAGACGGCAGCCGGCTCCCGGTCTTCCGTCATATTCTGGCGGACATCGGGGATGAGCAGAGCATTGAGCAGAGTCTCTCCACCTTTTCCGCCCACATGACCAATATTGTGGAGATTCTGAAGACCTGCGGGGAAGACTCGCTGGTGCTGTTTGATGAACTCGGTGCCGGAACCGACCCCACGGAAGGCGCAGCCCTGGCAATCGCCATCATTGAGCACGTCCGCCGCCGCGGCGCCGTAACGGCAGCCACAACCCATTATGCCGAGCTCAAGGTTTATGCCACAAATGAACCGGGCGTGCAGAATGCCTCCTGTGAATTTGATGTGGAGACGCTGCGCCCCACCTACCGGCTTCTGGTGGGTATTCCGGGCAAGTCGAACGCGTTTGCCATCTCAGGGCGGCTGGGTCTGGAAGAGGAAATCATCCAGGATGCGCGCAGCCGCATCGGTGATGAGAGCCGAAGCTTTGAGGCCACCATTGAAAAGCTGGAGCAGACCCGCCTTCAGCTCGAGCGCGACCGCATCGAGGCTGAACGCCTGCGGAAGAAGGCCGAAGAGGAGGAGCGTAAAGCTGCCATGCTTCGGGCCGAGCTTTCGGTTCGGCTGGAGAAGGCCGAAGTGAAGGCCAGGCGCGACGCCCAGCGTATTCTGGACGAAGCCCGTGCAACCGCCGACAGCGTCTACGCCGAGCTGGACGATATGCGCAGCAGAGCCAATGACGAGCAGCAGGCCGACGACTTGAACCGCGCCCGGTCGGAGCTTCGGCGCCGGCTGAACGAAAAGGAGTCCGAACTGCGCGGTCCCGTTGATCTTCCCCCGCAGGAAGAGAAAAAATCCGCCCGCCGGCTCCGCCCCGGCGACACCGTGCAGATCAAAGCCATGGGAGTAAAGGCTCAGGTGCTTTCCGTCTCAAAGGAAGGCGCCGTGACGCTGAAAGCCGGCATCATGACCGTGACGGCTGCGGAGAACGAACTTCTGCTGCTGGAGGAAGCTTCCCTTGCGAAGAAAGAGCCCGAGCGCAGCGCTTCTTCCGTGGGCGGCGCGCGGCTGATGCATGTGCCCACCGAGATAGACCTCAGAGGAATGGAGTCGATCGAGGCCATGCTGACGGCGGAACGTTATCTCGACAGTGCGGCACTGGCAAAGCTGAAGACGGTCACGATTATCCACGGCAAGGGTACCGGCGCGCTGCGTGATGCCGTGCGGGCGATGCTGAAGCGGAACAAGCTGGTGAAAAGCTGGCGGCAGGGCCTCTATGGCGAAGGAGAAGCAGGCGTCACCGTGGTCGAACTGAAATAAATTCCATGTTTCACGGCTGCTGAAAATGGGCAAAATAACGAAAGCATGAAAACCTGTTGACGGATAGCTTTAAATTTGATAAAGTAACACACAACGTAAAAGTTTGCGTGTTTTTTGTACTTATTCTGACTGGATCAAGGAGAGGCAAGTATGTGCACGAAAGAAGTAGTGATTGATAATCAGGTCGGCCTGCATGCCAGACCCGCAACGTTCTTTATTCAGAAGGCCAATGAATTCAAAAGCAGCATCTGGGTTGAGAAGGAAGAGAGAAGAGTCAACGCCAAGAGCCTGCTGGGTGTGCTTTCTCTGGGCATTGTGAAGGGTACGGCTGTTAAGCTGATTGCGGACGGCGCTGATGAAGAGGAAGCGATTGCAACTCTTTCTGAGCTGATTGCTTCTGACTTTTCAGAGTGAGCCGTACGGGCCCAGACAATTCAGATATCCTGAGGGACTGTTTCGGGTTTGAGACAGCCCCTTCTTTTTTAAGTTCCGACAGGACGGTCTGTTAGAAAAGAACAGTCCGGTGGAAAGGCAGGTGCCGGCAGCGTGTCAACCGAATATTCCGATGCGGCCACCAGGCTTTCCGCCCTGCAGAAGAAGGCGCTGAACCTGCCGCTTCTGCCCGGGGTCTACCTGATGCTGGATGAGCAGAACACGGTGATCTATGTCGGCAAGGCCAAGAAGCTGAAGAACCGGGTCAGCAGTTATTTCCATGGCGGGCATCTCCCGAAGGTGGCAGCCATGGTTGAAAAGGTGGCGGACTTTCAGGTAATCGTTGCGGCCAGCGAGTTTGAAGCGCTGGTTCTGGAAAATTCCCTGATCAAGCGCCACAGGCCCCACTATAATATCCTGCTGAAAGATGACAAGGGCTACCCCTTTATCCGGATGGACCGCCGGCAGGACTATCCCCGTATGGAGCTTGCTTCCCGTGCGCTGAAAGACGGTGCGGACTATTTCGGCCCCTTCGGCGCACGCAGGCAGAGCCGCGCCATCATTGACGCGCTGACTTCCGCTCTGCTGCTTCCGGACTGCAGCCGCAGTTTTCCCCGTGACATCGGAAAGGAGCGGCCCTGTCTGAACTACCATCTCGGCCGCTGTGCCGGCTGGTGCCTGCAGGGCGCTGACCCTTCGGATTATCGCACGCGCATGGAGCAGGCGGCGCTGATCCTGCAGGGAAAGCGGGACGAGCTGACTGCCGCCCTCCGGCAGGAGATGGAACAGGCGGCGGAAGCATTGCGGTTCGAACGGGCTGCGGAGCTTCGGGACCGAATCCGCGCCATCGAGGGTCTGCAGAATCAGCAGCGGGTTATCGCAACCGTTTTCAACGACACCGATGCCGTCGGCTTTCGCCGCGGAGCGCGCAGCTGCTTTACGGTGTTGCATTTTTCCGGCGGTGACCTCTCCGGCAAGGATGTGGAGATGCTGGAAGAACCGCTGGAAGAGGATGCCGAAGCAGTGGGCGGTCTTGTGCGGCAGTACTATACCGCGTCCGGCAGCATCGTCCCGAAGACCGTTCTTCTGCCGTGTGAGGTTGACGGTCTGGAAGATCTGGAAGCTCTCATCTCGGAGACTGCCGGACGGCGTGTGCACCTGGAGGTCCCGAAGCGCGGGGAGCGCCGCCGCCTGGTGGAAAGCGCCCAGATGAACGCGCAGGAGGAGATCCTCCGGCGCACCACGGCGCAGCAGCGCCGGAGCAAGACGCTTGAATGGCTGCAGAGAGCGCTGGAACTGCCTGCCTATCCGCATCGGATTGAAGCCTTTGATATTTCGAATCTCGGCAACATGGGTATTGTGGCGGCCATGACCGTGTTTCAGGACGGAAAACCGCTGAAAAACGCCTACCGCAGGTTCCGCATGCGCGATATGCAGCAGCAGGATGATTATGCCAGTATGCATCAGGCGGTTACCCGCCGGTTTCAGCGGTATCTGGACGGGGACGGGAAGTTTGCTCCGCTGCCGGACCTGCTGCTCATTGACGGCGGTGAGGAACACACCCGCGTTGCCCTGGATGCTCTTCAGGATTTGGGCCTGACGGTTCCCACTTTCGGTATGGTCAAGGACGACCGCCACCGCACCCGTGCCCTGATGACCGGGGATGGGCGGGAAATCTCAATAGCCGGTAATCAGGCCGTGTTTTCCCTCATCGGCAACATCCAGGAGGAAACCCACAACAGTGCCATCCAGTACCAGCGTACACTGCGCAGGGAAGGGCTGCACTCCGCCCTGGATGATATCCCGGGCATCGGCCCCGGGCGCCGAAACGCCCTGCTTCAGAATTTTCATACGCTGCGGGCAGTACGGGAGGCAAGCTTGCAGGAGCTGGCTGCTGTGGTGCCGGCGAATGCCGCAAGGGCGGTGTATGAGACGTTTCACGGAAAGGAGCAGAACACATGCGGGTCATTACCGGTTCCGCCGGAGGAAGACTGCTGAACGCCCCCGCGGGGGAAGCGGTTCGGCCAACCGCCGACCATGTCAAGGAAGCGCTCTTCAATACGCTCCAGTTTGATCTGGAAGGCCGCCGTGTGCTGGACCTGTTTGGCGGGACCGGTCAGCTGGGCATTGAAGCGCTCAGCCGCGGTGCCCGGGAGGCGGTGTTCACGGACATCAGCCGGAGTTCGGCTGCCCTGATCCGGGAAAACCTGCGCCGCTGCGGTCTGCAGGCGCAGGTCCTGCAGACGGATGCTCTCAGCTATCTTGCCCGGGGAGAACGTTTTGACATCATTTTTGTGGATCCGCCCTACGATGCCGGCCTCTACCGGCCGGTTCTGGAGCGGATAAATGCCGTTGACAACCTGAACGAAGGTGGTATAATAATTTGCGAGTCCCGCGCAGGAGAGGAGCTTCCTGAGATGCTCCCACCCTATCATCAGCTGCGCCGGCGCCGTTACGGTTCCATGGCGCTCACGTATTACGGAAGGAGTTCCGCATGAACGGTGACGCAGGCAGGATTGCAATCTGCCCCGGAAGCTTTGACCCTATCACGCTGGGCCATCTGAACATCATCCGGCGTACTGCGCAGATTTTTGATGAGGTCATTGTAGCTGTCATGCTCAATGCAACCAAAACCTCCCCCATGTTCTCCATTGAGGAGCGGGTGGATATGGTCCGCCGTGCCACGGCGCGCTACCGTAACGTGCGGGTGGACACCTCGGATATCCTGCTGGCGGAGTATGCCAGGAAGATTCCGAATTCCGTTATTGTCAAGGGGCTTCGGGCGGCCTCTGACTTTGACTATGAATTTCAGATGAATCTGATCAACAAGAAAATAAACCCCGAGCTTGAAACCATGTTCCTGACCGCCAGCGAAAAGTACACATTTCTCTCTTCGTCTGTGGTGCGGGAGATGGCAACCTATGGGGCAGATCTCACAGGCCTGGTGCCGAGTGAGCTGATTGCGGAAATCGAAGAAAAAGCGAAACAATGGAGGAAAAACTGATGGAGCATGGCGATGTCATAGAATTGCTGGACACGCTGTACAGCATGATTTCGGAAGCCTGGGGCGTCCCTCTCGGGAACGACAAGTGCATTATTGAACGCGAAAAGGCATTGGACATCATCACCGAAATCAAGGCCACCATGCCCTCCTCTCTGGCGGAAGCCAAAAGGCTGGTTGCCGCCCGGGATGAGTTTATCGGCAATGCAAAAAAAGAGGCCGAGGCTCTCCGGAAAAGCAGTGAGGAAAAGGCCCGCAGCATGCTTGAGGAGCAGGAAATCATCCGTCAGGCCAGGGCCCGCAGTGCGGAAATGATCTCCTCCGCCGAATCGAAGAGCGCGGAGCTCCGCCGGATTGCCGGGGACTATGTGGACGACATCATGCGCCAGGCGGAAGAAAGCCTGCGCAACTCCCTGGAAACCATTCAGTCTGCGCACACCTCTGTGAAAGCTGCCAACGGCAGCGGCCGTGTGGCTTCCGCCCCGGTGACGCCCCGCAGGGAGCGCGCCAGGGAAGCGGCAGAAGAGGATTTCATCACGCTGCAGTAACTTCTTTATACCGACAGAAACCGCTCCTCAGGGGGCGGTTTTTGCACAAAATGACGAAATGAAAATTCGTCAGAAAAAAGAGGGCGGAAGCCCTTGATTTTTTTTATCCGGTCCCCTATAATGGTGGAGCATAGTGGAGAGAAGTGGTGCAAAGTGGTGTAAAGGGGCGACGGATATGACGGGTGAATATCAGCATGCACTAGACAACAAGGGGAGAATTTTTATTCCCGCCCGCCTTCGGGACGAGTTGGGCCAGGTGCTGTATGTCACACTGTCCATGGACCGCTGCCTCAGCGTCTACAGCGCGGAGAGCTGGGGGGTCCTGACGGAAAAGGTCAATGCGCTCCCGTATGTCCGCCAGCGCAGGATGCGGCCGCTGTTTGCCCACGCCGTCCGCTGTGAGCTGGATGCCCAGGGGCGGATTCTGCTCCCCCAGAATCTCAGAGACTGGGCGGGCCTTCGGAAGGAAGTTACGGTTGTCGGCTGCAACAACCATGCGGAACTCTGGGACAGTGAAGCCTGGGCCGGCATTTTTGCTCTCGAGACTTCCCCGGAGAATATTGCCGCCGTTATGGAGGAGCTGGACTTCTGATGGCGGAGGCTCTTACCGGCCCGGCGGAAGACAATGCGGCCCTGCATGTTCCGGTTCTCTTGCAGGAATGCCTGGATGGCCTGAACATTCGGCCGGATGGCATCTATCTGGATGGAACGCTCGGCCTGGGTGGGCATTCCGCCGCCATTGCGGCAAAACTCACTACCGGGCGCCTGATTGGTATTGATCGGGATGAGACGGCCATACGGCGGGCAGGAGAGCGTCTGGAACCTTTCGGCGACCGTGTGACCCTGGTACACGGCCGCTTTTCCGAACTTGACAGTATTCTGGACGGGTTGGGTATTCCGGCGGTAGACGGTATGCTGTTTGATCTTGGGGTATCCTCCCCGCAGCTGGACGAAGCGGAACGGGGTTTTTCTTACCGCCTGGATGCGCCGCTGGACATGCGCATGGACCGCAGCGGCGGCATCACGGCGGCAGATGTGGTCAACGGCTACGCGGAGGAGGAACTCAGCCGAATTCTCTTTACCTACGGTGAGGAGCGCTATGCCCGCCGCATCAGTGCGGCCATTGTGAAGGAGCGCTCCCATGCCCCGATAGAGACCACCGAGCGCCTTGTGGAGATCATCCGCAGCGCCATGCCGGCAGCCGCATTACGTGAAAAGCAGCACCCGGCCAAACGCAGTTTTCAGGCGATCCGGATTGAGGTGAACGGAGAACTGCAGGAAGTGGAGCAGCTGATGCGCGTTGCCCCGGCCCGGCTGAAGCCGGGAGGCAGGCTCTGTGTTATTTCCTTCCATTCGCTGGAAGACCGCCTGATCAAGCAGGGCATTGCCGCACGGGAACACGGATGTACCTGTCCGCGCGAAGCGCCGGTCTGCACCTGCGGCTTTGTGCAGACACTGCGCAGCGTAAACAGAAAACCGATTCTGCCTGCGCCGGCGGAATGCGCCGGGAATCCCCGTGCGCGGAGCGCGCGCCTGCGTGTGGCGGAGAGAGTGTAAGAAGATGAAATTGAAGGAACTGATCGCGGAGCTGCCTGTCCTGAGTGAAACAGCCTCTCCCGACACGGAAATAACCGGCATCAGCTATGATTCCCGGAAGACAGAACCCGGGGATCTCTTCGTTGCCATCCGCGGCTTTGAGACGGATGGCCACCGCTTTATTCTGAACGCGGTTCAGCGCGGCGCATCGGTAATCCTGTGCGAGACCGTCACCAAAGAGCTTGCAGCTTCGGGTACCCCTTATATTCAGGTGGAGGACAGCCGCCTGGCACTGGCGCTCACCAGCCGGGCGTTTTTCGGAAATCCGGCAGCAGAGATGACCGTGATTGGGATTACCGGGACCAGCGGTAAAACCAGCACCAGTGTTTTGCTGAAGCATGTATTGGAGAAAACGCGCGGCTGGAAGGTCGGCCTCATCGGGACACTCGGTATCCAGATCGGCAGTGTGGAACTCCATTCCGAGCACACGACTCCCGAGAGCTATGAACTGCAGAAGCTTTTCCGCCGTATGGCTGAGGAAGGCTGCCGCGTGGTCGTGATGGAAGTCTCTTCCCATGCGCTGGAACTGAAGCGCGTTGCAGGTATCCGTTTTAACACGGCGGTATATACAAACCTCTCCCAGGATCATCTGGATCTGCATGGAAGCATGGAAAACTATGCCGCTGTGAAGCGGACGCTCTTTACGCACTGTGACGTCGCCTGCGTGAACATGGATGACCCCTGGGCGGACTTCATGACGGCGGACCACGCCTGCCCGGTGCTTACATACGGCAGTGCGGAGACAGCGGATCTCTATGCGGATAATGTCAGGCTGTTTCCCGATCGCGTCTCTTTTGATACGGTCTATGCGGGATGCCGCATTCCCACAGTGCTTCATGTTCCGGGGACCTTTGCTGCGCTGAATGCCCTTGCCGTAATCGCTGCCGCTGAAACGGTGGGGATTCCGCCGGAGGAGAGCGCTGCCGCCCTGGAAACCGCACCCGGGGTCCGTGGAAGACTGGAATCTCTTCCCACGGATGGAAACTATCATGTCTTTACGGATTATTCCCACAAGCCCGATGCTCTGGAAAAGGTGCTGCGCAGTCTGCGCCCCTCTACAACGGGAAAGCTGATCTGCGTCTTCGGCTGCGGGGGAGACCGGGACCGCCTGAAGCGGCCGCTGATGGCGCGTATTGCGGCCGAAAATGCGGATTTTGTTGTTCTGACCAGCGACAATCCCCGCACCGAGGACCCCGAAGCCATTCTTGATGAGATTGAACCGGGTATCGCCGGCAGCACCACACCCTATATCCGGATCTGCGACCGTGTGGAAGCCATCCGCCGCGCTATTGATATGGCGGGGGACGGCGATGTGATTCTTCTGGCCGGCAAAGGACACGAAGATTATCAGGTGGTCGGCCATGAGAAGCACCACATGGATGAGCGTGAGATTGTTGCCCAGTGGATGGAACACAGAAAGGCAGGGAAGCAAACATGACCATAGAGCTGTTGTGCGCTTTTGCACTGGCATTTCTGTTTGTTACGGCATTCGGCAAAGCTTATATTCCCTGGCTGATGAAGGAGAAAGCCGGACAGGAAATCAAGGCTCAGGTCACCTGGCATGAGGGCAAGAGCGGCACCCCCACCATGGGCGGTGTGATGTTCATCCTGGCGGCGGTTCTGGTCTGCCTGACCCTGGGCTTCCCGGGTATGCTGCACGGGCACTTTGAACATATATTTGTGCTGGCTTTTGCCATGGTTTTCGGCGCAATCGGCCTCCTTGACGACTGGAAGAAGATCCGCAAAAAAACAAACATCGGTCTTACCACCAGACAGAAGTTTCTGCTGCAGCTGGTTGCGGCATTGGTATTTCTGCTGCTGATGAAGCGAATGGGCTTTCTGCATACCGCGCTGTATCTGCCGCTTTCCGGCAGGGTGGTGCAGATGCCTGCCTGGCTTTACTACATTTTTGCCGTATTCGTGATTGTCGGTACTGTGAATGCTGTCAACATCACGGACGGCGTTGACGGGCTTGCCTCCGGGACTTCCATTCCGGTTTTCCTGTTCTTTGTGCTGGTTACCTTTGCCTGGGGACGGGACTATCTTCAGCTGGGCATTTTTGCCTCGTCCATGATCGGCGGGCTGATGGGCTTCCTGACCTTTAATTTTAACCCTGCCAAAGTCTTTATGGGTGATACCGGGAGTCTTTTCCTGGGCGGTGCCATCGCAGGCCTGGCGTTTGCGTATGACATGCCGCTGATTCTGATCTCCCTGTGTGTCATGTTCATCCTGGAGACACTGTCCGATATTATCCAGGTCGGCTACTACAAGCTGAGCCACGGCAAGAGGGTCTTTAAAATGGCGCCCTTCCATCATCATCTGGAAATGGGCGGCTGGACCGGGCGCAAATGGAATGAAAAGGAACTCTTTGTGCTCTACACGGGGATCTCTCTGATGTGTATGGTACTGTCCTTCCTGATGGTGTACGACCGCTTCTGAGGAACTAATATGAAATTTGTTCTTACCTGCGGCGGAACTGCGGGGCATATTAATCCGGCAGTGGCAGTGGCACAGCGCCTGAAGGAGCTGCACCCGGATTGCGAGCTGCTGTTCCTTGGCGCAGAGGGAAAAATGGAGATGGATCTGGTCCCCCGTGAAGGCTTCAGCATTCTGCCCCTGAAGGTTACCAATCTCAGCCGGGGCCGTCATCTGGAAGATCTGAGCCATAACCTGGCCTCCCTAAAAAATGTCATTGATGCCGGCCATGAGGCCAGAAAGATTCTGAAGCGCTTTCAGCCGGATGCCGTTCTGGGCACAGGCGGATATGTCTGCTACCCGGTTCTGCATGAGGCGGCCAAACTGGGTATCCCGACTCTCATTCATGAGAGTAACGCTGTCCCGGGCCTTACGACCCGGATGCTGGCCGGACAGGTCAGCTGTGTGCTTCTGGGCTATGAGGAGAGTGCGGTGCACTACGCCTCAGCACATGTTCTGCGCGTCACAGGCACCCCGGTCAGGGGGCCTTTCAGCACGTATACCAGAGCGCAGGCCCGGAAAGAGCTGGGAATCCCGGAGGAGCTGCCGCTGGTGGTTTCCATGTGGGGGTCCCTCGGTTCCGGTCATATGAACGATACTTTTGTCCGTATGCTGCCGCTGATGCGCGGGCAGCAGGACTTCCGGATGATCCATGCCACCGGCAGTGCCTATCACGACAGCGTCCGCGAAAGGCTGCGGGAAGCAGAACTCCTCCCGGAAGCCTGTAATGTGGACCTGCGCGAGTACATTTTTGATTCTCCCAGAGTGCTGAATGCTGCCGATCTTGTGCTCTGCAGGGCCGGGGCATCCACCCTCTCAGAACTCAGCAGCATCGGCAAACCGGCCCTGATTGTGCCCTCTCCGAATGTGACGAACCATCACCAGGAGAAGAACGCACGCCTGGTGGAGAAAGCCGGAGGCGCAAAGGTGCTGCTGGAAGGCGAGTTTGACGAGGAGAGCTTCCTTCAGGAGATTCGCACCCTGCTTTCCGACCGCGAAAGGCTGGCCGGCATGAGCGCGGCCATGCAGGCGCTTTCCGTGCCGGATGCGCTGGACCGCATTACCGGCGCCGTCCTGGAATATGCCGGCAGGCGGGAATAAAAACATGCTTTCCCTCCCGGAAAACCTGTGCTATAATGAATGGGCCGTCACGTGCGGCCCATTTCTGTTATTGCGAATCAGTCATTACGGTCACTGGTTTGGCAATCCGTCCACGGAGGTATTATGGCCAAAACATGGAGAGAACGCCTGAGTCTCTCGGCATTTGCCGATGAGCAGCAGGAAGAATATCTGCGTGCCAGAAGGCGGCGGGGCTTCAGCAGACCGCTGATCTTCATCGTTGTGGTTGTTGCGGCTGTTTTTGTGCTGAGCCTGTTCTTCCGTGTGGAGAACATTGTGGTCGAAGGCAACACCCACTACAGTGATGAGGAAATCATCCGTGCCATTGACATTGAAGAGGGTGACAATCTCTTCTTCTTTGACCGTTTTGCCGCCATCAGCAGGGTTTTTTCCAAACTGCCGTACATTGAAGAAGTGACCCTGAAACGTGCTTTGCCTAACCGTATTACCATCACCGTGCGGGAGAGTTCTGCTCTGGCATACCTGATCCTGGGTGATGAAGAGTGGACGATGGACCACCATTGCAAGATTCTGGGCAAAGCGGCCGAGGGGGAGACGGACTTTCTGGTGCCCATTGTGAACTTCAACCCCGGTACTCTTTTCATTGGCGAGCGTTTGACCGCCGCCAGCGGCGAGGAAGCGCCGGTGGAGTATCTCAATGAGATTCTGACCCAGCTGGAAGGGCGGGGGCTCACGCAGGACATCGACCGTATCGATTTTACGAATCCCAACAGCCCGGAGATTGTCTACAACGGGCGGTTTACCTTTGTTATGGGTGGCTATGCCCAGGTGGCGGACAAGTTCGCCATGCTTTCCGGCGTCCTGGAAACGCTGAAGGAAGGCGATATGGGCGTCGTCAACCTCTCTGACGGCAGAACGGCCCGCTTCAGTCCGAACTGACGGCCCGGAATGTGTCGGTCTGTCCGTACCGGACATCCTGACGCCTGAAACAGCTGCTTCCCGAAAACCGCATAAACCGTACAGGCGCTGTCTTTCCTCATTTACGGACGGAGAGGCAGCGCCTGTAATGTTTCAACATAAAAAATTACAAAGTGTTTACAAAAAAGTTGCCCCGAAATGAAAAAAACTATTGACCTTCGGCTGAAAATGTAATATTATAGGGAGCACAAAGACAAACTATTACACGCTGTTTGCGTTGTTGAGTCAGACAGGAGGCACAGGTTATGGATTTTAAAGCCGAAACTGGTCCCGAAAACGTAGTTACCATCAAGGTCGTCGGTGTCGGCGGCGCGGGCAACAATGTTGTTAACCGCATGGTGAAAGACGGTACGCAGGGTGTGGAGTTTATTGCGGTGAATACCGACAGGCAGGCTCTCTCCGTCTCCAGTGCGGATCAGAAGATCCAGATCGGTGAAAAGATTACCCGCGGGCAGGGCGCCGGTTCCGATCCGGAAATCGGCAGACGCGCTGCGGAAGAGAGCAGAAATGCCATTTCGGCGGCCCTGGAAGGGACCGATATGGTCTTTATTACTGCTGGCATGGGCGGCGGCACCGGAACAGGCGCGGCTCCCACGGTGGCGGATATTGCGCGCGATAACGGCACCCTGACAGTGGGCGTTGTGACAAAGCCCTTTAAGTTTGAAGGCAAACGCAGAATGGATCAGGCCAATGCCGGCATTAAGGAACTGCTGGGCAAGGTTGACTCGCTGCTGATTATCCCGAATGACCGGCTGAAGTATGCCACCGATCAGAAAGTTACGCTTGCCAATGCCTTTGAAATCGCGGATGATGTGCTCCGTCAGGCGGTAACCAGCATTTCTGACCTGATTAAGAACACAGGCTTTATCAATCTTGATTTTGCCGATGTGACCTGTATTATGAAGAATGCCGGCTATGCCCACATGGGTGTTGGCCGTGCTGCAGGGAAGGGCCGCGCGGAAGAGGCTGCCCGCCTTGCGGTTGCAAGCCCCCTGATGGAGACCTCCATCGACGGTGCCCGCGGGGTTCTGATCAACATCACGGGTTCCTCGGATATGGGTCTGGAAGATGTGGAAGCTGCGGCGGATCTCGTGCAGGAAGCTGCGCATCCCGATGCCAACATCATCTTTGGCGCAAGCTTTGATGAGAGTATGCAGGATGAAATCCGCGTGACCGTCATCGCGACCGGCTTTGAACAGGGAAAGCCCAAAGCTGCTGCTGCGCAGACCGTTTCTGCGGCTCCGGCAGTGGAAGCATCCGCTCCGGTAAATGAAGCTGCAGCACCGGCTGCCCCCTCGGTGCCGCCCGTCTTTCAGGCTGCAAGCGGGATGAAGCCGGTTGTACCCGGAGCTGCTCCCGCCGCTCAGCCGGCTCCGGCGTCTGAAGAGGCGGAGCAGGAAGATCCTTTTGAGAACATCTTTAAGATTTTCAACACAAAGTAAGGTTTTTTTGGGCAATCCCCCGGTGAAAGACTGAACTTGCATCAAACGAACGCTCCTCCCCGCGGAGGGGCGTTTGCACTTAAAACGGTGAGTCATGGGAAAACGCATTCTTTTTCTGCTGAAGCGGGTCGTTTTTTACTACAACTATAAACAAATACCGTTGGCAGCGGCAGCTCTGTGCTATTATCTGGTTATGACTTTTTTCCCGCTGATCATCTGCCTCTACACGCTGCTGGGGAATAATTATGCCGGTGCGCTGAGTATTCTCAGCTTTGCCGAGGACGTGCTGAGTGCCGACACCCTGCGTACCATCCGCGTTTTTCTGAACTACGTGGCGGTGAACCACAGTTCTGCCATGTTTTTCGCCGGTCTTCTGGTATTGCTGATCTCAGCCTCGGCGGGGGTACGCAGCATTATGGCTACTTTGGGCAGAATGCAGGGCGAACCCCGCTTTACAGCGGTAACGGGGATGCTCTTCAGCATCCTGTATGCAGTGGCCTTTCTCGTAACGATCTGGTTTGGCATTCTGGTGATGTTTACCAGCCGTGATCTTCTCGGCCGCCTGAACGAGGCCCTGCCCTTCATCGATATCAGCGGCGGCTGGCTCTGGATGAAATATCTGCTGCTCGGCGGAATGCTGTTTCTGGTGCTCTGGCGGATTTTTCGATCCTCCCGGGCAAAAGGGCTGGTTTTTCCCTGCTGGCCTGGCGCCCTGATCGGGACGCTTGCGATGCTGGCGGTCAGTTTCCTGTTTTCTGTATTTATTGCGGCGTCCACGCGCTATCCCCTGGTGTATGGGTCGCTCACCTCAGTCATTCTGCTGATGCTGTGGCTGTTTTTCAGCAGCCAGGCAATGTATGTCGGGGCCGCCTTTAACTTCGCTCTGCGGGATCTCAGGGCGCTGCAGGCGCTTCGAAATGGGAATGCTTCTGAGAAATCAATGGAATCGGAACCGGAGGATCAAACGTGAATACGGGAACCATGTGGATCGCGGACCGGTGGCAGGATTACGAGCTGCTGGACTGTTCGGAAGGTGAAAAGCTGGAGCGCTGGGGCGATGTGTATCTGGTGCGGCCGGACCCGCAGGCAATCTGGCAGACTCCGCGGAGAAATGAACACTGGCAAACACACAATGGCCGCTATATTCGCTCCGATAAGGGCGGCGGCAGCTGGGAGAAGGAGCAGGTACCGGAAAGCTGGAATATCCGTTACGGAGAACTTACCTTCCGTGTGCGGCCCATGAACTTCAAGCATACCGGGCTTTTTCCGGAACAGGCTGCCAACTGGGACTGGGCAATGGAGCGGATTCGTTCGGCCGGCAGGCCGGTACGGGTACTGAATCTGTTTGCTTACACCGGCGCGGCAACAGTGGCCTGCCTGAAGGCCGGCGCCGAGGTCTGCCATGTGGACGCGGCAAAGGGCATGGTGACCTGGGCAAAGGAAAACGCCGAGGCTAGCGGTGTGCGCGAGGCGCCTGTACGCTGGATCGTCGATGACTGTCAGAAGTTTGTGGAGCGGGAAATCCGCCGCGGGAAGCGATATGACGCGCTGATTATGGATCCTCCCTCCTACGGGCGGGGGCCGGGCGGCGAGGTCTGGAAGCTGGAGCAGAATCTCTGGCCCTTTGTATCGCTGTGTGCCGACGTGCTTTCCCCGGATCCGCTCTTTATTCTCATCAATTCCTACACCACGGGGCTCTCACCCTCGGTGCTCAGCTATGTCAGTGAGAGCGTCTTTTCGCGCCGCTTCGGCGGCCGCGCAGAGAGCCGCGAACTGGGTCTTCCGGTAACGGACAGCGGTCTGGTGCTGCCCTGCGGCGCCAGCTGCCGGTACAGTTTCGGCTGACCCGAAAAAATAAAAACCCGACGGGAACCGGACAGGCGTTTAAAGGCCGCCATGCCGTTTCCCGTCGGGTTTTGTTTTGTCAGAATTACGGATTCTGTTCACGGCGGACCCGAATATGGAGCCGCTGCTCTGCTTCCTCCGCCCGGAAGTCCGAGAAGCCGTTTTCCCTCAGCAGCCCGAGCAGATATTCCACGGAATGGGCATACTCCACGTGTTCTTCCCGGCTGCGCCGCCATAATCCGCTCTTCTGCCGGGAAAAGAGGTCCATCCCGTAGATCAGGGCCTTCATGCCGGAATCATAGTCCGCCCGCCAGAGGCAGAAGACCCGGTCGTCTTCATCCAAAGAGGTGCTGCCGTCCATCCGCTGCAGGAATTCGGGGCTCCGGATATCAAACAGAAACAGACCGCCGGGCCGGATGAACAGGCGCAGACGCGAACACAGACTCTGAAGTTGCCCGGGACTCAGGTAGTTAATGCCCTCCAGGGAACAGACGCAGGCGTCTACCGTTCCGTACAGGTCCAGTTCCGCCGCATCCTGCTGCAGAAACAGCGGAGGAAGCGCCAGACCGGCGCACTTTTCCCTTGCCTGCATCAGCATGTCGGCCGAAGCGTCCACTGCGATCATTTCGTATCCGCGCCTTGACAGCTCCAGGCTCATGCTGCCGGTGCCGCAGCAAAGATCCAGCAGCAGCCGAAACTCCCCGCTCTCCTCCCGGAAGGCGGCTTCGTACCGGTCGGCAAAGGCCGGATAATCCACATCGGCGGTCAGCCGGTCATAGAAGCCGGCCAGCGGTCCGTAGCAGTTCATTCCCCGGCCGCGGATCCGCCGGCAATGGGACTGACAGTCTCAGCGGAAGCAGAAGCCTCCAACCGTGAGAAAACCAGCTCATAACCACCGGTGCCGTACTGGAGTGTGCGGTTTACACGGCTGATAGTGGCACTGGAGGCTCCGGTTTCGGCGAGTATTTCGTTATAAATCTTTCCCCGGTGCAGATCCGTAGCCACCTGAAAACGCTGCTCCATGGCGCTGAGTTCCCCCACCGTGCAGAGATCTTCAAAAAAATCCATGCATTCCGACGGCGTTTTCAGGGTAAGAATTGCCTCATACAGGGCGGGATTGTGCTGACGTTTTGCCTTCATTCAGGATATCCTCCGGACAAGCGTGCTCTCACGGAATCATTCTTTTACATATTAACGCTTTCCAGTAAAAAAGTAAAGAATGGAACTGGAAATTCAGAATTTTTTCATTGCATTCCGCAGCCGCTGGTACTATGATAGCAAGAGCCGGTCAGCCGGACGAAAAGACAGACGGGGAGACGGGACAAAACGATGAAGGACAAAAATACAAGAGTTTTGGCGGTGACCGGTCTGCTCCTTTCGGCGTTGTTCCTCACGGCCTGCGGCCTGGGCGGGAGTTCACAGCCCGGGGCGAAGGCGGAGCCCGCGCAGGCAGCGGCAACGGAAAGGCCCACACCCTCGGTGAAGCCTTCTCCCGTACCGGGCGGTGTCACGGAATCCAATCCGACTCCGAGGGTAGAGGCGGAGGTGGAGCCGGATACAGCCCTGCCGGAGAAAACGGGGATAGAAAGCGCAGAAGCACCGGCGGAGGATGAAAAGGATCCGGAGGAGGTTCCGAAAGCAAGCCCGTCCCCCACGCCGACCCTGCCACGGGTGACCAAAAGCCCGACGGACGAGACCGTAGACGAGGGCGGATCCTGTCTGTTCCTTGCCGGATATGAAAATGCGGAAATCGCAGTCTGGCACTTTGTCAGCCCGGACGGGCAGACCGATATGACCTATGAAGCGGCGCAGACGGCTTTCCCGACAATGGAAATTCTCAACGGGATGTTCAGCAACCTGCAGTTGAAGAACATTCCCTATGCGGCCAACGGCTGGAAGGTATACTGCCGTTATTCCAATACGGACGCCGGTTATGTGGACACTGGCATGGCGAAGATCACGGTGATCCCGGTGCTTGCCAGACAGAGCACGCAGTCGGTGAGCGGGCTGCCTGCCGCACAGCGGTCAGACTTTGAAGGAAACTGGTCGGACACCGTGGATGGACGCTGCCAGATCCTGTTCACCTACCGCGATGAGAACAGCCTGAATGTTGGCATTCTCTGGCGGGATCTGTCCGGACGGCGGGACTGCTGGAACATGACGGCAACGGTCTACAGTGAGGGAGTGCTGGTCTACAGTGACGGACATTATTGGGCGGAGGTGTATTCCAACGATAATTCCTACACGGTTGCCTCCGAAAGCTGGAACGGTACCGGAAGCTTCTACTTTGAAAACGGGAGTCTACACTGGTATAACGGTCAGACCGGAGAAGAAGTAGTCCTGAAACCGACCTGAACTTAGGATCTTCTTAAGTTGTCAAACCGGGGAAACTGGTGTATGATATTCCTGAAAACAGACTATTGTTTATAATCATTGGATGAGGATAATAAAATGAAAAAGAAACTGATTTTGCTCTTTGCCCTGGTCCTGTGCCTCTCATGCCTGTGCGCATGCAGCCTGAGACAGTCCCACAACGTGACGGTGCCCGCTTCTCAGCCGGTGACGCCAACCGCCGAGCCGGTTGCCACTCCCACGCCCACACCGGTGGCGACAATGACGATTGTAACCCCGACGCCGGAGGCAACCCCTGCGCCGACGCCCACACCGACTCCGACGCCCACACCCACTCCCACTGCAACCCCGACGCCGACTCCCACTGCAACGCCCACTCCGGCAGTGCAGTCCAATCTGCCCAGGGTTACCAAGAGTCCGACCGGAGAAACGGTTGCGGTGAACGGAACCGCCCAGTTTATTGCGAAGTACGAAAACGCAACTCTGGCGGAATGGCACTTTGTCAGCCCGGACGGGAGCAGAGATCTGGACTATAAGCAGGCGGCCACGGAATTTCCAACGCTTAAAATCCTGAATGGATATACCAAGGATCTGACGCTGCAGAGCATTCCGGAAACCCTCAACGGCTGGAAGGTTTACTGCCGCTTCAGCAATAACTACGGTTCAGTGAATACGGAACGTGCAACTGTCACCGTGACAAAGGATACGGCGGCTGCTTCCCCGAAAGTGACCAAAAGTCCCACCGGCGAGACAGTGAACCCCGGTGGTGCCGCTACATTTGTTGCCAGGCATGAAAATGCCATCTGGGCGGTCTGGCACTTTGTCAGTCCTGACGGCACCCGTGACCTTCCGTACAATGAAATCAACACCGTATTCCCCAATCTCAGGATTATCGGCGGCGATCAGGGCACACTGAAGCTCAGCAATATCCCGGCCGAGATGAACGGATGGAAGGTTTACTGCGCCTACCGCAACAATGTGGGCACTACCAATACCGATTCTGCAGTCATTACGGTCACCGGCGGTCAGGGTGGCGGTACCATTACTCCGGCCTCTGAAAAGGGCTTTGAAGGCACCTGGGCCGAAGAGGGGGCCGGCAAATGCCAGCTTACTTTTACAACGATTGGCGAAGGCCGTTGCCGTGTGGATATATTCTGGTCCGTCAGCAATGGGGAGCGTTCCGTCTGGACGATGACAGCCGATGTTGTCAGACAGAATATCATGGAATACCATGACGGTGAATACTGGGTCGAACAGTATGAAACTGACAACTCCTATACGGTTTCCAATAAACGGACAGGGGACAGCGGCAGCTTCTATTTCAACGAGCAGAACAAGCTGGTCTGGAATGATGCTGTGACAGGTCTCGAAACGGTTCTGGTTCGCGTCCGCTGAGTTCCGCTTCATCGTAAACACCACTCGGGATGCATATGATTCGCCCCCGCTTTCCGCAGCGGGGGCGTTTTGCCTGAGATCTGTACAGAGGCGATCCTCCCTGCCCGGCAGAAAATGATGATTCCGGGTACGTCCTGACAAAGAGCATTAAAAAAAGAGTTGACAAATGGAAATTTGTCTGTTATATTGTCATAGCTGTGGCCGAGTGGTTCAGCTGGTTAGAACGCCGGCCTGTCACGCCGGAGGTCGAGGGTTCAAGTCCCTTCTCGGTCGCCACAATGCCCCTTCTTCAAGGGGCATAATATTTGCTGATATAGCTCAGTAGGTAGAGCGCATCCTTGGTAAGGATGAGGTCGCCAGTTCGAATCTGGCTATCAGCTCCAACTTTTTAGAGTGGAAACAAGATCTGTTTCCGCTCTTTCTTTCGTTTCTGTGAACTTTTTTGGTGAATTCATTTTCGGGTGGATTTTCGGCTTTTTGCGTTTAGCGATACGTTTAGCGATACGGGGTCTGAAAATCGGTCAAAAAACCGGGGAGCGGTCAAGCTCTCCCCTGTTTCATCAACTGCAATAATCTTTCCTGATGACAGCAGCCATCTTGTCTTCTCCCTGTTCGTCCAAGTATGCGGCTGCTTCTTCGGCGGCTTCTTCCTGTGTTGCCCCTAACTCTATTGCTTCGGCAAATACAACTAATGACCAAGCCACTACCGGGGGAAGCTCTGCCGCTTCACGGATAAGCTGTATTACTTCCGGCTTCTCCCGGATGATGGTAATGATCTCTTCATCTGTCATGTAATAATCCTTCATACTGCTTTTCTCCTTCTTGATAATTTGGAAGGGAGATGGTATCATACTTTCATCATCTCCCTTTTAACCCTTGGGGGATTTGTGCGGGAGCTTATCGGCTGCAACGGTAAGCTCCCATTTGTTATGCTGCAATCGGCTGAACCTGAGAGAAGGAAAAGAAGCTTGCCTTGTAAGGTCTGGCATCGTCTCCCCGGCTTGCATGAATCAACTCCACCTGAAACAGAGCTTTGCTCTCGTGGATGACTTCAAACCCTCTGGCTTTCCATCCGCTCCAAGTATCGCACTCTTCGGCGATCCCGGCGGCAGCCTTGGCTTCATCAATCCGCTGCTGATTGACCGGGCGAGCCTTGGCAGACTGCCATGCCCTGTGAAGGGCTTCGGAGAAGCTGACGGACAGCTTGCGGAAGAGCCGCCATGCGTGCTTCATGATCTCTGATAAGTTGTAGCGTTTCATTGTGGTATCTCCTTTCTTATACTTGGGAGCCGCCCGGCTTTGTTCCTTGGGACTGCCCGTTGTGTCCATCCGTCCCGGCTCCCTATTTGCTTTTGAGAACTTCGGAGTAGTTTGTGAGGCTTTTCTATCGGCTCCCCTTGCTCCGTCCGCCTACCTTGTTTCTGCCTTGCGGCTCGTGCGTTCGGCTCGGCTCTCCCTTGCTTTGTGATTCCATTATATCACGTTACAACGTGAATGCAAGACGGAATAATGCACAAAAGTTATAACGTGAATTTGTGCAACTTGTACACTTTGCAACGTGCCTTTGCTGTGGTATACTACCGCACAGAAGGAAGGTGATTTCATGCCGATTTCAGAAGCAAAGCGGAAAGGTAATCAGAAGTGGGATTCTGAAAACATGGCTTACCAGACTGTGAAGGTCAGGAAGGAACTGTTAGAAGAATTCCGGGCAGCAGTAGCCGCCAACGGTGACAAGGTCAACAGCGTATTGCGAACTGCAATGGAAGAGTACATAGAGAAGCACAAAGCCGCTGCCGATCCGGGAGCCTGATGCCTGGGCTTTTCTGGTACCATGTGCGGGCTTCCTGACTGTGTGCCTTTACTGCCTTTATCAGAGGATTGCGGAACCTTCTGCCTTGCATGGAGTTTAACAGCGGGGGCAGGGGGCACCCCCGCCGGGGTCAGGATGGTATCATGACTTACCGATGAACAGAGTACAACTGAATGCAGAGAGAAGCCCCGTGCTGCTCTTATACAGGAACAGCCGGGGCGTAACTCTATGTTGTACTGTGGTAGTCCACGGGATTCTGATATGATGACAGAGAGCGTTGACAGGCGAAGCTGCATCATGGGGCTTGAGTCCTGATGATGAAACAGCAAAGCGAACGATGCGGAGCCGGGCAGACTGCCGGAGCTTTAACTGCCGGGAGACAAGCCCGGCGATGCTGAGAGAGCGGATGAGCGGGGCAACCTTGCCAACGGGCGAAGGACGGATAGAGGACGGACGGAGCGAGCAATGCCAAAGCCCCGTGCCGGATGTATGCAGTACTGTTACCACAGCAGAGACAAGGCACGGTGGCGTGGCGTGCGAGCGGAACAGGCAGACGGATGATACCATCCGGCGGGAGTCCCGGCGATGCGGTCAGGCAGTACATCAAAGGGAAGAGAAGGGGTGATGGTCATCAGCAAAAAAA
>CAZBXX010000010.1:0-35220 GCA_964495965.1 uncultured Oscillospiraceae bacterium | reverse complement strand
TGCTGCCCCGCCTGTGGGAGATCATGTGCGAGATCAACAAGCGCTGGTGCGATTACCTGGTGCAGTCCTTCGGCTGGGACGGCCGTGTCGGCCGCAACCTGATCATCCGGGACAATCAGGTGCATATGGCGAACCTCTGCCTCTCCGCCTGCCGGATGGTAAACGGGGTTTCCCGCCTGCACGGCGAGATTCTGCGCAATGACCTCTTCAGGGACGTTGCCGGCCTGAAGCCGGACCGCTTCACCCACGTCACCAATGGCATCGACCACCGCCGCTGGCTGGCGCAGATTAACCCCGGGCTGCACAGCCTGATTGCCGAACTGCTCGGCTCAGAGGACTATCTGCGTCATTCCGAAGCGCTGGAAGGGCTTCGGGCCTTTGAACAGGATTCTTCCGTACAGGAGCGCATCAACGCCATCAAGCGCGCAAACCGCGGGAACTTCAACGCATTTCTCCGTCATAACGGCAGTTCCGCACAGCTGAACCCCGACGCCCTGATGGACGTGCAGATCAAACGCCTGCACGAATATAAGCGGCAGCTGCTTTGCGCCATGAGTATCGCGAGTCTGCAGATGCAGCTGCACGATGATCCCAACCGGGACTTCCAGCCCCGCTGCTTCGTCTTTGGCGCCAAGGCGGCCGCAGGATACAAAACCGCCAAGCGTATTATTGAGCTGCTGCTCTCCATGCAGAAAGATCTGGAAAATGATCCCGTCTGCCGGGACCGTCTGCAGATTTGCTTTGTGGAGAACTACCGGGTTTCCGCCGCAGAGGCCATCGTGCCCGCTGCGGACATCTCCGAACAGATTTCCACCGCCGGCAAGGAGGCTTCCGGCACCGGCTGCATGAAGCTGATGATGAACGGAGCCGTCACCATCGGCACCCTGGACGGCGCCAACGTTGAGATGTACGAGCGCCTCGGCGACGAGAACATGTTCCTCTTCGGTCTGCACACCGATGAAATCGCCGAACGGCGCCGCAACGGCTACCGCCCCGCCGACATTGCCAACCATGATCAGGAGATCAACCGGATCATGACCCGCTTCAGCCGTGGTTTCTCCGACGGCAAGAGCTACTCCGACCTGGTGTCGGGTCTGCTCTACGGCGGCGATCCCTACATGCTGATTGCCGACTACCGCGCCTATGCTGAATGCCGGGACCGCATGTATGCCCGCCTGACCGATGAAAAGGAGCGCGCCCGCCTGGCTCTGGTGAACATTGCGGAAAGCGGCTTCTTCTCCGCGGACCGTGCCATTCAGGAATACGCCGACCGGATCTGGGAGCTGTAAACGCAGCATCTCTCTTCACCCGGCACCATTTGCTTTCTTTCAGGCCCCCTGCTTTTTCCGGCAGGGGGCTTGTCGTGCGGCAGGAACCTATGGTATACTCACGGCAGCATGCAGATGAGGTGATGGATCGTGAGCCGAAGCCGTTTTCCGCTGGCCGTCTGCCAGCTGCGAACCGAAACAGACTATGACGCCACGCTGGAAAAGACCGCCGGTATGATTCGTGACGCCGCGGCGGCCGGTGCCGCTGTCGTTGTGCTTCCCGAAATGTTCTCCTGTCCCTACAGCAGGGAATACTTCCGACAGGCGGCATCCCGCGGCCATGAGGATGTATGCCGGCAGCTTGCCGGCTTCGCGCGGGACAACCGCGTGGTTCTGGTGGGGGGCTCGGTTCCCGAAGCGAAAGACGGCCTTCTCTATAACACCAGCTTTGTCTATGACGCTGACGGCAGCCTTCTGGCAAAGCACCGGAAGATTCACCTCTTCGATGTTGACCTGCCGGGAATGCGCTTTCACGAGTCGCACACCTTCACTCCGGGGCGGGATATCACCGTGTTCGATACCCGCTTCGGCCGCTTCGGCGTTGCCATCTGTTTTGATGTTCGCTTCCCGGAACTCTTCCGCGCCATGGCAAGGCGCGGCGCCGAAGCGATCTTCCTGCCGGCGCAGTTTAACATGACCACCGGTCCAGCCCACTGGGAGGCCACACTGCGGATGCGGGCTGTAGACAACGAGCTGTTCTTCGTCGGCGCATCCGCCGCACGGTATGAAGGCTTTGCCTACGAATGCTGGGGGCACTCCATGATTCTGGACCCCTTCGGAACCGCTCTCGCCGCCGCGGATGAGACCGAGCAGACCCTGATGGCGGAGATTGATCTCAGCAGCATCGACGAAGTCCGGGCGCAGCTGCCAACCTTCCTGCACCTGCGGGAAGACGTCTACACGGTTGCAACCTGAATGCGACCCCGATCATCAGAATAACCGGTCATTTTATGAAAGATTACAGAAAGGACAAGCCATGAACCTGAATCCGAAAAATCTGCTGAAAGCCAAGAGCGCCTGGGGTGCCTTCCGCTCCAATCACCCGAACGTGCTTCCGTTTCTGAGTGACGTATTAAAAAAGGGGATTAAGGAAGACATCCAGGTGGAAGTTCTGGTTCACTATCCGGACGGCGATGACAAAAATCTCGGTATTCGCCTGAAGCAGAGTGACGTGGAGCTCTTTGACGTCATTCAGAACGTGCTTTCATAAGCAGCTGTTCCGCCGCGCGAAGCGGCGCTTTACAGACAGCGCCCCCGGCTTCCGGTAAATCGGAAGCCGGGGGTGTTTCTCTGTTTTTCCATTCGTGCTGTCCCGTTGCCGCTCAGGCCCGGAACTCCTCCAGAAAGGTTTTAATCTCTTCATACGGTGCGGCCGCACTGCCCTGAATCATCTCCGGTTTTCCACCTCCGCAGCCGGAAATGCCGGCGTTGATTGCCCTGGCGGCTTTGCGCAGGTCGATGCTGCGACTGCCGATGATATAGCGGAGATTCCCGTCCGCCGCGGGGAAGAAGACTGCGGCAAGCCCCCCGCACTTCGGGACCAGAAGGTTCACCAGTTCCCGCACGGCAATGTCATCTGTCATGGTTTCAAGCAGGCAGATGTTTTCTTCTGTCTCCGGCTGCCGTTCCGCCTTGAAGCGCACCAGCTCCATGGCGAGAGCGGCATTCTTTTCCTTCAGAGCATCCCTCTCGCTGAGTATCCTCTGCACGGCGGAAGTCACTTCATCCCGCTTTGCGCTGAGCAGGGCTGAGATTTCCGCCACGCTCTGCTGACGCTTTCGCACCTCGTCCAGGGCCTGCATCCCGCAGACCACCTGAAGCCGCACGCCGCCCCGGTGCCGCTCGGCCTCCAGGATCTTGATGAGGCCGACCTCCCCCGTAAAACTCACATGCGGAGCACAGCAGGCGCAGCGGTCCACGCCTTCGATCTCCACAATACGGACGTCTCCCGTGAGCTCTTTTTTGCTGCGGTACTCCAGCTGTCTGAGTTCTTCCGGCGAGGGATAGAAGGTCCGCACCGGCAGATTCGCCCGGACGGCCTCGTTGGCCTCGGTTTCCGCGCGCTGCAGTTCATCCGCCGTGAGTTCTCTGTCAAAATCAATGGTCATACCGTCCGCACCCATGTGGAAGCCGACGTTTTCGCAGCCATAAAGCCGGTGAACCGTGCCGGAGAGAATATGTTCCCCGGAGTGGTTCTGCATCCGGCGGTGCCGCTGCTCCGCATCCAGCACGCAGGAAACCCGGGTCCCCGGCTCCAGCGGGCCGTCGCAGTAGTGGTAAACGGTACCGTTCTTTTCGTGCACATCCAGAACGTGCACATGATCCACCGTGCCGGTGTCCGCGGGCTGCCCGCCGCCCTCCGGGAAGAAGGCTGTCTCGTTCAGGACAAGCTTCCAGCGGCCGGGTTTCTCCGTACCGCGCTGATTCTCCTCCGGCAGGCAGGAAAGCACCGTGGCCTCGAAGGCAAACAGATGACTGTCGATATAATAGAGCCTGCCTGTCATCACAGCTCTCCTATTACCTGATCCGCCACCGACAGGGCAAGATCCGCGCACTCGCGCAGTGATTCATAATACTCTTTCCCGCCGCCGGTCAGCCCGTCGGAGACGGCTTTGATCAGCAGGCAGGGAACTTCATTGCGCCGGCAGGTCAGCAGGACCGCGGCGCTTTCCATTTCGCAGATATCCGCGTGATAGAGGCTGTGCAGCCGCTCCTTGTCCGCCTGATTGCCGACAAACTTGTCCGCAGAGGCGCAGGTAACGGGCTGAAGCTGCGGGCAGCGGGCAAGGGCCTTTTCCACCAGTGACCCGTACGCCGGGATATAGATGTCCTCATAGCCCGGGTACTGCGCCGGCTGCACCGGATCGATGCCCGAGAGGTCAAAGTCATAGTGCACCACTTGCGTCACCACACAGAGCGCAGTCTGCGCGGCGGCTTCCGTGAGACCTCCCGCCACGCCGAAGTTCACAACAAACTCCGCGCCGTAACGGTCAATCAGCAGCTCCGTCGCGGCCGCAGCCGCCAGTTCCCCGATGCCGCTGTGGATAACATGCAGCACATATTCTTCCTGTTCAAAGCGGCTGGTTTCAAATCCGCCGCGGGTTTCCGTCTTATCCGGCGTGCCGTAGCGGGCGAATACGCTGTCCATTTCCGCCGCCACCAGCATGCCGATGCTGCGCTTGCTGCTCATTCTTCTCCTCCCTGGCGTTTTCCGATGTCCGCGCCGCTCAAATAACTCTTACCCGGACCACCTCATCCATCTCACGGATGCCGTTGACGGTCTCTTCATAAATCGCGCTGCCGAGGTCCACCATCGTCACCGCATATTTACCGCGGTTTTTGTTGATCATATGCTCAACGTTGATGTTCTTTTCGCTGATGAAGTCCAGAATGCGGGTAATCATGCGGGGCACGTTGCGGTGGATGACGCAGAGGCGGCAGATCCCGGCCCGGTTCAGGTAAATGTCCGGGAGGTTTACGGAGTTGCGGATGTTCCCGTTCAGAAGGTAGTCCATCATCTCGTTCGCCGCCATCTCGGCACAGCGGTCCTCGCTCTCCGGCGTGCAGGCGCCCAGGTGCGGCATGGCAATCACGTTCTTTGCTTTCAGAATAACCTCGTTGGGGAAATCGGTCACATACTTTGCGACCTTCCCGCTTGCCAGGGCTTCTGTCATATCTTCATCGTTCACTACTTCAGCGCGGGACTCGTTGATGATGCGGACGCCGTCCTTCATTTTCGAGAAGGCCTCGGCGTTCAGCATGTGGTGGGTGCTGTCGGTGAAGGGCACATTGATGCTGATATAGTCGCAGTTTTCGTAGAGTTCTTCCAGGTTCTCGGTATGGATCACCTTGCGGGAGAGGCGCCAGGCCGCATCCACGGACAGGAACGGGTCGTAACCCAGGACCCTCATGTTCAGGTCCACGCCCACATTTGCCACCAGTGCGCCGACGGCCCCCAGACCGATGACGCCGAGCGTCTTGCCAAGCAGCTCCGGCCCGGCATAGTTTGCCTTGTTCTTTTCCACCAGTTCCGGAATTTTTTCGCCCTCCCCGGCAATACTCTTCACCCATTCAATGCTGCCGAGAATATCGCGGGAGGCCATAACCAGCGAGCAGATCTCCTGTTCCTTCACAGCCTGCGCGTTTGCACCCGGGGCATTGAAGACCGCGATGCCCTCTTCCGTGCAGCGCTCCACCGGAATGTTGTTATAGCCGGCGCCGGCACGCGCAATGGCGAGAAGGCTCTCGGGGAAGCACATGTCGTGAAGGTCCGCGCTGCGAAGCAGCAGCCCGCTGGGATGGCGGATATCCTCGCCGACCTCGCAGCCGGCTTTCTTCAGCGCCTCAATGCCGGCATCGGCAATTTTGTTCATGGTCTGTATTTTAAACATGACTTTGCTCAAACTCCTTCATGGTCTTTACCAGTTCCCGGGCGCCTTCTACCGGCATCGCATTATAGAGGGATGCCCGCATACCGCCCGCCACCTTGTGACCCTTCAGATTCACAAGGCCGCGTGCCGCAGCAAAGGCAATGAACTGCGCATCCAGCGCGGCGTCCCCGGTGCGGAAGGTCACATTCATATCACTGCGGGAACCGGGCCGGGCATGGGCGGTAAACAGCCTGCTCTCATCCAGGCAGTCGTAAACCAGCTTTGCCCGTTCTTTCTTAAGCTGCTCCATACCTTCCACACCGCCCTGTTCTTTCAGCCAGTCCAGCACCAGGGAAAGCATATAAATGCACCAGCAGGGAGGGGTGTTCAGCAGAGAATCCTGTCTGATCATGGTTTCATAGCTCATGATCTGCGGGGTGTACGGCAGTTCACGCCCGGCAAGGCTTTTGTTTACAATCACCACTGTGAGCCCCGCCGGCGCCATGTTCTTCTGCGCCCCGGCATAGATGAGGCCGTACTTCCCCACATCGACGGAACGGGACAGAATATCCGATGACATGTCACAGACCAGCGGCGCGGAGGTCTCCGGCACATACTGCCACTCCGTGCCATAAATGGTGTTGTTGGCGCAGTAATAAAAATACTTCGCCTCCGGGCTCAGCTGCAGTTCTGCCTGTTCCGGGATCCGGCTGTGACCGCAGTCTTCCGTATTACAGACAAGATGCACCGTGCCGTACTTTTCCGCTTCCTTTGCCGCCTTATTCGAGAAATTCCCGGTAACGGCATAGTCGGCAGTTTTTCCCTCCATCAGGTTCATGGGGATGGCAGCAAACTGCAGCGTTGCTCCCCCCTGCAGGAAGAGGATCTCATGGCTTTCCGGTACGTGCATCAGGTTCCGGAATTTTTCTTTGGTCTCCGTAAAGATGGCGGAAAAAGCCGGACTCCGGTGGCTCATCTCCATTACCGACATCCCGGTGCCGCCGTAATTCATCAGTTCGGCCTGTGCGCGCTTCAGTACCGGCTCCGGCAGTATGGATGGCCCTGCCGAGAAATTATAGACTCTGTCTTCCGTCATGGCATTACTCCGTGTTCTTCCGTTTTCTCATGACAATCATTTCAGGAAATTATATATGAAGCGTGCCCCGCTGTCAAATGAATTGTTGATGTCTCCCGGTAAAATGCTTGACGGAAATGGCATGGAATAGTAGAATATAAAGAACTGATGCAGTGACGCTGACATTCCCGCAGAGCGAACTGCAAACAGATACCGGACCAATGCATCGGAAAGGAGCTTTCCATGAGACGGCGTTTTAAATGGGACAGAACTTATGTGAACTGGGGGCTGACCGCATTCTGTGTGATTGCGGCCTCGCTGCTGTTCTATTTTGCCGTCAGGAATCTCCCGGCTTTCGGCATCGCCGTCAAAAAGCTGGTTTCGATCCTGGCGCCGTTTATCTGGGGGCTGGTTATCTGTTACCTGCTGTCCCCGATGATGAAATTTATTGAAAGCCGGCTGTTTCTGCCTCTCGGGAAAAAGCTCTACCCCAAAAACAAAAGGAATGCCGCAAATAAGTTCGCACGCACCCTGTCCGTCATTTTTTCGGAGATTGTTCTGATCCTGGTGCTGGTCGCACTGGTTTATATGATTATTCCGCAGATGCTCTCCAGCGTCCAGACTCTGGTGCAGAACAGCGGGACCTATGCCGAAAATCTAACGGCCTGGCTGGACAATCTGCTGAAGGACTACCCCGAGCTTGACAGCTATGCCGGTGAAGTTCTGGACAACTTCAACACCAATGTCGGCAACTGGCTGGAAACCAAGGTTCTTCCCCAGCTTGGCAACATCATTACTTCTGTCACCACCGGCGTTTACGGTTTTGCACGCAGCATTTATAACCTGATCATCGGCATCATTGTCTCCATCTATCTGCTGGGTGATAAGGAAGGATACCTCGCCGCGGTGAAGCGGCTTACCTATACCGTCTTCAGTGTGGAGACAGCGGACCGTCTGCGTTCCGGGATGCTGTTTGTGGACCGCACCTTCATGGGCTTCCTGAACGGCAAGCTGCTGGACTCTCTGATTATCGGCATTATCTGCTACATTGTCTGCTCCATCCTGCAGATGCCCTACACGCTGCTGGTCAGCGTCATTGTGGGCGTCACCAATATTATTCCCTTCTTTGGTCCCTTCATCGGTCTGGTGCCCAGTGCTCTGATCATTCTGATGGTAAACCCGTCCAAAGCACTCATCTTCATTATCTTTATCATTATCCTCCAGCAGATTGACGGCAATATCATCGGTCCGCGCATCCTGGGCAATTCCACGGGCATTACCGGTTTCTGGGTGATGTTTGCCATCATTCTGGGCGGCGGGCTTTTCGGCTTCTGGGGCATGCTGCTGGGTGTTCCGGTATTTGTTGTGATTTACACCCTGATCACAAAACTGATTGTACAGAAATTAAAAAGAAGCGATCTCCCGACGGAAATCGCTGATTATAAAGAAATCGATTACATTGATCCCGCCACCCTGCAGGTGGTAAAGAAAGCCAGTGTCCGCCGTGAGGAACTGAAGCGGGAACAGGAAGCCCGAAAAGCCGCCCGGCCTGCCGTGGTGGAAGACTTTCCCGCGGAACCGGGCACCGCGAAGCCTGCGGATTCCGGTGAAGCGACCGGAACCGGGAACAATACAAATCACCCTGAGGGGCGGGTGTAAGCCCGCAGCCTCCGTTCCGTTTACCGGTGCGCAAGTGCAGCGTGGGCGTCCCGCAGGCCCAGGCACAGCGCGTCCAGATCCTCTTCGGTGGTAAACCGGCTCAGCCCGATGCGAAGGGCGCCATCAACCGTCCTCGCATCCAGGCCCATGGCCTCCAGCACATGGCTCCGCCCGCCTTTTTTGCAGGCGGAGCTTTTTGATACATAGACTTCCCGGGCCTCCAGATAGTTCATCAGCACTTCGCTGCGCCAGCCGGGCATGGAAATGGACAGAATGTGCGGCGCACCGCCGCCCAGAACCCTGAGCTCCGGGATTTCGGCAGAAAGACGGCTGATGATTTCTTCCCTCTGACCGCGCATTTTTTCCGCATTCTCTTTCACATATGGAGCTGCGGCATCACAGGCGGCGGCAAAGGCGGCAATCTGCGCGGTGGCCTCCGTGCCCGCACGGCGGCCTTCCTCCTGCCTTCCGCCGACGATCATCGGCTTCAGACGCAGCCCTTTGCGCACATAAAGCGCTCCGATGCCTTTCGGCGCATGCACTTTATGTCCGCTGATGCTGATCATATCCGCACCCAAAGATTTGGGCGAAAAGGGAATTTTCAGGAAGGCCTGCACGGCATCCGTGTGCAGCAGTGCGGGGGAACCCGCTTCTTTCAGCAGAGCGGAGACGGCGGGAATGTCGGTCACGGCACCGGTCTCGTTGTTTACAAGCATCAGTGAGATCAGGACCGTGTCCTCCCGCAGGGCATCCCTGACTGCATCGGCAGAAACTGCTCCTGAGCGGCCGGGCTTCAGGCGGGTTATTTCATAGCCCTGCGCCTCCAGCAGGTCCAGTGACTTCCGGATCGCGTCATGCTCGGCCAGAGAGCTGATAATGTGCCTGCCTTTTCGTTTCATGCTCTCGGCACCGGCCAGCAGAGCCCAGTTATCGCTCTCCGAGCCGCAGGAAGTGAAAATGAGCTCCTCCGGACGGCAACTGAGCGCATTGGCAACGGATGTCCGGGAGCGGTCCAGCAGTTTTTTGGCTTCCCGGCCCGCGGTGTGGGTGGAACTGGGATTTCCAAAGGTGACGGTCATCGCCTCCAGCGCAGCCTGTGCGGCTTCGGGGCAGACCTGCGTGGTGGCGGAATTATCCAGATAATGCATTCTGTTCTCCGGTTCTGTCATTGCAAACCCGTGACCGGTGTCACCGGTTTAGCAATCCATTTTTCGTGAGGTTTTCTATGAAGTATATTATAGCCACCCTGGGCTGCAAGGTCAACCAGTTTGAAACGCAGGCCATGGAAGAACGCCTGATCCGGGACGGGCATTCCCCCGCCGCCCCGGGTGAGCGGGCGGACGCCGTCATCGTGAACACCTGTGCCGTGACGGCGGAAAGCGGGCGCAAATCCCGTCAGACCATCCGCCGCCTGCAGGAGGAAAACCCGGACGCCGTTGTCGCGGTCTGCGGATGCTATGCCCAGCTCAGCCCGGAAGAAAATGCCGAAATCGGAGCAAACGTCATCTTCGGTACCGGCGACCGCATGGCTTTTGTGGAGGCGGTGGAGCGCGCCGCGATAACCGGCGAGACCGCCCGGCACATCGACCGGCCGTTTTCCCGAAAAGAGATTGAGCTGCTGCCCGCCGGAGCCGTCTCGGGCCGGACACGGGCCATGCTGCGGGTGCAGGACGGCTGCAGGAACTTCTGCACCTACTGCATCATCCCCTATACCCGCGGAAGCCTTCGCAGCATGCCCGTCGACGTCGCCGTAAAAGAGACCGAAAGGCTGCGGGAAGAGGGCTTTCTCGAGCTGGTGCTGACCGGCATCGAGGTCGCGTCCTACGGGCTTGATCTGGATGGGACGCCCGGTCTGGCGGATCTGGTGGAGGCCGTTGCCGCCGTCTCCGGCGATATGCGCCTGCGTCTCGGTTCTCTGGAGCCCACAGTCATCACGGAAGACTTCTGCCGGCGTCTTGCCGCCACGGGCAAAGTCTGCCGGCACTTTCACCTCTCCCTGCAGTCCGGCTGCGACCGCACGCTGAAGGCAATGAACCGCAAATATGATACCGCCTTCTTTTACGAGCGCACGGAACTGCTGCGCCGGTTTTTCCCCGGCTGCGCCCTGACCGGCGACCTGATTACCGGCTTTCCGGGGGAAACAGAAGAAGACCACGCCGAAACGCTGGCCTTTCTGCGCCGCTGTGCTTTTTCGGAGCTGCACGTTTTTCCCTATTCCCGCCGCCCGGGCACCCCGGCCGACCGCATGCCCGGCCAGGTAACCCACGCCGTGAAAAACCTCCGTGCGCACGAGGCAAAGGCAGTTTCTCTGGAGACCGGGAAAGCGTTCCGGGAGGCCTGTGTCGGTCAGGTGCTGCCGGTGCTGTTTGAGAGCGGGGACGGCGAGGGTTCCGTCGGGCACAGCGATACCTATCTGCGGGTCCGGGTGCCGGAGCAGGGCCTTCGCGGTCAGCTTCGGACCGTCCAAATCCTCTCGGCGGCGCGGGATTTTCTTACCGGAGAACTGCAGGATGGCTCAATCTGATCTGCCGGCAGAAATACCGACTGTTTTTCTGCCTTCGATCATATGCCCGAAATATGCCAATGCTCAGTAATCTGTAATGCTTTATTCCGGTTTTCGGGAAAAGAAAAACTCCGAATCCTGGTATCAGGCGTTACAAACTTTCTGGAGCGAATTAGAGAAACTGGCAGGAATCCGTAATCGGCTCCTGCCAGTTTCTCTTTTGGCCGGTTTTTACAGCACCATCAGGATAGCGTGCATTGCTCCGGCCTCTTACGCTTTCCTCAGATCCTCTCCCCGGATGTACCTCTTCAGCGGTTTCCAGAGCAAAAAGCCGATTACGGCACACAGAAACATATCAAGGAACATGTAGCTGCCGTTATACAGGAAGGAATAGAACCAGGGGCTGTGCATGGTCATTCCGAAAAACGTATCCGGCATGTACTCCGACCAGACGGTTGCGCCCACCACATAGTGCACCAGAAAGCGGGCAAGGCCGCCGACCAGAATGCCGATGAAATATCCGTTTTTTCTTCTGTGGAACAGGCCTGCCAGGCCAAGTGCCGCATAGGCAACCAGATAGTCTCCGAGTATAGACTCCCAGCCCCAGGCGAATGTCCCTCCGGACAGCAGAAAGTGCAGGGTGCCAAACAGGAAGCTGGCAAGCACGCCGGGACCGAAGCCCCAGCGGGCACAGTAGATAAAAATCGGCAGCATTGCCAGACTGATTGAGCCGCCCTGCGGCAGTTCAAACAGCTTCAGCATACTGAGAATCTGCGCCAGGGCAACAAAAATGGCCCCTTCGGTCAGCGCGCGGAGTGTGAATCTGGATTTTTGCATGTTGTATCCCTCTCCTTTTTGTTTTCTCCGTAGAAAACGAAAAACAGGCTCAACCATGAGCCTGAAAAAAGCGTTTTCGCTTTCCTACGCCGGCATTACCCGGATCAGGTTCCATGGTGTTGGGGCTCCATTACCCCATCTCAGCCGGGAAAACCCAGCCCCCATATTGATTTACAGCTGACATCATAAGCCCCCTGTCCGGATTTGTCAACAGAAAAAACTTCTCCTGTTTTCAGATTATGTTTACCGGTGATGTGAGTTTATACATTTTGTGTTGTCGAAAAAGCGGTTCAAAAAGTCGAAAACCGCCTTAACACCGATATTTTTTCACCAATTCGAAACGATTTATTCATAAGTTACAGATTTTTATACAATATTCTGTAAACCGAACTGTAATCTTTTCCTGTTGATTTCCCATGATAATCCGATATAATATGTACGTGTGATTACCATGACAGGAGGCTATTTTTATGATACAGGTTGATTTATCCGGCGCCGGAAAATTCTTTACAAAAGCAGGCCCGGACTATGCTGCGGTTGCCCGTGCGCATGAGGTTCTCACCTCCGGCAGCGGTCTGGGTGCGGACTTCACCGGCTGGCTGCATCTGCCGAAAACCGTAAAGGATACGGAACTGGACCGCATTGTCGCCGCAGCAGATAAAATCCGCTCCCGCTCCAAGGCGCTGGTGGTCATTGGCATTGGCGGTTCCTACCTCGGTGCCCGCGGCGCGATCGAACTGCTGCGCCCTGTGCCCGGCAGAGGAGACCCGGAAGTCTTCTTTGTGGGAAACGGGCTTTCTGCCGACGCCTTCTGTGACACCCTTGAGAAACTCGGCGGCAGAGACTTTGATGTGAACGTCATTTCCAAATCCGGCACAACACTGGAGCCCGCCGTAGCGTTCCGGATTTTCCGGGAACTGCTGGAAAAGAAGTACGGCGAGGACGCGGGGGATCATATTTTTGCTACAACTGACGCGCGCCGCGGTGTTTTGAAGACCCTTGCAGACAGTAACGGCTGGGAAAGCTTTGTGGTTCCCGACGATGTCGGCGGACGTTTCAGCGTGTTCTCTGCGGTCGGCCTGCTGCCGATGGCAGTTGCGGGCATTGACGTGCGCCGGGTTATCACGGCGGCCATCCGCGAGTTTGAAGCGCTGGACCTGCGCAGCGAAGAGAATCCGGCCTGGCAGTATGCCGCCGCCCGTCAGAATCTCTACAGCAAGGGCTATGACGTGGAAATTCTGGGCTGCTATGAGCCGAGTTTCCGCTTCATGGCAGAATGGTGGAAGCAGCTTTACGGGGAGAGCGAGGGCAAAGATAACAAGGGCATCCTCCCGGCTTCCGTTGAGTTTACAGCCGATCTGCACTCCATGGGCCAGTACATTCAGGAAGGCCCGCGCAATCTGATGGAATCCATTGTCCGGTTCCGTCACTCCCGGCACACCTACCTGGTTCCGGATTCTGAAGACAACGCAGACGGGCTGAACTATATTGCCGGCCGCGACCTGGCGGACATTTGCAGCGTGGCTGCTGATGCCGTCCGGGAAGCCCATATCGACGGCGGTGTGCCGAATCTGGTCATCAACTGCTCGGCACGCGATGAGGAAGGTCTTGCAGAACTTGTCGGCTTCTTTGAGCTTGCCTGTGCGCTCTCCGGCTACATGTCCGGCGTCAACCCCTTTGACCAGCCCGGCGTTGAGGCATACAAGAAGAATATGTTCCGCATGCTTGGAAAGCCCGGCGCCGTCTGACCGGACACTGCGCCGAAAGCACGGAAGAGGCTGCCCCCGATATACGGGGCAGCCTCTTCCGTTTTGATCCGGCAGGATCCGGTTTTCCGCCGTGGGAGCCTTATGCTTTGGCTTTCTTTTTTGCCGTTTCACTCAACTGCAGGAGCTTCGGGAGCGCAAGGACATTGTTGATGTCGATCTGCTTGTAATCCACGTTCCGGCCGGTCAGCCGGTTTTCCTTTTCGGAGAGCGCATCCAGGTCTGTCCAGGGCACCAGGCAGGCATGCCGCCTGGCATGGGCATCCTTTGCGATCTTGATTTTCTTCTCGCTGCCCTCCTGCTGTAACCGGGCCCAGGTTTCGGCATTGGCTTCAAACTGCTCGGGGCTCATAAGGGTGTATCCCATCGCATAATGGAACGCACACCAGCGCAAATGTTCCGTCTCGCCGAGAACCTGCTGGAGCTCACGGTCCGGGTTCCACTCGCCATTCATCATGGCCTCCCTGCTGCTGCCGGAAATCCGGATAAACGCCGGCAGAAACTCTGCCGAAGCGCGGGATGACATCTTGCTGAAGCTGTCGCAGGCAACCCACTTTTCCCAGTCAGAGCGGTCAGAAGTGTCGTAGGTGCTGTTTAAGAGGATGGCATTGCGGTCGGCCTCTTCTGCGGAAAGAAATTCCCGCGTATAAATCCTTGTGCTGACGATGCTGCTTCCGATCGCCGGCTGATAGCGCACCCCGTTATCCCCGCACTGCACCACACAGATATTCTCCGCATGCCTGCGGTGCAGGAACAGCATCAGGTTATCTGCAATTTCGCGGTTCATGGCGTCATCGCCGGTGCAGACGGCAATCATCTTCAGGGTGGACAGCCGCTCCGCAACATACTGATAAAACTCACTGCCTCTGCCGTCGCCGTTGATGCCGGTGATGTCATACTGCTTCACCAGCTCAGGGCAGTCCGTCAGGAGATACCCGGCCTCCAGCTTGCTGCGCAGCGAAAAGACTGCCGCATGAAAACTGCTGCCGGCAAACTGGGCGTTCATCACCAGCTGCCTCAACACCTCCTGTCCATGGCTGCCGAAGCCCACCACGATGCAGGAGAAGTCTTCTTTGGCATGTCCGTCTTCCCAGAAGGAGACCTGATCCCAGGGCGGACAGGTACGGATGAGCGCCCTGGCCGTCAGTTCCGCCGGGTCATAAACATTCACGTATCCGAAGCCGTACTGGCTTTCCGATACCTGCAGCATGGACGCAATGATGTCCTCGGTACCCGGCAGGGTCAGGCGGGTCTTCTCCGGGGCTACACCGGCGCGCTTCAAAGCGTCGCGCAGCTTCAGGGCATACTGCAGATTTCTGTCGGGGTCTTCATGCAGGGCATAGACGGTCACCGTCCTGTTTTTCAGGCCAAGCTTCCGAAGCACCCTGCCCTCCGACGCTGCCGCCTCCGAACCGGCCAGAACGGAAGCTCCCAGATTGTTCAGGTCTGCAACCGTGCTTTCTGACGCTTCTTCCGTAACAAAGACCACCGCTGCACCCCGTTCTGTGAGGTGCTCCCTGGCAATCGCCCGGCTGTGTTCATTGATTCCGTAGATCAGAATCAGGTTTCCGCGGCGGGAAAGCATCAGCCGCATCTGCCGCACAGCGGCAGCGCCGATGGATGTCAGAACCGCACTGGTAATAGAATAAAACGCGCACAGATGCACAAACCAGAAAACCGTTATACCAAACTCTGTCGATACCAGGCTGGAACCCTCAATGGCGGACAGCTCATTCACGCCAATGAACATACGGATAATGCAAAACGGCGTCCGAATGATGCTGAGCACCAGATTCCCTGTCGTTTCGGCAAATCCGACCCCATAGAAAAGCACGCCACCGACAACGCCGATGATCATGCAGGTGGTGGTGATTCTGGATGCATAGCTGGGCTTCAGCGCAATGTTCATCAGCATTGCGAGAAACAGCGCTGCAGACAGGACAATAACAGGAATGGTCAGCATGAACGAGCCTCCTCGCCGTATTTCTGGACCTTAGTATAAAAAGGTCCCCCCGGATTGTCAACATAAAATCCGCCCGGAATTCTCCGGGCGGATATCGCTTTTGATCTGTTCCGTTCTGCCGTTATTTCTTCAGCAAATGATCGGCGAAGTACTCCTTTGTGATCTTTGCCACCACGCCGGAGAGCACCAGCAGTGCGATCAGGTTCGGGATCGCCATCAGGCCGTTCAGGGTGTCGGCAATGTCCCACATCAGTGTTCCGGAGCCGGTGGCGCCCACGATGCAGACCAGAGCAAAGATAATCTTGTACACCAGCAGGAAGGTCTTGTTGTTTTTTGTCAGATAGCCCCAGCAGTTTTCACCGTAGTACGCCCAGGAGAGAATGGTGGACAGCGCGAAGAACAGCAGACTCAGCTCGATGATCTTGCCGCCCAGGGTGCCGGGCAGGATGGTGTTGAAGGCAGCCGCCGCGGCTGCTCCCTTGGAAGCGTATGCGGAAAGGCCGCCGTCCACATTCAGGACGCCGGAGAGCAGCACCGCAAAAGCGGTGATGCTGCAGATGACGATGGTGTCAATAAAGACCTCGAACACGCCCCAGATGGCCTGTTCGCATGGCTCTTCAGTGGAGGAGGCCGCATGAGCAATCGGCGCTGAGCCGAGACCGGCCTCGTTGGAGAAGACGCCGCGGGCGAAGCCCTGCCGCATCGCCATCATGATGGTGTAGCCGAAAAGGCCGCCCCCGATGCTCTTGAAAGAGAACGCGCCCGCGATGATCTGCCAGAGCACGGCGGGGATCTGGCCAATGCGCATGATGATCACAACAATACCGGCGAGAATGTAGAAGGCGGACATAAAGGGGACCAGCAGCTCTGTCACCTTGCCGATGCGCTTGATGCCGCCCAGCGTCACCAGGGCAACCACCAGTGCAATCAGCAGCCCGGATGCCAGCGGCGGCAGGCGGAACAGGTCACCCAGGGCGCCGGAGATTTCACTGCTCTGGGCAATGTTGCCGATGCCGAAGGAGGCAAGGCCGCCCAGGATGCAGAAGATGACCGCCAGCCACTTCCAGCCCTTGCCGATGCCGTTTTCAATGTAGTACATGGGGCCGCCATGATAGGCGCCCTTCTCGTCCCTGACGCGGTACTTCATGGCGAGGACGATTTCCGCATACTTGGTAACCATGCCGAAGAAGGCCGCTACCCACATCCAGAACACCGCGCCCGCACCGCCGGTGAAGATGGCGCCGGTCACACCGGCGATGTTGCCGGTGCCGACTGTGCCTGCCAGTGCCGTCGAGACGGCCTGGAAGGACGAGATGTTTGCGCCGTGGTCGGTTTTCTCTTTTTTCTTAAAGAGCGTTCCGATTGTGTTTTTCAGAATTCTACCGAAGTGCGTCACCTGCAGCCAGTTCACCTTGACGGTCAGGAACACACCGGTACCCACCAGCAAAAGCAGCATCAGCGGGCCCCAGGCAAAGTCATTGACCTTGCCATTAACGGCTTCTACCGCAGCAATAAAGTTTTCCATACTCTTCTTTCCTCCCTGAATTTCTTCCATACCGGCGAAAAAGAAAAGAGCTGCCCCCTGCACGAGCAACTCCGGAAAGCGAACAGCAGCGCAGCCATTTCCGCCGCCGCTTGCTGATCTTCCGCTCTGTCCTTTTGCCTGAGAGATTCGGCCTTCGCCTTGCACCTTCGGCACCCTGTACGGGATTCTCCAGAGTTCCTCCGCTTCCGGTCTCACAAAAGAGGATTCCGAAAGCATCACCGGTATTGAATTATGCATGCATGATAGCATGCCCGGGCGTGAATTGCAACAGAAAACGGAAATTTCCCCTGATTTTCCGCAGTTTTTCTGTTTTTCCCCGTTTTTCTTGTCCTTCTTTTGGAAATATGCTACAATGGATTCACCGATGTCAGGAATAAAGCAAGAGGAGACCGTTATGATCTGGGAAAATACCGAAGTTTTTGCCGTGCAGGGAGATATCACCCATGACCACGGCGTGGAAGCCATTGTCAATGCCGCCAACACCAGCCTGCTGGGCGGGGGCGGCGTGGACGGTGCGATTCACCGGGCCGCGGGGCCGGAACTGCTGGAAGAGTGCCGCACTCTCCACGGCTGCGAAACCGGCGATGCCAAAATCACGAAAGCCTACCGCCTTCCCTGCGACTACGTCATCCACACGCCCGGGCCCCGCTGGCACGGGGGAGATCAGGATGAGAGGGAACTGCTGGCTTCCTGCTACTATACCAGCCTGCACCTCTGCATGGAACACGGCATCCGCAGCGTAGCCTTTCCTTCCATCTCCACCGGGGTCTATCACTTTCCGCTGAAGGATGCTGCGGAAATCGCCGTCTGGACGGTGCGGCAGTTTGTAAACCAGTTTCCGGAGGCGCTGGACAGAATCCTCTGGGTGCTCTTTGATGAGCGGACCTATGTCTTCTATCAGCATGAGATTGAACTTGCCGGCGCGGCGTCCTTTGATCCCGCAGGAAGCGGCGGCACAAAGGCCTGAGTTCCCGTGGCTGAACTGAAGAACCCGGCCTGTGTCCGGCCGGACGGCGGGGAAATCCCTTCGTCGGGCGAGAAGCGCATCGTCCCCATCGCCCGTATCCGCACAGACTTCCCGACCAAATTCGGTATCCCGCGCCAGGCGGGCATTGCGGAATCCCTGCAGGGCGAAATCGTCTTCGAGCCGGAGTTTCGGGTGGACGATGCTCTGCGGGGGCTCGGGGAGTTCTCTCATCTGTGGCTGATCTGGGGTTTTTCGGAGAATGAAGGGAAGCCCTGGTCACCCACCGTGCGGCCGCCCCGCCTGGGCGGCAATGTCCGTATGGGCGTTTTCGCCACCCGCTCGCCTTTCCGGCCGAACGGGCTGGGGCTTTCGTGTGTGCGGCTGCTGCAGATCCGGAAAGATGCTGTTCTCGGCAGCACCCTGCTGGTTGCCGGGGTTGACCTGATGGACGGCACTCCCATTTATGACATCAAGCCCTACATTCCCTATGCCGACAGTATCCCTGCTGCCCGGAGCGGCTTCGCCCCGAACGAGGGAAAAATGCTGCAGGTGGAGTTCCCGGAGGCGCTGCTGGCACAGATCCCGGGAGAGAAGCGGGAAGGCCTGCTTTCCGTGCTGGCCCACGACCCGCGGCCCCGGTATCAGGATGACCCGGCACGCATCTACGGGATGGTCTTTTCCGAATGGGACGTTCGCTTCCGGGTGGAAGGGGAAACGCTGTTTATAACGGAAGTCAATCATTTATGACTGCAACGAATTTCTGTCAGAAAGAGAAAGGACGATGAACATGAACACGGAACACCTGAAGAAAAACCTGAAGGCCCGCGGCATTGGCTTTTTCCATGCCGCAACCGGGGAAGAGGCAAAGCAGCATTTGCTGGAAGCAGTGCAGAATACCACCGTTGGCATCGGCGGCAGCAAGACGGTGGATGCCCTTGGCCTCTATGATGCGCTCTGCGAAAACAACGAAGTGCACTGGCACTGGAAGGACGGCGCCCTGCCGGAGGTTTACAGCGCCGCGGCGAATGCCGAGGTCTACCTTGCCAGCGCAAACGGCCTTGCCGAGACCGGAGAAATCGTCAACATTGACGGCAAAGGCAACCGTGTCGCCAGTATCGCCTATGCCGTCGGGAAACGCATTTTTCTGCTGGTCGGCCGCAACAAAGTCTGTCCGGATCTGACTGCCGCCATCGAGCGTGCCCGGACGGTTGCCGCCCCAATCAATCTGCAGCGTTTCCCCGGGAAGCGCCCCTGTATGGGTACCGAACAATGTATGGATTGCCGCTCGCCGGATCGTGGCTGCTGTACCATGTCCATCATGATGTATAAGCCCATGGGCTGCAAAAGTGTGGAAGTAATCCTGATTGACGAGGACCTCGGCTACTGAGTTCTTCCCGGGCAGGTCGCTCTGTACTCTGTTGAATCTATCAAATACCAGGAGGTTATGAACATGAAATTCTTCCAATGTCCGGACTGCGGTGTCATCCTGATTCCTGACCATTCGGAGTCCTTCGAGCCAAAAAAACTGAAAGAGCTCAAACCCAACACCACCGATGCCGCCGGTGAAAAGCACGTTCCCGTCATCACTGTGGACGGCAGCTGCGTAAAAGTGGAAGTCGGCGCAGTCGCCCACCCCATGCTGGAGGCCCACTTTATCACCTTTATTGTGCTGGAAACCACCTGCGGCTACCAGAAGAAAGATCTTCAGCCCGGCGGGAAGCCGGAAGCCGTCTTTGCCCTGGCAGAGGGCGAAACGGCCGTTGCCGCCTACGAGTACTGCAATCTCCATGGGCTCTGGAAGGCAGAGGTCTGAACACAACAGCATTTGTACGCATATGCGGGCACGCCCCTGCTGCTACCGGTTTCGGTCTGCAGCAGGGGCGTTTCATTGACTTTACAGGCAGGCAGGTACGCTGCCCGGTTCTGTTTTTCCGGTTATTCGCTCCAGTACCGCTCGTACAGCATCTCCATATGTGCCTTCATGGCAGCGTGGGCGTCGTCCGCACGGCCGTCCAGGATGGCTTCGCAGATGCGGATGTGTTCCAGGTTGTTCTGGTCCTGATACTTTTTGGTGGCGATGGTGCGGCTGAGGATGAGTTCCCACAGTTCCTGCTCCATGGCCCCCAGCACCAGGTCCATGATCATGGGGTAGAGGCCGCTGCCGCTGGCTCTTGCGACGGCCTGGTGAAAGGCCCGGTCGGTCTCCTTGGTAATAATATCGACCTTTGCCTCCTGCTGCATGCGCGCGTACAGATCCAGCAGCACGGCGCGGTTTTCGTCATCCAGATGCAGTGCGGCTTCCCGGGCAATATCCGGTTCCAGCACCATACGGGCGCGGATGATGTCCTGCGGTTCTACGGACTGCGGGACTTCCTTTGCCGCCGCGGCGGGTTCCCGGACGTAGACACCCCCGCCCTGTACGGAATCTACCATACCGTTCAGTTCCAGAGCGCAGAGTGCTTCCCGCACCGGCACACGGCTGACGTTGAAGGCCTGGCAGAGCTCCTTCTCGCTGGGAAGTTTGTCTCCGACGGCATAACGCCCTGACTGAATGGCATCGTACAGCTGATTGTAGATCTGAATATAGAGTTTGTTGCTGGTAACAGGACTGAATCCCTGCATAGAAATCCCTCGCTTTTTGGTTTGACACCCCGGCGGGTCCACCGCCGGGGTGATTGCGCCTGTAAAAAATCTGTTTCGGTTCCGTTTTGGCTTATCCCAGTGTGCCAGGCAGCCAGGTAACCAAACTCGGGACATAGGTGATGAGGAACAAAACAATGATCAGGGGAATCAGGAAGGGGAGAATCGCTTTGTACATTTTCTCAATGGAGATCTTCGCCGTTTTGGCGCAGATGAAGAGGCTGGTGCCCACGGGCGGTGTGCAGAGGCCGATCATCAGGTTCAGCACCAGCACCACGCCCAGATGCAGCGGGTCGATGCCATAGGCAGACATCAGCGGCACCAGGAAGGGCAGGGTAATCGTCATGGCGGCCAGAGCCTCCATGAACATACCGATAATCAGGAAGGCAATGTTCACAATGAGGAGCATCACGTATTTGTTGTCGGTCAGAGACACCAGCGCCGTGCTGAGGGCACGGGTCATGCCCAGCATGGTGACAAGCCAGGAGAAGGCAGCCGCGCCGCAGATGAGGCACAGGATGCCGGCGCTGTCGCGGGCAGTTTCGATGAGCGCCTGATACACATCCTTCCAGCCGAGTTCACGGTATACCGGCACCGCCAGAATGAAGGCATAGAGCGCCGCAATGCAGGCCGCCTCGGTGGGGCTGAAGACGCCCGTCCAGATGCCGCCGATGATGATGACCGGCGTCAGCAGAGAGAGCAGCGCTTCCTTCGTAGCCTGCCCGACTTCCTTCCAGCTGAACTTCTTCACCGGATAGTTGCGCTTCTTTGCCATGATGAAGACCAGCACGCTGCAGGCCAGCGCCAGGCAGAGACCGGGGACAATGCCGCCGATGAACAGCGCGCCGACCGAGACCTCGGTCATCATACCGTAAACAACCATGGGAATACTGGGCGGGATAATGGGGCCGATAGTGGCGGAGGCCGCCGTCACAGCTGCGGAAAAGTCGGGGTCAAAGCCGTCTTTGATCATGGCATCGACTTCAATCTGCCCGAGGCCGCCGGCGTCAGCAACGGCCGAGCCGCTCATGCCGGAAAAGACGATGGACGCCACGATGTTCGCATGGCCCAGACCGCCGGGTACCGAACCCACCCACGCGGAGCATGCACGGAAGATCTTTCGCGTGACACCGCCGGTGTTCATCATCTTCGCCGCCAGGATAAAGAAGGGGATGGCAAGCAGCGTGTACCCGCTGGCATTGCCGACCATGCGGTGGAAGATGGCCGTTACCGTGAAATTCCCGGTCACAACAACCGTAAAGATGGCGGAAATGGAGAGGGAGAATGCGATGGGCACACCCAGAACCATCAGAACGAGGAAACCGCCCACCAGCAAAAGAACATATCCTGCAAAACTCATTGAACGGCAACCTCCTCTGCTTCAAGCTTCGCCGACGGGGCATCTTCCGGCCTGCGGTTCAGAATCAGATCCACCAGATGAACAACAGAGAACGCACATCCCACCGGGAATGCCAGATAATAGACGCCGTTTCGGATGGCGATGGTTTTATAATAAGTCGACCAGGTCGACGAAATAATCGAAATACTGCAGACGATGCCCGTCACCAGGAACGCAATGAGCAGCAAATCAATGACGTCCATATATATTCTCCAGGTCTTCGGGGCCAGCTTGTCGGTCACGAAGGTCAGGCGGAGATGTTCCTGCTTGTGGAAGGTCATCGGCATGCCGATGAAGATGGCCCAGCAGAGACCGACCAGGGTCAGTTCGTACTGCCACTGAACCGGGCTGTTGAAAATAAAACGCATAATGACGGAGTAGACAATGACAATGCAGAGGCCGGCAAGAATCATCGCGCAGATCACGCCGGATATCTTGTCCAGAATCCTGCTCAGCTTGTGAATAAAGGCTTTCATGGGGCTGTACTCCACCTCTCTTTTTTCAGGAAGGTTCTAAACGTGTTCTTTGCTGACGGATATTGAAACAGGGAGGCGCGCGAAAACCGGCGCCTCCCCGGCGGTTCAAAAAGGAATTACTTCAGAGCGTTGATGCGGGCGACGAGATCTTCTGCCCAGTCATACTGTGCATAGAAGTCCTCATACACGCTCTGGGCCTGGTCGATGAAGGGCTGCACATCGGGATAGCCAACTTCCATACCGGCGGCTTCCAGCTCGGCCAGATAGGTGGCCTCGTTGTCGCGGATGGCCTGACGGTGCTCGGCGCCGAATTCCTTCGCGCACTCAAGCAGAACCTTCTGCACGTCTTCGGGATAGGTGTTCCAGACCTTCAGGGAGAAGAGCATGTCCTTCGGCTGATACTGGTAGTTCACCATGGTCAGGTACTTCTGGACATCCTGGAAGTTGTTGGCATAGATGTTGGAGACCGGGTTCTCCTGGCCGTCAAAGGTGCCCTGCTGCAGTGCAAGGTACAGCTCGGAGAAGGCAAAGGGAGCGGCGCTGGCGCCGTAGGCGGAGAAGATGGCCATGGTCAGCTGATCTTCGGGGGTGCGGAATTTCAGGCCCTGCAGATCTTCAGGCTTCTCGATGGCGCGCTTGTTGTTGGTGAACTGGCGCAGGCCGTTCTCCCAGTAGGCAAGCTGGATGAGGTTGTTCTCTTCCAGGCCTTCCAGCAGCTCTTCGCCCAGTTCGCCGTCAAGGACCTTGTACACGTGGTCATAGTCTGAGAACAGGAAGGGAAGGCTCAGAGCCTTGAACTTCGGGCAGAAGTCCGCCTGCTGGCCGGAGGGCAGCATCATGGCATCGAGGTTGCCCATCTTGACCATTTCGATCATTTCCTTGTTGCTGCCGAGTTCCTCAGCGGCGTGGATGACAACTTCAACCTTGCCGTTGGTGCGCTCGTTGACAGCGGCGGCAAAATGCTCAAGGGAGATGTGGATCAGGTTCTGCGTGGTGTCGCTGTGGCCGATATTGATGGTAATCTTGTCGTTGGCCTTGGATGCGGTGCTCCCTCCGCAGGCCGCCAGTGCGAACACCATGACAACGGCGAGCAGCAGTGCGATCAGTTTCTTCATTTTTTTCCTCCAGTTTTTTATTTTTTCCGGCTTCCCCGGGATTTAACAGTTTAACAGCGGATCGGAAGGTTTACTTCAGCAGGGCTTTCGCCTGGGCAACAATGTTTTCAACGGTGATGCCGTTCATCTCCAGCAGCCGCTCATACGGAGCGGACTGGCCGAACTGGTCCTGGACGCCGATGCGCTTCAGCCTGCCTTTTCCGGCTTCGGCGATCACCTCGGCCACCGCGCTGCCCAGCCCGTTCATGATGTTGTGATCTTCCACCGTGATGATTCTGCCGACCTGTTCGACGCAGGCATTGACACAGTTCAGATCCAGGGGCTTGATGGTGTGCATATCGACCACGCGTGCCTCAATGCCTTCGACAGAGAGCTTCTCCGCCGCTTCGATGGCAAGCCGGACGGTATCGCCGTTGGCAATGATGGCGACATCTTTTCCGTCACGGAGCTTCTTGGCCTTGCCGATTTCAAAGGTCTCGTTCTCATCGTAGATCACGGGGATGGCATCGCGGGTAAAGCGCAGATACACCGGACCCTCAAACTCCGCTGCCGCTTTCACCAGCGCCTTGGCAGCGTAGTAGTCCGCCGGCATGATGACCGTCATGTTCGGAAGGGTGCGCATGATTCCCATGTCTTCAATCGCCTGGTGAGAGGCGCCATCGTTTGCCGGGGTCAGGCCGCCGTGGGAGCAGGCAATCTTGACGTTCAGGTTGGGGTAGCAGATCTCCTGGCGGATCATCTCGCAGATGCGCATGCTGCCGAAAGCCGCATAGGTCACCACAAAGGGGATCTTGCCGCAGGTGGCAAGACCTGCCGCCACGCCGGCGCCGTTCTGCTCGGCGATACCCACATTCAGGTACTGGTCCGGAAGCTCTTTATGGAAGGCCGCCGTCTTGCAGCTTTTGCCGATATCAATGTCCACAACCAGGACATTGGGATTCTTCTTTCCCGCTTCTACAATTGCCTCGCCGAAGCCGTCACGGGTCGCAATCTTTCTGGTTTCCATGTTCAGGCCTCCTCTTTGATGTAGAGCGCGTTGAGCTCTTCCATTGCCTGCTGATACTGGGCGTCATTGGGGGCGGTGCCGTGCCATCCGCAGACGTTCTCCATGTAGCTTACACCCTTGCCCTTGACCGTCTTGCCCACAACGCACTTGGGCAGGCCGTTCTTTGAGGCGAGCGCTCTGTCCATCACATCGACCAGCTGCGCCATGTCATTGCCGTCGCACTCGAACACTTCAAAGCCGAAAGCCTCAAACTTTTTCGCCAGATTGACGGGCGGCATAATTTCTTCACAGGTTCCGTCCAGTTGCAGATTGTTCCAGTCGACAAAGACAAGCAGATTATCCAGCTTATACTTGTGCGCGGTGCCGCAGGCTTCCCAGATTTCACCCTCATTGCATTCGCCGTCACCCAGGGCGGCAAAAACGCGGTAGTCCTTTTTATCCATCTTGCCGGCCAGCGCCATGCCGACTGCGCAGGCCAGGCCCTGGCCCAGCGAGCCGGTGGAGATGTCAATCCCGGGGCATTTATTCATGCTGGGGTGCCCCTGAAGAGGAGATCCCTCTTTGCGCAGCGTATCCAGCACTTCCATCGGGAAAAAGCCTTTCATCGCCAGCGCCGCATACTGGGCCGGGCACACATGCCCCTTGGAGAGCACAAAACGGTCGCGGTCCGCCCAGCGGGGATTCACGGGATCCACATTCATATATTTAAAGTAGCAGGCCGTCACAAATTCCGCCACCGACAGGGATCCGCCCGGGTGCCCGGACTGCGCCTTCCAGATCATGTCGACAATGCGGATACGGAGTTCTGTCGCCTTGTTTTTCAGCTGAATCAGTTCTTTGCGGTCCATTCTGCGGTCACATCCTCTCGTCCAGTATGATTTCGGTATGCTCACGGGAGGACTCCAGCGCCAGCATGGAAAGCTTCAGCACCTTGATCCCCTCGTCCAGCGGGGTGCGGATGGGTTTATTGTTTTTCAGGCAGTCCTGAAAATATTCGTGGATATTAAAGATGACGCCATCCTGGTTGTGCTTGTAGGAATCGTTGTAATGCAGCGTTTCCGCCTGCGCCATGTCGGAGGTCTTCCAGGTCACTTCATCAAACTCGAACATATCGCTGCCCCTCAGGAAGCAGGTCCCTTTGGTGCCGATGTAGCCCTTGAAGTTGCCACCCAGGTCGCTGCTCCAGCTGGCATTGATGGTGGCAATGCCGCCCTTTTTAATTTTCATTGTGGCGGAGAAGTTGGTATCATAGGTCGGGAGGCTGTCAATCGTGCACCAGGTATTGGCTGACAGTGTTTCAAACTCGCCGCAGAGCGCCGTCAGCAGGTTCCACTCGTGAGAAATGGACTCAATGGTGAAGCCGCAGGCAAACCGCGGATCGGTACGCCAGGAGGGCTGGAACCAGGTGCCGCGGAAGCCGTAGCCCGGGCCGACGCGGTTGTCAAACACGCTGATCGGGTCGCCGAGAGCGCCGCTGGAGACCAGCTCCAGCATCTTCTGGAAAGCCGGGCGGTAGAAATGCGCAAAGCCGACGATAATTTTACCGTCGTACTTCTGTTCCATCTCCTTAATCTTCTGGGCGTCTTCGAGGCTTGTGGCAATGGGCTTTTCCATATAAAGCGGCACATGATGCTTCAGTACCATCTCCACATAGTCCAGGCGCTTCGTGGGCGGGGTGCAGAGCACCACATAGTCTGCCCTGGGTACATTCTCCTCAATCTGCTCGTAGGTCAGCATTTCGCAGCCGAATTCTTCCGCATAGCGCTTCAGACCGGCTTCGTTGACGTCAAAGGCGGCAAAGACCTTTCCGCCAAGCTTCACAACCGCGCGGCCGTGAGACTTTGCGATATCGCCCGCGCCGATCATCAATACATTCATGGAAAACGCCTCCTGTTTCAGGATGATAAGGTTGTAAAATTGTAGGGTTGTAATCTTGTAATACAACTATACAATATGCCAAATAACAGGTCAAGATTTGCGATTTTTTTCACATAAAATTTGGAGCTTTACACAAAACCGGCGCTGTGCTTTTGTGCACAGCGCCGAAGAATCATCCTGTATTCTGTTATGACCACCGTTGTTCCCGGCTTTAATCAGCTTTGAAACTGACGGTAACGCTGGCGCTCACGGTCAGCTTTGCCGCGCGGACAACGGTACCGCTCTCCATCGTTCCGGCAGCGGCTTCATCCTTGGCAAAATTGTTCATCACGCCGCGGTCATAGCTGTAGGTTCCGCCTTCGGTGATGTCCTCAATGCCGAGAATCTTCAGGTCCGCCGCAGCGGCCAGCACCTCAGCCTTCTTCCTGGCGTCTTTCACGGCGGCCTCCAGCGCCTTCGCCTTCGCTTCTTCCGTATCGGTGGCGGAGAAGTTAATCCCGTTCAGAGTGTTCGCTCCCGCACCAAAGGCGGTATCGATGACTTCCCCCACCTGTTCCATATCCGTAACCCGGATGGCAAGGGTGGAGCTGGCATTGTATCCTGCCAGCACCTCGGCACCTTCGGAATAGTCATACCGCGCATAGATGTTAATGTAGTCCGTGTTGATATCCTCTTCTTTGATGCCAAGGTCGAGCAGCGCTTCGCGGATATCCGCAATCGCCTGATTGGCCTGCTTCTGTGCCTTCAGGACATCTTTGTCTGTCGCCGTGACCCCCAGCGACACAACGGCCATGTCGGCAGGAACCTGTATCTCCCCAGTCCCGGTCACTGTAATCTCGGAATCGGCAAAGGCCAGGGTCGGGACGGAAAGAATCATCAGCAGGGTCAGCAGCAGGGAAAGAGTCTTTTTCATGAATTTGTCCTCCTACAGTTTATTATACGGTTCAGAGCGCGGCAGCCTGCCGTGTCTTTTGCCATCTCAAAGCCGGGATTATGAAACAGGAGAGTAAACGGACTCTCTGTGCGGGTTGTTGCGGTTTGCCTTCCTGCCGTCCATCATACTCTGCGCGGAGCCGGAAAACAACGGGAAAACCGTGAATTCAGAATTCTTAAGCACAGAGGCGTTGCTATTGCCTTTTTTCCCGGATCCGTTTAAAATGAAAAGCAAAGAGTAAAGACTTAAAGAAGGTTTTTCGTTTATGACCGCACAGGAAGCCATTGATTATATCGAAACCTATACCTGGAGTTCCACCCGCCTGGGGCTGGACCGCACACGGGAGCTGCTGCACGCCCTGGGAGATCCGCAGAAAAAACTGAAGTTTATCCATGTGGCAGGCAGCAACGGAAAAGGCTCCACCTGCGCCATGCTGGACTCAATTCTCCGCTCCGCCGGGTACCGCACGGGGCTCTACACCTCACCCTACATTCAGGATTTCTGTGAGCGCATGCAGGTAAACGGCCGGAACATCCCCGGTGAAGACCTCGCCCGCATCACGGAGCGGGTACGTTCCTTTGCCGACAGCATGGGGGATCACCCCAGCCAGTTTGAACTGGTTACTGCCATTGCCATGCAGTACTTTCTGGAGGAAGGCTGCGACATCGTGGTGCTGGAAGTGGGCATGGGCGGGGCGCTCGATTCCACCAATGTCATTGACGTTCCGGAAGCCGCCGTGATCACCAACATCGGGCTGGAGCATACAGAATACCTCGGCAGCACCCTCACAGAGATCGCCCGGGCCAAAGGCGGAATCATTAAGCCTGGCTGCACGGCAGTCTGTTACGATTCTGTTCCGGAAGTCATGAACACCCTGCAGAACATCTGCCTTCAGCAGGGCGCGGCGTTTCACGTTTCCCGCGGGGAAGACCTGCAGGAACTCTCCCACAGTCTGGACGGGCAGGTCTTCAGCTGGAAGGGAAAGGAATACCGGCTTCCGCTGCTGGGGCCGCACCAGCTGCGCAATGCCGGCACCGTGCTGGAGACGGTTTCCGTCCTGCGGGAACACGGCTGGAACATTCCGGAAGCCGCCGTCACGGAAGGTCTGCGGAAAGTGAAGTGGCCGGCCCGTTTTGAGGTACTCTGCCGCAGTCCGCTCTTCATTCTCGACGGCGGGCACAACCCCCAGTGTGCCGAAGCGCTGAACGCCAACCTGCAGGATTATCTGCCGGGGCGAAAACTCTGCCTGCTGCTGGGCGTGCTGCGGGATAAAGACTACCGGCAGATGCTGGACCTGATTCTGCCCTTTGCCGGACAGGTCTTCTGTGTGACGCCGGACAGTCCGCGGGCGCTGTCTGCCGCCGACCTTGCTGCCGAAGTGCAGAAACACGGAGTCCCCGCCGCGGCCTGCGAAAGCATCCGGGACGGCGTCCGGCAGGCACTGGCTTCGGACAGGGATGTGCTGGCCTTCGGCTCCCTGTACCTGGCGGGGCATGTGCGCAGCATCTTTCCGCAGGAGAAGAAGCGCCTGCAGCGGCTGACGGTTCTGGCGCGCCGTGATGCGCTTTCCCCTGAACGGCGGGCAGCGGATTCCGCCGCCATCTGCTCGGCTGTTCTCTCATCCGACGCTTACCGGAGGGCAAAGAACATCTTTCTCTTCCGCGCTTTCCGGAGCGAAGCGGACTTAAGCGCTGTGGCATGCCAGGCCGAACGGGACGGAAAAACCGTTCTTTATCCCTATTGCACAGACCGCAGCCATATGCTGGCCCTGCGGCCCGGCAGCGCCTGGGAGGCCGACGCCTTCGGTATTCCGACGCCGGTGCTGGAGCAGGCAACGGTTTATGACCCTGAAAACATCGACCTGATCCTCTGTCCCTGTTCCGCCTTTGACGCTGAAGGACGCCGTCTCGGCATGGGGGCAGGATACTACGACCGGTTTCTGCCGCAGTGCGTTCATGCCACTAAAATTCTGGTTGCCTTTGAGGCACAGCGTCTGGAGCGGGTCTTTACGGAGGATAGCGACGTAACCATGGATGCCATTGTCACCGAGGCAGGCATGGAACGGCTTTCCCTTATATAAGGAGCACCGCCGGATGGACTACACTCATCGTTACGTTTCCCCGCTTGGCAGTATCACGCTGGCCAGCGACGGTGAAGCCCTGACAGGGCTCTGGTTTGACGGGCAGAAGTACTTTGGCAGCACACTGTCTTCGGCACATATTGAGAAGGACCTTCCGCTTTTCCGGGAGGCGGAGCAGTGGCTTGACCTCTATTTCAGCGGAAGTGTGCCCGGCTTTACGCCGCCGCTCAGGTTCAGCACAACGCCTTTCCGCCGGGCGGTGTGGGAGATTCTGCTGACAATCCCTTTCGGGGAAACCGTGACCTATGGGGAAATTGCAGAACAGTTCGCATCGCAAAACGGCCTCCCCCATATGTCCGCACAGGCGGTTGGCGGCGCCGTCAGCCGCAACCCGATTTCCCTGATCATCCCCTGTCACCGGGTAATAGGGGCAAACGGCATCCTAACCGGATATGCAGGAGGGCTTGAAAGGAAGACTTTCCTGCTCAGACTGGAGGGCGCGGCGATACTCAGAGACTGAAAGCGCCAAAAAACATGCTTCTTATGATTTTCAGCGAGAAAGTATTTTACATTCCGCAGCTCATCTGTTATTCTGATTTAAAAACACAACGATCAGGAGGCACTCGCCATGGCATTCAAAACCGATATTGAAATCGCCCAGGAAGCAACGCTTCAGCGGGTTAATGACATTGCCGCAGCTCTCGGCATCCCCGAGGAGGCCGTGGAGAACTACGGACGCTATAAGGCGAAGATTGACCCCCTCGCCCTGAAGGATCTGCCGGAAAAGGCAAAGCTGATCCTCGTCACTGCCATCACCCCGACGCCGGCAGGCGAGGGGAAGACCACCACTTCGGTCGGCCTGACCGACGGTCTGCGGAAGATCGGCAAAAACGCCGTGGTCGCCCTGCGGGAGCCTTCCCTCGGGCCGGTCTTCGGCATCAAGGGCGGCGCCGCCGGCGGCGGCTATGCCCAGGTGGTTCCCATGGAGGATATCAATCTCCACTTTACCGGAGACTTCCATGCCATCGGCGCAGCAAACAACCTGCTCGCCGCCATGCTGGATAACCACATTCAGCAGGGGAACGCCCTGGGCATTGACCCCAAACAAATCACCTGGAAGCGTGCCGTGGACATGAATGACCGTCAGCTTCGCCACATTGTGGACGGCCTCGGCGGCAGGGTACAGGGTGTGCCGCGGGAAGACGGCTTTGAAATCACCGTTGCTTCCGAAATTATGGCTGTTCTGTGCCTCGCTTCCGACCTGATGGATCTGAAGGCCCGGCTCGCCCGCATCATTGTTGGTTACACCTATGACGGCAGGCCCGTCACTGCCCACGATCTGAAAGCCGAAGGTGCCATGACCGCCCTTTTGAAGGACGCCATCAAGCCGAATCTGGTGCAGACGCTGGAAGGCACCCCCGCCTTCATCCACGGCGGCCCCTTCGCCAACATCGCCCACGGCTGCAACTCGGTTTCTGCCACCCGTACGGCGCTGAAGCTGGCAGATTATGTGGTTACGGAAGCCGGATTTGCCGCGGACCTCGGCGCTGAGAAGTTTCTGGACATCAAGTGCCGTATGGCAGACCTGCACCCGAATGCCGTTGTGATTGTTGCCACCGTCCGCGCGCTCAAGTACCACGGCGGTGTTCCGAAAGCGGAACTGAACAGCGAGAACCTGGAAGCCCTGGAGAAAGGTCTGCCGAACCTGCTCCAGCATGTCGGGAACATCCGGGAAGTTTTCGGTCTGCCCTGCGTGGTGGCAATCAACGCCTTCCCGACCGATACCAGAGCAGAGCTCGACCTGGTGGAGGCCAAATGCAATGAACTGGGCGTAAACGTCGCGCTCTCGGAAGTGTGGGCAAAGGGCGGCGAAGGGGGAAAGGCCCTGGCAGAAGAAGTTGTCCGTCTCTGCGAACAGCCAAACGATTTCAGCTTTTCCTATCCGCTGGAAATGGGCATTGAGGAAAAGCTGGAAACCATCTGCAGACGCATCTACCATGCCGACGGCGTTTCTCTTACCCCAAATGCGAAGAAGCAGGCGCAGCAGCTTGCGGAGCTCGGCTTTTCCGGTCTCCCCATCTGCATGGCGAAGACGCAGTATTCCTTCTCCGACGATGCAGGCCTCCTCGGCGCGCCGAAGGGCTTCACCGTCACCGTGCGGAACCTGAAAGTGTCGGCAGGAGCGGGCTTCATCGTCGCTCTGACCGGCGACATCATGACCATGCCGGGGCTCCCGAAGGTGCCGGCCGCCGAGAAGATTGACGTGGACGAAAACGGCCGCATCACGGGGCTGTTCTGAACCAGAAACGACAGGCTGCCGCCTGGCGCGGCAGAAGGGAGAGGATCATGGCTCAGATTCTGGAAGGCGGGCCGGTTGCTGAAGCCCTGACGAAGGAACTGATTCCCCGTGTTGACAAATTAAGGCAAGACGGTACTGTCCCCTGTCTTGCGATCCTGCGCGTGGGGGAGCGGGCCGATGATCTGGCCTATGAGCAGGCTGCTCTGAAGCGCTGTGAAAAAGCCGGAATTGCAGCAGAACAGTTTGTTCTTCCGGCAGAGGCAACACAGGCGCAGCTGATGGATACTATCGAGGCGATCAACTCCGACGACAGCATTCACGGATGCCTGATGTTCCGCCCCCTGCCAAAAACGCTGGATGAAAAAGCCGCCTGTGCGGCGCTGAGCCCTGCCAAGGATATTGACGGTGTCACGGCAGGCTCCATGGCAAAGGTCTATTCCGGTTCCGGTGAAGGCTTTTCTCCCTGCACAGCGCAGAGCTGCATGGAGCTGCTGAAGCATTACGGCATTGACCCTTCCGGAAAGCGGGCAGCCGTCATCGGGCGGAGTCTCGTGATCGGGCGCCCGGTCGCGATGCTGCTGATGCAGGCAAATGCCACCGTCACGCTCTGCCATAGGAAGACACGGAATATGGCGGATATCGTGCGGAATGCGGAAATTGTGGTCGTGGCCGTCGGAAAGGCCGAAGCCATCGGCGCAGAATTCTTCCGGGAAGGGCAGACTGTTCTCGATGTAGGCATCAACTGGTCGGAGGCAAAGCAGAAACTGGTCGGTGATGTGGCCTTTGATGCGGTGGAACCCCTTGTGGGCGCAATTACTCCGGTGCCTGCCGGTGTGGGTTCCGTCACGGCAGCCGTCTTATGCAAGCACGTAGTGGAGGCCGCAGAGAAAAGCTGACCGTTTCCAGACCAAATAAAAACACAGGATGGCCATCTCATTCCGTACCGGACTGAGACCGCCATCCTGTCTGATACCCGATATGGGCGAGCCGGTGTGATGGGTGAAGCCGATGCGTTGCTTCAGAAAGCCGGAATGCGGAAAGGATTGCTGTAAGCAGGCATCATGACAGAGTATCTTGATGTAGTTGATTCAAAGGGAAAGCCAACCGGCGAGATCGTGGAGAGAGCCGCCGCGCACCGGGAAGGCGTGCCGCACAGAACTTCCCACCTCTGGCTGGTCCGCAGGCGTAAGAGCCGTATTCAGGTTCTTCTGCAGAAACGGGCTCCGGGAAAATCATTCCCCGGATGCTATGACATTTCCAGCGCCGGCCACATTCCGGCCGGACAGGATTACCTCTCTTCCGCTGTCCGGGAATTGAAGGAGGAGCTCGGCATCACAGCTGCAGAGACCGACCTGATCCCCTGCGGGGACATGACAATTTTCTGGGATGATGTCTTTTTTGGGGTTCCGTACCACGACCGCCAGTACACACGGGTATTCCTGCTTTGGGCGGATGTTGACGAAGCCGACCTTGTTCTGCAGGAAGAGGAAGTCTCCGGCGTGTTATGGATGGATCTGGACGAATGCATAGCCGCAGTTGCTGCCGGCTCAATTGAAAACTGCGTTTCTCTCGAGGAACTGGATCTGATACGAAAAGCGGCTCTTGCCGTCGGAAATTAGCCGCCGGTATCCATGTCACGCCTTTGAAGACATGGATACCGGCGGTTAATTCTTTATGGGAAACGGATTTCCGCGGGAATTCAAATGCTACAGCAGGAAGCGGTAAACCGCCCAAAAGTGGAAAAACGTCCCGGCAAGACAGAAAAAGTGAAACACGCTGTGACCGTAACGCTTCTTTTTCCCAATGGCGTACAGGGCCGCACCGACAGAGTACATCAGGCCGCCCAGGACCAGAAACAGGATCCCTTCCCTGCCCATGTTTTGTACCAGGCCGGAGAGCCCGAACAGAATGGACCAACCATTGAAGAGATGGCAGAGCACGGCCGCAACTTTGAAGCGCTCCAGATTGACGGCCGTCAGTACAACGCCGAGGACGGTAAAGAAACCAACCACGCCGAACAGAATCCAGCCGGGTTTTCCGCTTATACCCAGCAGGGCCACCGGAATGTAGGTGCCGAATACCAGCAGAAACACATTACAGTGGTCCAGCACCCGCAAAACCTTTTTGGCCGGTAAATCGGCAGAAAGCGCATGATAAACGCAGGACATGGTGTACAGCAGAATCATCGATGCTCCAAAGAGCGCTGCTGCAGTCACTTTCAGCGCTCCCCGGGCACGAACCATCATCAGCGCCAGCGCCGCAGCTCCCAGCAGGGCCCCAAGGCCGTGGGAAATGGAATTGAACAACTCCTCGCCGAGCGTGTAATCGGGAATGCTGATAAAGCGCTGTTTTCTCATTTCCATTCTGTGGATCTCCTTCCGCATTGGCAGAACCGTCTGCCCGGGAACCTTATCTGATGCAGGGCTTTACTTCTCCTGCATCAGTTTTTTCAGTTCTTTCGCCTCGACTTCCACTTCTTTCTTCATCTGCTTCACCGCATCGTTGTGCTCCGCCTCAGCGCGGGCACGGCCTCTGCGAATTTCCTTTTCCACATCCCGCAGTTCCAGGACCTCATTGGCAGATTTTTTCAGTTCCTTCGCCTCCGCCCTGACCTGCTGCTTCAGATCATCAAGGTCACGGCGGCTCTGCTTTGCCGCCTCTTTGATTTCACTGCGGATTTCATGTTCCACTTTCTTATAGTCTTTCAATTTCTGTTCCTCCCGTTCTTTGATCCGACGATAAAAGGTGTTCGGTTTTAACTTAAGCTCTGACATGGCCTGACGGGCCGTAATCTCGTCATTTTCCCAGCGGGCAATAACGGCTTCGAACAGATCCCCATCTACTTCGATGGGCTTGCGGCCCTTATATTTTCCTTCTTCTTTTGCGCGTTCAACCCCGGCCCGTCTTTTCGCAAGCTGACTGCGATGGTCGAGTTCACAGAGCGCAAGGCACACGCGGATAAAGAACTGTCCGTGTACGTCCCGGGTGTCAACCCCCTCACGCAGACTGACAAAATCCGCGCCCTTTTCCGAGATCCGTTTTAAAGCGGAAAGCAGTTTCCCGGTATCCTCTGCCACAGCAGAGAAACTCTCTACCTGTATGCAGTCGCCTTCTGCGGCTGCGGCGACTGCCGCGGTCAGTTCTTTTCCGTTTGCACATGAATAGTTCATCACCGAATCACCTCTTGTGTCATTGCAGAGCGATTCTATCACGGCACGCAGAATATGTCAATAGACTTATTATTTGTTTTGAAATATTTCATAATTTCCCTGTTTTTGTGAAACACTTCTGCCATATAACATCTGTCTCCTGTTCAGAGCAAAGAATAAGCATCCACCCGCCAAGCGGGTGGTTTTTCACATGCGGGCATAGCCCTCTG
>CAZBXX010000009.1:0-36303 GCA_964495965.1 uncultured Oscillospiraceae bacterium | reverse complement strand
TTTACCGCGCCTGCCAGAAGGAGGGCATCAAGCCCATCATCGGCTGTGAAGTTTACGTGGCGCCCCGCAGCCGCTTTGACCGGGAGCACGGCGTCGACAGCAACTATTCCCATCTCATCCTCCTCTGCAAGGACGAGACCGGCTACCGGAATCTCTGCGCCCTGGTGAGCGCCGGTTTCACGGAAGGCTTCTACGTCAGACCCCGCATCGACTGGGATCTGCTGCACCGGCACGCCAAAGGCCTCGTCTGCCTCTCCGGCTGCCTTGCCGGTGAGATTCCGCAGGCCATCCTGAACGGCAACCGGGAGAAGGCCCGCAGCCGTGCGCTGGATCTGAAAAACCTCTTCGGGGAGGACTTTTTTCTGGAAATCCAGAACCACGGCATCCGGGAAGAGGCCACCGCCGCAGAGGGCCTCATTGCTCTCAGCCGGGAGCTGGACATTCCCCTGGTGCTGACCAATGACGCCCACTACCTGAACAAGGAGGACGCCTACTACCAGGATGTGCTGATGTGCATCCAGACCGGCAAGACCGTGGACGAAGAAAACCGCATGCGCTTTGAGACGCAGGAGTTCTACCTGAAGACCGAAGGCGAGATGCGCACGCTCTTCCCCGGCCTCAGCGAAGCGGCGGACAACACCGCGCTCATCGCGGAACGCTGCAACTATGACTTTGAGTTCGGCCACTATCATCTGCCCCGCTTCAAGCTTCCGGCAGGCGAGACGGACAGCGGCGCCTACCTCCGCAGGCTCTGCGAGGAGGGTTTCGCCGTGCGCTACGCCAACCGGCCGGAGGTGCATGCGCAGCTGGATTACGAGCTCGGCGTCATTGAGAAGATGGGCTTTGTGGACTACTTCCTCATCGTCTCGGACTTTATCGGCTATGCCAAGCGCAGGGGCATCCCGGTGGGGCCCGGCCGCGGCAGCGCCGCAGGCAGTGTGGTCTCCTACTGTCTGAATATCACGGACGTGGACCCCATCCAGTACTCCCTGTTTTTTGAGCGTTTTCTGAATCCCGAGCGTGTCTCCATGCCGGATATTGACGTGGACTTCTGCGTCAACCGCCGGGGTGAAGTCATCGACTACGTCAACCGTTTCTACGGCAGCGACCACGTGGCCCAGATCGTCACCTTCGGCACCATGGCGGCCCGCGCCGCCATCCGCGACGTGGGCAGGGTGCTGAACATCAGCTATGCCGAATGTGACGCCGTCGCCAAGCAGGTGCCCGCCGCCCTGAACATGACCCTGGACGAGGCGCTGCGGCTTTCCAAACCGCTGAAGGACTTTTATGAAGGCGACGAAAAGCTCCGCCGCCTGATCGATGTGGCACGCGCCCTGGAGGGCATGCCGCGGCATGCCTCAACCCACGCTGCCGGCGTCGTGATTACCGAGCGTCCGGTCTCGGAATATGTTCCCCTGGCCAAAAACGATGAGTCCGTGGTCTGCCAGTATCCCATGACCACGCTGGAGGAACTGGGTCTTCTGAAAATGGACTTTCTGGGTCTGCGGAACCTGACCGTGCTGGAGGACGCCGCGCAGCTGGTACGGCAGAAGGAGCCTGGCTTCCGCGTGGAGGACATGCCGGAAGACGACCCCGCCGTGTTTGAGATGCTCTCCGCCGGGAAGACGGAAGGCGTCTTTCAGTTGGAGAGCACCGGCATGACCGGCGTCTGCATGAACCTGCGCCCCCGCAGCATTGAGGACATCACCGCCCTGGTGGCCCTGTACCGTCCGGGCCCCATGGACAGCATTCCCCGCTTCATCGACTGCAGCCAGCACCCGGAGCATGTGCGCTACAAGCACCCGTTGCTGCGCCCAATCCTTGAGGTCACCTACGGCTGCATTGTGTATCAGGAACAGGTGATTGAGATCTTCCGCCAGCTGGCTGGCTTCTCGCTGGGGCAGGCGGACATGATCCGCCGCGCCATGAGCAAAAAAAAGCACGCCGTCATTGACGCCGAGCGCGTGGCGTTTGTCCGCGGTGATCCCTCGCGCGGCATTGAGGGGGCCGTTGCTCGCGGCGTCCCGGAAGAGGTCGCCAACAGCATCTACGACGAGATTCTGGACTTTGCCAGCTATGCCTTCAACAAGGCCCACGCCGTCTGCTACGCCATTGTCGCCTACCGTACCGCCTATATGAAGCGGCACTACCCGGGAGAGTACATGGCGGCGCTACTCTCCTCCGTTCTGGAAAACAGCGCAAAGATCTCGGAATACACGGCGGAGTGCCGGGAGCTGGGGCTCTCGCTGCTGCCGCCGGATGTGAATGAGTCGGTCTCGGGCTTCTCGGTCTCGGGCGGGAACATCCGCTTCGGCCTTGCGGCCATCAAGGGCATCGGCCGCAGCGCCGTGCAGCAGCTGGTGGAGGAGCGGCAGAAAGGCGGTCCCTTCCGCAGCCTGGAGGACTTCCTGCGCCGTATGAACGGAAAGGACTTCAACCGCCGCGCGGTGGAAAACCTCATCCGGGCAGGCGGCTTTGATTCCCTGCACCACAGCCGCAAGGCCCTGGTTTCCGTTGCCGGCGGCATGATGGACAGCATCAGCCGGGAAGTAAAGGACAACATCTCCGGCCAGCTTGATCTTTTCGGCGGCTGGGGTGACGATTCTGCCGGCGGTTCCGCCTCCGGCACAGAGGCCGACGCCGTCTCCGGCGGGCAGGCCGGCCATGCCGATACCTTCCCCATTCCGGACATTCCCGACTACTCCGCCCGTGAGCGCATGGCCATGGAGAAGGAAATGACCGGCCTGTATCTCAGCGGGCACCCCATGGACGAGTACCGCGACGCCGTCCGCAGGGTCGGGGCTGTCCCGGTAGGGGCCATCGTGAACGACTTTGCCTCGGAAGAAGGCCCGCAGACCTTTGCGGATAACCAGATGGTGACCGTTGCAGGCATCATCGCCTCCCAGCGCACCCGCACCACCAAAAACAATTCCCTCATGTGCTATGCCCAGCTGGAGGATGACAGCGGCAGCATGGAGCTCATCCTCTTCCAGCGTGCGCTGGACCAGTGCGGGGCCTATGTGGCCGTCAACCAGGCTGTGCTGGTGCGGGGCAGAATATCCGTCCGTGATGAAAAGGACGCTCAGCTGATGGTGGATTCCCTCCGCCCGCTTTCCGACCTGGTCTCCCCCGCCGCCCGGGCGATGGAAAATCCGCCGGTCTATGATGCCGCCCCGCGTCCCGGCGGACAGGCTCCCGCTTCCCCGCCGGGCACCGCGCCGACGAGACCGGCCCCCGGCCCTGCCGGGCCAGACCTCCGGAAGAAGCTCTTCATCCGGGTTCCGTCCGAGGATGACCCCGTCCTGAAGCGCGTCAGCCTGATCCTCACCATGTTCCCCGGCAGCGACAGTCTTGTCATCTGGTGCGAAAAGGAGCAGAAGCGCCTCGGCACCCGCTGTCTGCTGCACGAAGGGCTTCTGCTGGAACTGAACGAGCTGCTGGGCTCGCAGAATGTTGTTTTAAAGACGTCCTGAAAGGAGGAGAACCGTGTTTCTGAATCTCACCAGACAGTTTGGTAAACCGGTCTGCGTCGGGCTGTACGCCTGGTTTGCCGCGCTGGCAGCCAGAAAAAAGCCGCTTCCGCTGCTGATCCTGTTTCTGATGCACGCCATGGAGTACATATTCATCGGGCGCAGGGTCGCCGCCGAAAACGGTCTTTCGGTACCGGAGGGACTTGCCCAGTGCCTTTCCTTCGGCTTCACCTGGTGGCTGCCTCTGAAAAAGTCATAAGTATCTGAAAAGGGCAGTGCCCGGGCCGGTGGCTCAGCGGTGCTGCTCTTCCTCTTTCTGCTCCGCTTGAATTTCCGTCATGTATCCCGCTGTGATGATACCTGCGGGCAGCGCCACAATGGCGATGCCGAGAATGGACGAGGCCATGGTGATGATGCGGCCGAAGACCGAGACGGGATAGATGTCCCCGTAGCCGACCGTGGTCAGGGAGACCGTTGCCCAGTAGACTGCGTCAAAGAAGGTGGCAAAGGAGTCCGGCTCCACGTTGAAGATGACCAGCGCCGAGATCAGGATATAGCCGGCCGCCAGCGTAACCACCGCGACCAGGGATTTTCTGGACTTCCGGATCACATTGCTGATGATCATGAAATTGTTGGAATACCGCAGGCCCTTGAAGATCCGAAGCACCCGCAGGGCCCGGATCATCCTCAGCACGCGCAGCACCTTGAAGCCCCTGCTGATCACAGAAAGCGACGGCAGGATGGAAACAAGATCGATGAGGGCCATGAAGGTAAACGGGTATTTTACAAACGACAGCGGCGAAGGATCATTGAATTTGTAGTCGGCTGTGACCCAGCGCAGCAGGTAATCCGCGATGAAAACCACCATGGCGGCCTTGTCCAGATAATAGAAGAAGGTGTATTCCTTTTTGAAAGCAAGCGGAAGAAGGCTGGCAAAGATGACGACGATCATGAAGAGGTCGTAGCAGCTGCTGGCCCTGTCTTCCCCGCTTGATTTTTCTATGATTTCATAGATGCGCTTTCTCACGGCGGCTTCCTTTCCGGCAGGGCAGGCTGTGCATACGGCCTCCCCTGCCGCTTTCTTTCTGCCGGCATTCGGCGGTTGCGTACGGGTCCGGCCCGGGAGGTCTCCGCGAGCCGGGGCTCTCTCCCCGGATTCAGGGGGCTCCTGCTCCGGACCCGGCAAGTCTTTCAGCAGAGGCCCTGACGGTGACGGCCGATGGAATCGGCGATGCGCTCCATCCCGGTTTCAAGGATGCTGCGCGGCATGGCGAGGTTGAGGCGCACAAAGCCCTCGGCGTTGCCGACAAAGAGGCTGTTGCCGCCTTCCAGCAGGACGCCCGCCTCGTTTGCGAAGAAGCCGGGCAGGTCCGTTACGTCGGGGAGGCACGCTGACAGGTCCACCCATGCCAGATACGTGGCCTCGGGGATGCGGAAGCGGGCCTCCGGCAGGCGTGCGGCCAGGAACTCCGCCACGTAGCGGAAGTTTCCGTCCAGATACACCTTCAGCTGCTCCAGCCACTCGCCGCCCTGCTCGTAGGCCGCCTGGTGTGCGGCAATGGAGAGGGGGTTGAGCATGCCGGCGATCTTGTCCCGGCTGTTGAAACGCGCCCTCTCCTCCGGGTCCCGGATGATGATGTTGGAGAACATGAGTCCCGCCATGTTGAAGGTCTTGCTGGCGGACATGCAGGTGACAAGCTTTCTGTAGTCCGGCATAACCTTGCCCATGGGGGTATGGCACAGGCCCTGACGGATCACGTCGCAGTGAATCTCGTCCGAGATGACCCAGAGGTCGTACTTCTCCGCGATCTCCGCCACGCGCCGCAGCTCTTCCTCCGTCCAGACCCGGCCGGTGGGATTGTGGGGGTTGCACCAGACCAGCATCCTGACGCGCGGATCGGCGCACTTTTTCTCCAGGTCCTCAAAGTCCAGGGTGAAGTATCCGTCGGTGTTAATCAGGTCGGAGCAGACCACCGGTACGTTGTTGTACTCCGCCGCATGCAGAAAGTAGCCGTAGGAGGGCGTGGTGATGACGAAGGTCTCCCCCTCGCCGATCAGGTCCTCCACCAGCTGGTAGAGCCCCGGGATGATGCCGGGCGAGAAGCAGAGTTCCTCCCGCAGGAAGGTCCAGCCGTAGCGGCTCTCACACCAGCCGTTCAGCACCCTGTAATAGGCGTCGTCAAACATCATGGTGTAGCCGAAAATGCGCCTGTCCACCCGCGCCTTGATAGCCTCGCCGATGTCCGGGCAGCAGGCAAACTCCATATCCGCCACCCACATGCGGATAAACTCTTCATCCTTAAAGGGGAAGACCTTCTCCGGCCCGGCGTGGAAGATATAGCCGCGGAAGCCGTCGGTGTTCAGGGCGTTGGTATTTCTGCGGTCAATGATTTCATCGAAGTTATACTTCATGTGTGTTTTCCTTTCCGTGTCTTCAAATCGGATTCGCTGTCTGCATTCCCGGTTTTGTCATTTACCGGAATACAGTTCTTTCAGCTTCCGGTATTCTTCCTTATCGATCAGGCCGCTCTTCAGCCAGTCATCAAGCTGCTTCATGCGGCGCTGATTGTCATGGTTTATATAGTCCGTATCAGAATAGTCAGACGGATCGTAGCTGTATTCTTCCGGGTTGTATACTTCCGGCCTGTATGTTGAGGACCTGCGTCCCGCGCTTCCGCCCGGCCGGCTTCCGGACGCGGCGGGGCCTTTCACCTGAGTTCGCCGGGAGGCTGTTCCCGCATTCCGCGGTCGGGCTTCACGCCGTCCGGCTGTCTTTGTCCGCTTCCGGTTTTTTGCCAGAGACGCCGCAGCGATGATGGCGATCCAGAGGGCGAAAAGGCCCGTATTTCGGTTATCCGAACTGTTTTTCTTCGTATCCCCCGTTGAACCCGAAGGCTTCTGAGAGGGCTTCGGCGTTGAAACCGGCGCCGGGGAGGAAGAAGAGCCGTCCGGGGAAACTCTCTTTCCCTCCACGGAGGAAAACAGCCGCCCCTCGTCCTCGTTCTGAATGTTCTCCATACCCTCGGAAATCTCATAAAAGCTGAACCAGTCGCGGTTGATAATCTGACCCTCTATGCGGATGGGTAGTTGGTCCCCACCGTTCCGTTGCTCGCACTGTACCAGGTCCCCGTTGTTGATGACCGTACCCTTCACATCCATCCCGTAGAAGAAGAGGCCTGCATCTTCTTCCACGGTCACGGTTACGCCCGGGACAACGGTGACGGTTCCTTCATTAAAGAACACTTTCTTCCCTGCCGGGATGGTAAGGTCTTCCTCCAGCGTGTAGTCCCGGGCCTCAAGACCAGTTACAAAGATCCCATCCTCCGTATCGATGTCCATTGCCAGGATTTCTCTCAGCTCTTCCAGCGTCCGAAACTGGTAGTAATCGTCGTCCTTCAGGTCACCGGCCGGTGCCGTGCCGTTCCCCTGAAGAGCGGACAGAATACTACCCATAAAAGCATTTGCCGCCTCAAATGCGGTATCCCCGTTCAGGTATTCGCTTTTGGCGGTGCCGAACATGGCAGCCACTTCATCCGGCACAATCACATCGTTCTCCGTGTTTTCCCCGGAGGAGAAGGCCCACTGAACGCGCATGTCCTGCCGCTCTTTTCCGAACACAAGCGCAAGATGATACCCCGAGCAGAGATTTTGAAACGCCGGATCCTCCGTGATTTCATCCGCTGCTCTGTCATCCGTCACGATGTAGGCATCAAACCAGTCCGTGCAGCCCTGCATCTGTTCCAGAAGCTGATTCCTCTCCTCTTCGGAGAAAAGGCCTGCCACGTCATAGATTTCGGCTCTTCCGTCGGTTTCCGGGTTCAGATACTCAGCATCCGGAGCTGCCCCGTTCAGTTCGGCAAAAGCCGCCGGAGTCAGGGCCAGCAGCAGAAGAAGCGAACAGACCAGAGCAATGGATTTTTTCAGGTTTTTCAGGTTTTTCATATTTGTTCCTCCCTTTTGAATCCCCGGCCGCCTGCAGCTTCCGCGGGAAAGAAAAGCGCGCAGCGCTCCGGAGTGAACGGATCACTCCGGAGCGCGCTGTCCGGAATCAGACGTGAATCACCTGCTGCATCAGGTCGACCGGCTGAATATTCGGGTTGTGGTAGTGTTCACGGATGTCGGTAATCTTCCCGATGGAGATGGCCTTCTGCGGGCAGTATTGCAGGCAGCTGAGGCACTGGATGCAGTCCGTGCCGATCACGGCCTTTCCGTCCGTGATGCGGATGTTGCCTCTGGGACACAGCTTCTCGCACTGGCCGCAGCCGATGCAGGCATCGCTGACCTTAAAGGCTGCCGCCTTTTGCTTTGCAATCATCGGCCAGGCCTTGTTTTCCCCGGCGTTCAGGGCGTTAAAGGGCGGCGCCTTTGTGGTTTTTCTCTTCAGCATCACGTCATAGGCAATGTCAACGGCCAGCTTCTCGTGCTGCTTCTGGGCGGCCTCCACGCTGACGGGCGGCAGCATCATCTTGTGGGGGAAGAGCCAGATGCAGCTGCAGTGGTGCCGGACGGTCCGCCAGTAGTTCAGAGGGATAATTTTGTTCAGCTCATGCAGGCCGGTCCCCGGATAGCTCGCCGACATGCTGACGGCGAAGGTATAGGTCTCCGGGCCGATCTGAATGCTTTTTGCATAGGTCAGCACATCCACAGGCGCGCCGCCGCCGAAGCAGGGGAACACAAAGCCGACCCGCTCCGCCTCCCGGACGTCGGTCACCTCAAAGGGCCTGCGCAACATGACGATGTCGGCTCCACCCATATCCCGGCCGATCATTTTCGCAAGGTTGAGACAGTTTCCCGTTCCGGAGAAACAGAAAATCACATTTTTATGCATGCTTGAAAACTCCTTTCAGCGGTTTACAAATTTTCCATGTATGTTTACTATACCACAGGCTGCGGCAATAATCCACCGGTTTTTGCGGTGTCCGGTACGGATTCCGGTAGCACCAGGTACAGCTTCCCGGGCAGGGTCGGGCACAGTCGGCTTCTGTTCTCTCCCGGCATCACGGCCGGCGCTACCGCATTCCTGCCTGTGTTCTTCCCGGCGGCAGTGCCTGAAACTTCACGTAACTTTTCTTTGAAATTCTGAAGCAAATCTTTTTCTTTTTGTCCACGCCTTTTAACCGAACTTTTATCGACATTGCAGCAGATACGGTATATAATGGGCATCGTAAGGCACAACATGTTGAAAGGCGTGAGGCATAATGGAACAGAAGACCGAAGGCTCCTATGCCACCCCCTGGCTGGAGCGCCGGAAGCAGACCACCACCGAGACGATTGACGACACGGACTATCTTGCCATGCTTCAGGAGCTGTCCCGCGGTCAGCAGTAAGCGGTATCTATAGATTACAATAATCAGGGGGCTGTCTCAAAAGGCCCTGTCATTACGAACCAGTACTCACACTGGTGTGGCAATCCGTCCGAACGGCGATTCGCGTACCGGATGATCACGTCACCAGTCTGAGGACTGGTTTTTCATCATGACAGGTTCTGGCCTTTTGAGACAACCCCTCGTTTTTTGTGTTTTCAGCAGTGCTCAGTTGCCCTGCCCGCAGGCAGGGTATGGAATCACTTTTTGTCCGGGTGGAGAAGATCCGCAACCGACTTCTCCAGCTTTACAATTCCTTTCTCCAGCTGTTTGTCCAGAGAGCTGCCTTCGTCATAAAGATTCCGGATCATGCTTTTCTTCGGGTCGAAGGCGCCGCCGGATACCTTCTCCAGCTGCTCGTCCGCTACGATTTTCTTATCTTCCATGCTGATCTCTCCTTGTCGGTTATTCTGCCGGCAGTTTATCAGGTCTGCCGCTGATTCACGTTTTTCTGAGGTTTACTATATCACAGACCCGGGGCATTTGCAATCAATGTGCAGGACTTTGCTCATCACTGCCGGATTTCGTTCACCGCTGCTAGTGCCCGACTGTGATGCCCGCTGTGTGTTTATCCGTAATGCCAGCCATTGCCAGCTGCGTACCTGTCTGTGATGAACTTTTCTCTTTCCCCTGCGCAGGGAATATGGTAAAATTAGTATGATAAACAGGATAGGCTCGCCAGGTGCCGGCCATCCCGGACCGAATGAATATGAAACAAACGCGGCGGCTGATGCCGCCTGTCGAATCGTTACGGAGGTGCAACATGAAAAAAGCCGCTACTCCTCTTTGCCGGCTTCTGTGCCTGCTGCTGATTGTCGCGCTCACAGTCACTCTGGCCGGCTGCGGCGCAAGGGGTTCTGCCCCTGCAGACACAGCCGCCACTGCGGCACCGGCTGAAGCCGCCCCTTCTGAACCATCTGACGCTGCGCACACAGAGGACTCCGCAGACGCCCCGGCTGATCCTGCCGCAGGCGCCTCTGCCGACGCCGACGCTGCTGCGAAGGCAGGCTTCTTCCTGACCGCCGAATACGACCGGCTGTACTTTGCCCCCCTGGACGGCTCCGCCCCGCAGCTGCTGGTCGATGCCGGCACGGTCTGCACGGCCCGATGGGATGAGTGGGTCTACGCCTCCTTTGACGACGGCCGCGTACTGCGCCTGCGAGCGGACAGCCTGCAGACGGAGGAACTGCTTCCCGCCGGTGGCCGCGTGTACCGTGAGCTGGTTCCCTTTGACGGTGGCTTCCTTGGGGTCTGGTTCTCCATGCGCGAGGGCTCGGGCGGCGACCTTTACCGTGACGGTTCCCAGACGCCCGAAGAGCTCTTCCCCGGTCATCTGAATCCCGGCTCCTGTGTTGCGGGAAAATATCTGTACTGCCTCCTCTACGGCACGGGCGACGGCGTTCTCCTCGCCGCGCTCCGGCCGGACAGTCTGGAAACGGTGTGGGAGAAGCAGGTGAACTCCAGCACGGAGCTGATGCGCGATGATGCCGGCATTCTCTGCTTTATCCCGAACAGCGGGGAACTTTACCGCCTGGACGAGGACACGGGCGCAATGACGCCGGTCAGTCTCCCGCTGGAGAAGACCGACTGCGACCTGCTGATCAGCCATGACGGTGTCTGCCTGGTCCGCGGAAACTACTCCGATGACAACCGCAACTATCTCGTCAGCGCGGAAGGCAGGCGCTTGCTGGATATCAGCCCCTATTACTTCCGGCTGAAGGACATGCTGGGCAGCACGGCCCTGCTGTACCATACCGACGGGGAGGAGAGCGCCGCCTCGGAAAACACCTGGTACACGCTGGACTGCTACCGGACGCTGGACCTGAAAACCGGCGTTCTCACGGAGTTCCCGGTGCAGGGCAGGTACGGGGCGCTCTTTGCGGAAGGGGACTTCCCGGTAATGGACTCCTCCACCGCACGCAAGCCCGTCACGTCCGAGATCTATGCCTTCTTCTGTGAAAGTACCGGCGCGGGCGGAACCGTGCCGCTCTGCTCCACCACCCACGGCGCCTGGCTGAACATTGCCGACGGGGTTGCGGATCTGGCGCTGCTGGCCGCCCCCACGCAGGAGGAGCAGGACTATCTGGACGAGCGCGGCGTCAGTGTGGAGATGAAGCTCTACGGCGGCGACGGTCTGGTCTTCATCGGCAACCGCAGCTGCGGCGTGGAGAACCTGAGCCTGGAGCAGGTGCGCGCCATCTACCGCGGGGAGATCCGAAACTGGGCAGAGCTCGGCGGGGCGGATCACCCCATACGCGTTCTGTACCGCGACGACCAGTCCGGCAGCCAGCGTCTGTTTGAGCGCATGCTGTGGAAGGACGAGCCCGTGCCGGACTTCGAGGCGCTGGGCTATGACCGTCTCGATGAAATGAGCACCATCGTCTCGGAATGCCTGTACGACCCCTATGCGCTCGGTTACAGCATCATGACCTACCTGAACGATGTCTACGGCAATGAGAACCTGCTCAGCTTCTCGCTGGAGGGTTATGCGGCGACACCGGAAAACGTCGCTTCCGGGAACTATCCCCTCGGCACGCAGGGTTATGCCGTCATCCGCAGCGACGAGCCGGAAGGCAGCCCCGCGCGGCGGCTCTTTGACTGGTTCGGTTCACCCCTCAGCGATGTCATCCTCACCCGCAACGGCGTGACGCCCCTGCACGGCGGGCAGTAGTCCCCGGCTCGTATGGCGTCCGGGCAGTGCTTCATCCGGACGACGGCTTGAACGTGCGGCACTGCCGGCAAAGAGCAAAACACGCAGGCCTGCAAAAAGGTCTGCGTGTCGTGTTATGATCGGGGCGCAGGGCAGGAATCCCGGCTCTGCCGGGCTTCAGTCAGTACTGAGAATGGTATTCAGGCCGGAAATGAGACCGTCCCCGGCAAGTTCACGGTCAAAGGTTTCGCTGTCCCAGATGCCGTACTGGATCCACTCGCGGACGGTAGGCGGAAGGAACCGACTGGAAAACTGCGGGTACAGGCTGGCAATCTCCTCCTCGCTGATTTGAAAGCTGATCTTTCCGTTTCTGAACAGGCCGCTCTTGGTGGCGAGCGCGAAGGCCAGGAAGGACGCAAGATAGTCCCTGATGTTCCCGGCACCGTTCTCGGTCAGATGGCTGTAGATTCGGAAGAACTGCTTGAGCGCGATGCTCAGGCTGCGCAGGTTGTGCGTTTTGGCAAGTTCCGCTTTCCCCTGCTGTGCCACTTTCACCTGCGGCCCGCCTGCGAACACATCGAGAATCAGCGCCTCATTTTCCGCCAGGAACGCGCCGTATTCCTCCGTCCGCCAGCTCTGCCCTGTCAGAACCGAGTGCACAACTTCGGCGTATTCCGGCACGTAACGGGCGTGGTAGGCAATGACCTTCTCCCTTGTGATGCTGTTTGCCAGCGAGTCTTCCTGTTCCGCAGTGCTGATGAACTGCTCGCTTGCCACAACGATGGTATGGAACTTCTGGTTCTCACAGTAGTTGTTGATGCAGCCCAGCAGGTCGATCCGGTTCAGCCGAGTTCGGTCCGGATCGTCAAAGACCAGGACAACCTGTTTTTTCTCCCCGGTCTGCAGGTCCACCACTTCGGGTTCCATCGGGATATAGTCAATGGGGTCGAAGGTCATAACGGTCGAGGCCATATTGCCGGCTGCCGGGTTCACTATGGCCAGCAGATTGCTCAGCACCGAGATCAGGCCGGTCTCTCCCTTCAGTTTCTCTTTCCGTTCCTCCACCTTGCTGAGCAGGGGTGCGCACACATACAGCCACTGCCGGTGCAGTGTTTCCTTCAGATCGCTGATGCTGTCGATGCCGAAGAGCGAAACCCGCACAATCATGTGCGTATCCGCCAGCGCCTTGGCGAGCGCCTCGGTAATCAGCCAGGTCTTTCCGCATCCCCACTCCCCTATCATCAGCATCGCGCCGACGGGCTTTTCATCGTTGCAGTAATGAACCAGTTCCGATAAGGTGCTCATTTCCGAATCTCCTTTTCTTCTCCTGTTTTCGAATTGTTTACTTTCCAGGCAGGCCGCCGTGCTATACTGAGCCTGCTTATACTCCATTCTGTCCGTGCTGCCGTCCTGTGATGACAGTGCTGAACCATCAACCAACACCACGCTGTCAGGAGGAACCACTATGAAAAACACATTCCGGACCCTTTGCCGGTTCCCGGCCGCGCTCTTCGCCGTCCTGCTCGCCGTTTCGGGCCTTGCCGGCGGAACGCAGGCTTCCGCACGGGAGTATGTACCGGATCCCACGCCGGTCCAGGTGAGCGGGGATTATTCCTATAAGCTCTACACCGGCGGAACGCTGGAAATCGTGGATTACAACGGCCGGGAAGCCGATGTCGTAATCCCCGCCGAGCTGGACAGCAACCCCGTCACCACCGTCGGCAACGAGGCCTTTGCCTATTATGAGATGAAAAGCCTCACCATCCCTGAGGGTGTCAGCGTGAGCGGCCGGGCCTTTGAATACTGTGAGATCAGCGACTCGCTTTCCCTGCCCGCCGGCGCCGTGATCGAGAACCGCGCCTTTGAATACGCCGCCCTGCCGGACGCCGTGGTGATCCCGGAAGATGCCGTGATCAGCGGCGACTCCTTCGCCTACTGTGAGGAACTGGAGACGCTGTTTGTGTCGGCCGGGGCCACGCTGAAAGGGGACGCCTTCAGCTACAGCGAGGACCTGAAGACCCTGGTCTGCGCCTCCGGCTCAACGATTGAGGAGGATGCCTTCTACAACTCCGACCGGCTGGCAGGGGTGCTTCTGTGCGGGGATGTGACTCTGGGCGAAGACCCCTTCCCCTACTGCGGCAGGGCCAGACTCCTGAAGGAGGATAAAGAGCAGTTTGCCCTGGAGCTGGAAAAGGTTCTGGGTCCCCTGTCCGGGTCCGGCACGCAGCCGGGCGGCCGGATCACCGGGAAGCGTATCGGCAAGGAAGCCGCCATGAAGATCGCCCTGGCCGACTGCGGCGCGGATGCGCTCCGGATCAGAGATGCGGAGGTGGAACTGGAGCGGGTGTCCGGCAGCGAGTACTACGATGTCAGCTTCGAATACGGCGCCTATGAATACGAATATCGCATTGACGCCATCACCGGCGAGATTCTTTTTGCAAAACGGGAAAAGGCATAACCCGGTCGCCACGCACATCTTTGGAGGGTAACACAATGCATACACAGAAACCGCTGCCAAAAGTACCGCTCGGCCTTTTTCCCACTCCCCTGCACAGGCTGGGCCGGATCAGCCGCCTGCTGAACACCAATGTCTTTATCAAGAGAGATGACCTCTCCGGCGTGGGTCTGGGCGGCAACAAGGTCCGGAAGCTGGAGTATCTGCTGGCCGAAGCCCGGCAGCAGGGTGCGCAGGTCGTGTTCACAACGGGTGGCGCGCAGTCCAACCACGCCATGCTGACCGCCGCCGCCGCTGGCAGGCTCGGCATGAAGCCGATTCTGATCCTGAAAAAGCGCGGCGTCACGGACTGCGTCGGCAATCAGCTGCTGGAGCGGCTGATGGGCACAGAAGTGATCCTGATGGACACGGACGATTATGCCGACATTTACCGCGAGATGGACCGCATCGGAACGCAGCTCGGCGTCCCGTACTACAAAATCCCCTGCGGAGGCTCGAATGCGCTGGGCACCCTCGGTTACGTGGACTGCGCGGCGGAAATCCGGGAGCAGGGAATCCGCTTTGACTATGTCATCTGCGCGGAGGGCAGCGGCGGGACGATGGCCGGCCTCTCCCTGGGCGCAAAGCTGTACCTGCCCGGCACAAAGGTTTACGGCATGATGGTGGACACCGACCCCTTTGACGAGATCACGCCCGCTCTCATGCGGGAAGCGGCGGCCCTGCTCGGCCGCGACGTGGACATCGGCCCGGATGACTGCCATCTGATGGACATGTGCGGCCCCGGCTATGCCATCCCGTCGGAAGAAGGCAATGCGGCCGTCGCCCTGATGGCCCGGGAAGAAGGTCTGTTCCTGGATCCTGTCTACACGGGCAAGGCCTTTGCCGGCCTGCTCCGGATGGCCCGGGAGGGCATGTTCCGGGAGGCAGACCGCGTCCTGTTCCTGCATTCCGGCGGTGCGGGAGGCCTCTTCGCCATCACGTGATGCCGGGTGGCCCGCTCCGTTCGGGATGGTTCAGCCGATGCCGGCCAGCGCTGACCGGCGGACCATGTCCGGGTTCAGGTCGCTGAGCTTTCTGGCGCCGACCATGTACATCGCCTCCACAAACTCCGTGCGCAGCTTCTCCACGTAAACCTGAACGCCTTCCGCCCCGCCGCCGAACCAGGCAACGGCAAACGGCCTGCAAATGAGCACTGCGTCCGCGCCGAGCGCCAGCGCCTTGACCATGTCGGAGCCGTGGCGGATTCCGCCGTCCACAATGATCTTCGTCTGTCCGCCGACCGCCCGGACAATCTCCGGCAGCACCTCGGCCGTGGACGGCGTATCCGGAAGAACGCGCCCGCCGTGGTTGGAAACCATGATGCCGTCCGCCCCCGCGTCAACGGCCTGCTGTGCCGCCCGGGCGGTCATGATGCCTTTCACAAGGAACGGCTTCCGCGTGCAGGCCTTCAGCTCCTTCAGGTCCGCAACCGTTTTGGAGCCGGGGCCGAAGCTGCTTCCCTTCCAGTGGCTGAGTCCGGCGCTGTCCACCACCACGCAAAGCGCCAGGGTACCGGAGTCTTCAAACATCCCGATCTTTTCCCGGATCCGGTCGTTGGCCAGCGGGTTCAGCACCGGGATGACCGCCGCGTCCGGATGGCGGTTCACCGAATCGAGCGCTCCGCGGATCGTACCGGTACCCATTCCGTCCCCGAAACAGTCGACAATGCCGGTCTTCCCGCAGGCTTCGATCACGGCGTCATTAAACTGCACCGTCACATCTTCCCTGCTGTACTGCGTCATAGCGCCGATCGGCCCCGTGAGGAGTGGGAGAGAAAGCTGCCTCCCGAACAGCGTGCACGAAGGGTCAACCGGGCCGTCCGGAACAAAGGTGTCCATATTCAGGCGCAGCGCTTTCCAGCCCTTCCAGTTTTCGTGGGCGCCGTTGCCCGGGGCTTTGGAACCCGGGCCGGGCAGCGTGTTGCCGCAGGCAAGGCCGTTGCACTCGGGACAGACCCTGCAGTTTAAGATTGTCTTTCGCGCGTTGGCAAGAACTTCCGCATATTCCACAGTAAACACTCCTTATTATCCGGGATACTATCCCGTTACTGTTCCGAATGGCCGGCGAGATACGCCTGCTTCTTCCGCTCATCCTCCGCCTCGAGAGAGGCGGCGTTGTGAATGCCGGCAAGGTATTCCAGATGATGGCGGAACTCGTGCCGGACAATCCCCCGGAGGAGTTCCCTCGCCGCATCCGCATCTGCCTGTGGATATACCCGGTCAAAGGAACCCTTGAACATCACGATCTGCCGGATCCCGGAAGAAACCTGATACTGTCCCATGGTGAAGAGGTCCTCTCCCCGGGCATAGTCCGGGACGGCGAGCGCGTCGGAGACGACCACGCCGCCGGAGAGTTCCCGGAAGAACTCCTTCGGCAGCTCATCCAGCAGCTCCGCAATGATTTCTCTGTACTGCTCTGTGGTGAGCATGCTCTATCACTTCACCTCATGATCCCGCCGTTTCCTGACGGTGGGATTTTTCTCATTAATCCGTCGGTAGCACGGGCAATCTCTGTCGTGGTCGTTGATGATCCCGCAGGCCTGCAGGTGGGAGTAAATTGTCACAGCACCCACATACTTAAAGCCCCGCTTTTTCAGGTCTTTGCTGATCCGGTCGGAGAGACCGTTGCTGACCGGGATCGTTCCGACATCGTGTCCCTGGTACAGAATCGTCCTGCCGCCTGAGTAAGACCAGATGTAATCGCAGAAGCTGCCGTACTCCTCGCGCACCTTCTGATAGCACCGGGCATTATTGATCAATGCTTGTACCTTGCGCGGAGACCGGATCATGCCCTCCGTGTTCAGGATACGCTCCACATCCGCATCGTCGTAAGCCGCGATTTTGTCAAAATCAAAGTTGTCGAAACATTGCCGGAAGATTTCGCGCTTCTTCAGCATCAGATCCCAGCTCAGGCCGCATTGCAGGCATTCCAACGACAGGTGCTCGAACATGTGCCGGTCGTCATGCACCGGGATGCCCCATTCGGTATCGTGGTATATTCTGTTGGCTTCGTTTATCTCTGCCCAAGTGCAATAGCCCATATTTAACCTCTGTGCTTCCATGATATCTCCAAACTAATAGTAGCCCATTTTTCACCGCATGACAAGTAAAAGAATCTCAAGCACTGACATGAGCTTTGTTGACGTGAAAACCGGGAAAGTATGCATAACCTTCCCCTCCAGCAAGGTATATGAGGATTAGTTGCACAGTAAAAAAAGCCGTTTGAATACCTATCGTCATTCCGTTCCATGATGGAACCGTACTAACACTCTGCAATTGCTCTTCTGACTGCGGCGACCGTGTCGTCCAGGGTTCCTGTTCCTTCGGGCACAGTCACATCCGCGTAGGTTTCATACAAAGCTGTTCTCTCTTCATACAGGTCTCTGAGCGTCTGCCCTTCCTGAAAGACGACGCCGCGCTCTACGGCATCGGTCAGACGCTTCTCCAGCACGTCCAGGTCCACCTGCAGGTAGATAACCGGACCCATGCTTTTCAGATGACGCATGGCCCCGTCATGATAGACAACGCTACCCCCCGTGGCAATAACGGTGCGCTCCGCCTGCAGGTCCGAACATATCTCTTCCTCAATCCCAAGGAACACGTCCCGTCCCCTCGTCCGTATAAGATCCTCAAGGCGCATGACCTCCCGCCGCTGGATGAGCAGATCCGTATCAATAAAATCATATCCCAGGTATTTCGCCAGCAGAACACCGACCGTGCTTTTCCCGCAGGCCGGCATGCCGATCAGGATCAGGTTGCGTAACTTGCCTGTCATATGTTTCTCCGCCTCACTGCATTTTTGTATCGCTGCCCGGACGGCGGGCCGTCACAATTCTGCTGCACGGGCAGTCTGCGGCGCTTTATCCGTCGGGTCGTTCCTGCTGATGCCGATCCTCCCGCTGTACGTCTTTGCAGATGCCATAGTCCCGGCTGAGCGGCAGCGCTCTTCCTCCGCACGGATGACCGCCTGCACTGCGCGTCTGCCGAATTCATCGAGTCTTGCATACTTCAGCGCATACTCGGTCAGTTCTTCCTCAACGGCACTAAGAACAAGGTCATTCTGCTCTTCCTCCGACATGCGAAAGTTGCCGGGTTCGTCTGACGTGCCCATCACATAGCCGGCGTCCCGGTCAAACAGGTCACACAGTTCCATCAGCGTCTCAAACCCCGGCCTGCGGCTGTTGGTTTCCCAGGTGGATACCGTCCCCTTTGTAACGCCCAGTTTCTCCGCAAGTGCGGTTTGCGTTAACCCGCCGGCTTTTCTCAGCTGCCTGATTCGTTCACCCATAGTAGACATCAATCATCACCTCTGTCGCATACGTTACCATATTGCCGGGGGAAAATCCACTGCAAACCGGCACATAATAATTAAAGTTTACAATTGTAACTGCTTTGTTTTGGTAAATAACGATTATAGCGTTATGGTATGCATCAGAAAACAGGATTATATCGTTACTATGGTGCGCAAAGTAATACAGCAAATAGATTTCCTGTTTTCTGAACCGGAAGCCGATCATACACCGGTCAAATCTCAATACCCCGATTACGGAGGGAAAGAAAACATTACTGTGTATCGATCCATGATTTTGGAACCCGGCATGAAAGCTTGACTGTTCGCCGGATTCGGGTATAATCGGGTCAAACGCTTTACACCATGGAGGTCCCCCTATGATTCTCACCCGTCAGGCGACACCCGAAGACGCTGAAGCCGCTCTGGGCTTTTACCATGATCTGATTGATAAGCTGAAGGAAAGCCCCTACCGGCCCACGTGGACCAGGGGTGTGTATCCGCTGCTGTCGGATCTGGAGGCGGCCATCCGGAGAGAGGAGCTGTTTCTGGCTGTCGACTCTGACGCCGTTGTAGGTGCCGTGATCGTAACCGACCGGCAGGACGAGGCCTACGGCCGCATGGCCTGGGGGGTTGACACCGCCCGGGTGGCGGTGCTGCATCTCATTGCCGCGGGCCCGGACCGCCGCGGCGAGGGCATCGGGCGTCTGCTGCTGCAGACGGCGGAGGAAGTTGCCCGCCGGAGAGGGGCGGAGGTCATCCGGCTGGACACCCTGCCCCACAACGCGCCGGCGCGCCACCTTTACGAAAGCTATGGCTTCCGGTATCTGGGCGAGCTGAAGATCTATTATCCCTCAGCCGGGACGATCCCCTTTGCCATGTATGAATATCCCCTCGTCCGCTGAAGCTCTGTCCGGGGAACAGTCAGACCGTCCGCTTCGTGATCAGTAAGGAAAAAGGAACCGCAGAAAATGGATCAGAAACGAATCCCGCCGGAACACATCGTTGTCCGGGGTGCCAGAGTACATAATTTAAAGAACATCGATGTGGATATCCCGCTGGGCCGGCTGGTGGCCATTGCGGGCGTGTCCGGATCGGGAAAGTCTTCCCTGGCGCTGGGCACGTTGTATGCCGAAGGCTCCAGAAGATATCTGGAGGCGCTGTCCACCTATACCCGCCGCAGGATCACACAGGCCGGCAGGGCCGAGGTGGATGAGATCCGGCATGTTCCGGCTGCCCTGGCACTGCACCAGCGGCCCGGCATTCCGGGGGTCCGCAGCACCTTCGGTACGGCCTCAGAGCTGCTTAACAGCCTCAGGCTCATGTTCTCCCGTCTCGGGAGTCACTGCTGCCCCAACGGCCATCTCTGCCCGCCAGGTATGGATGTGGCTCTGATGCTGCCGACCAGATGCCCGATATGCGGAGTGGAATTCTATGGTCCCGGTGCTGAGGCCATGGCCTTCAATTCCGAGGGGGCCTGCCCCACCTGCTCCGGAACCGGTATTGTCCGGACTGTGGATGAATCGACGCTGGTGCCGGACGATACCCTGAGTATCGACGAAGGCGCGGTGGCCCCCTGGCAGACACTGATGTGGTCGCTCATGAAGGACATCGCCCGGGAAATGGGTGTGCGGACAGACGTCCCGTTTAAGGACCTGACGCCGGAGGAAAAAGAGATCGTCTTCCACGGCCCTGCGGAAAAACGGCATATCTTCTATGTCAATGACAAGACCAACGTGGCTGCCGAAATGGATTTCACCTATTACAGCGCAGTCTATACGGTGGAGAACGCGCTGAGCAAAGTCAGGGATGAGAAGGGCATGAAGCGCGTGGAGAAGTTCCTGCATGAGGCGGCCTGCCCGGATTGCGGCGGCACCAGGCTGAACGCGAAGGTGCGTTCTACCCGGCTGGCGGGAAAGAATCTGGCGGAAGCCACAGCCATGACACTGGATGCTCTGATCCCCTGGGTGCAGGCTGTTCCCGGTACACTGCCCGGGGAGATGCGCCCGATGGCGGAGAGCATCATTCAGTCCTTTCTGGACAATGCGAAGCGCCTGGTGGATCTGGGACTTGGTTATCTCACTCTGGATCGCGCCAGCAGTACTCTGTCCACCGGGGAGCGTCAGCGTGTACAGCTGGCCCGCGCCGTCCGGAACGAGACCACCGGCGTGCTGTATGTACTGGACGAGCCCAGTATCGGCCTGCACCCCTCCAACATTGAAGGTCTGATGGAGGTGGTGGACAGCCTGATCGCAGACGGGAACTCCGTGGTGCTGGTAGATCATGATGTGCATGTGCTGAAGCGTGCCGACCACATGATCGAGATGGGACCGCTGGCGGGCAGTGAGGGCGGTACGATTATTGCCCGGGGAACCATAGACGAAGTCGTTCACACGGCAGGCTCAAAAATTGCGCCGTTTATCACGGAAGAAGCCGGCATCCTGACTCGCAGCCGCTGCACGAAGGAGGACCTGTTCCGCCTCGGGACAATTCATATGGAGACAGCGCCGATCCATACCGTACGTTCCCTGAAGGTGGACATTCCCAGGGGCCGGCTGACAGTGGTGACCGGCGTATCCGGTTCCGGCAAAACCACCATGGTGCTGGAAAGCCTGATTCCTGGTCTGAACGCCGCCGCGGAGGGCAGGAGACTGCCCGATCACGTCCGGAAGATGGAAGCGCCCGGCATCCGCCGTGCGAATCTGATCGACGCCTCGCCCATCGGCATCAATATCCGCTCCACGGTGGCAACCTACAGCGGTATACTGGACGAGCTGAGAAAGCGTTATGCCGCAACCCCGGAGGCAAAAATCCGCAGGCTGAACGCGGGCGCGTTCTCTTATAACACGGGTTCTCTCCGCTGCCCCGTCTGCGACGGCACCGGTCAGATCTCTCTGGATGTGCAGTTCCTCCCGGATGTGCAGATCACCTGCCCCGAATGCGGAGGAAAGCGCTACAGCCCGGAAGCGGACACGATACTCTGGCAGCCGAAGCACACTGCGAAGGGCTATGCCCTGCCGGACCTGATGGCGATGACCGTAAAGGACTGCCTGCCGCTCTTCGGGAAAGATAAGAGCATCTTTACAAAGCTTTCCACGCTGAACGATCTGGGGCTGGGCTACCTGACCCTGGGCGAGGATACGCCTGCCCTGTCCGGCGGCGAGGCGCAGCGGCTGAAGCTTGCCAGCGAGATGGGCAAAACACAGGACGACTCGGTGTTTGTGTTTGACGAGCCTACCATTGGCCTGCATCCGCTGGATGTACAGGTACTGCTCTCCGTCTTCAACCGGCTGGTGGAAGCGGGTGCGACCGTCATTGTGATTGAGCATGATCTGGATGTGATCGCCAATGCGGACTATATCGTCGATATGGGCCCCGGCGGAGGCGAAAACGGAGGAAGGATCGTTGCCAGCGGTACTCCCGGGGAAATCTCTGACAATCCGGAGAGCATTACCGGAAAGTATCTGGAGGAGATTCTGAGGAAATAAAATGAGGCCGCCTCGTCGGAGGCGGCCTCTGCTTGGGGGATAAGGGAGAAAATCAGGAATTGTACACTTCTTCGTTCAGCAGGCCCATCTGTTTGGAAACCACTGTGGTGCCGACCAGGTCGCCCACATTGTTGGCGAGGGTGGCAAAGGGGTCGATGGTGGGCCAGATGGCGGCCAGGATGGGGATCAGGACCAGGCCTTCCTCCCCGATCAGGGTGGAGATAATGATGGTGGACATCACGATGCCGGCACCCTTGACGCCCGCCGCACCGATGGAGAGAATCAGAGCCAGGAAGATGAATTCAAAGAGGCTGGCAGCAGTGATAGGCAGGCCGAACAGATAGCTTGCGAAAACCGCAATGACGGAGAACTGGATGGCGGCGCCGTTCATGTTGGCCGTATTACCCAGCGGCAGCGTGAAGCCGTAGACTTCCTCGGGGCAGCCGAGCTTTTCCTTCGCAGTGCTGATAGAAACCGGCAGGGTCGCGGCGGAAGACGTGGTGGTGAAGGCAACGAGCATCGGTTCGGAGATCTTCTTGAAGAATTTGGGAACGTTCAGTTTCTGGAGTTTCAGCATGAGCGGATACCACACCGCACCGTAGATCAGGATGACGATGTCGATGGTCAGCACGAAGACCACAACTTCCTTCATCATCGCGCCGGAGATGGAGGAGACCAGCTTCGCCATCAGCGCGCAGATACCGAACGGGGAGAAAGCAATGACGTACTCGGTGATCTTGAGCATGACATCGGTGCCTTCGGCGACAAACTTCTTGATGAAGTTGGCACGCTCACCCAGCGCCAGCAGCGCGCAGCCCAGGAAGATGCAGAAGATAATGATCTGCAGCATGTTGGCGTTGGCCATCGCCTCCACGATGTTGGTCGGGAACCAAGAGACCACATTCTTGATAAAGTTGAACTCCACGGCGCTCCCGGCTTCTTCGGTCAGGACATTGGCAAAGTCTTTGGCGTTGGAGCCGGGCTTGGTGATCAGCGCGGCAACCGTGCCGAACACGGCGGCCACGAGCGAAGAGACCACATAGAACAGGATAATCCTTCCGCCGACAGAGCGGAGCTGTTTGGCGTCCCTCATCGAAACCACGCCGTTGGTGATGGAGAAGAAGACCAGCGGGACGATGAGCATCTTCAGCAGGTTCAGGAAGATGTCGCCCAGGGGTGAAATGAAGGATGCGGCCTTCGGCGAGATAAAGCCGATGGCAAGACCCAGAACGATGGCGATTAGGATCTGGGTGCCGAGTTTGATTTTCTTCACGGTGTTTCCTCCCTTGTCAGTTGTTTTTTGTTTTGGCTGACAAAAGAATAACATAGCGTGTTCAGAAAATCTAATGAATTATTTTAATCTTAAATATACGCAGTCTGTATGATTATTCCCAGTGCCGCTCCTGCACCCGTTTTTCCACCAGTTCCTCAAACCGGCGGGTGACGCGTGCGGTTTCCTCATTTGCATATTTATGTGTGACGCTGTAGGCAATGCGGTCGGGCGGGGCGATTTTATTGGTGATATGGCTGACAATCAGCGGCAGATCCTGCTGGAGCTGTTCAACCACGGAAGCCGGCACAATGGACCAGGTCCCCTCCAGCATCAGCAGCTGACGCAGCAGAGCATAGGTATCCACATAGATGGGCGAGATGCCGCCCTGGTTGATCCACTGGCTGTGCCAGTTTTCAAAGCCGACGCCGCCGCGGAAGTGGATTTCGGTGCGGCCTTCCAGTTCGTCCGTGTGGATGCGCAGCTGATTCAGAGCGGCACGGCACTCCCGCTGCACCAGAAACATTTTCTCTCTGGCGATGGGCCGTACATTCAGGTTTCTGTAATTGAGATTGAAGAGCACGAACCCGATGTCCACCTGCCGCTGTTCCACCAGGCGGTAGATGGTCTGCGAGTGGTGGGTCTGGACATGGAGCTTCAGACCCTGCTCCGAACCGGCCAGCAGCTCCCGGTAGATGCCGGACAGGACGGCGGTGTTGAAGGTATCCACACTACTCACGGTGAGCAGTGTGCTGCTGCCTTCATTCTTAATCATATTCGCTTCCTGCCAGACCGAAACCCAGCGTTCCGCCACCTGGACGAAAGCCTCGCCCTTTTCCGTCAGTTCAATCTGCTTGATGCCCTTCTTCCTGCGGATCAGTGCAAAGCCCAGCTCCTCCTCCAGGTTCTGAAGCCGGCGGCTGACAGTGGGCTGCGTGACATACAGGCTTTCGGCCGTTTTGGTGATGTTCCGGGTTTCGACGATGGTGAGAAAAGTTTCAATATCGGACAGATTCACAGAAGACGCACCTCCCGGTTCAAATTATACGAATTACGTATATTATAACAATGATTAATTCATTTTACAAGTGGGCTTTTCTTGTGATAAAGTCTTAACAAGCACAGATTGACCCAACATGAAACGATTTAAGGAGGTTTGCCCCATGAGTAAGGTTTACGGTGAACTGTTCAGTGACGATTATCAGAAGAGCCTGATGGCAGAGTTCTGCTACGGCAATGAAGACCCGGCCCTCGGCCGCCGCCTGTTCTTTGAAAACTCCGGAGGTTCCCTGCGTCTGCGCCGCGCGGTACAGGCAAAAACCGCTCTGGAGGAGTTCCCGGACTGCCCCGAGCGCAACCGCGGCAGAGGCTTTGAAATCGGCCAGCAGTACGTTGCCGGCGGCACCAGAGACATTCTGGAAACCGTATTCGGCGCAAAGAGCGGCGCCCTGCTGACGGAGCTTTCCGCCTCGCAGTGCATGTTCCACGCGGTGGGCGCCATTCTGGAAGGTGTAAAGTGGGGCAGCAACGCCGTCACCACCCTGCTGGAGCACCCCTCGGCCCACGACGCCGTGCAGTACTATGCGGCAAAGACCGGGCGCGAACTGCGTGAGGTCCCCGCCAATCCCGCAACCGGTGGCATCGACGTGAATGAAGTGCTGAAGTATGTGGACAGCGACACCGTCCTGGTTGAGGTGATGGCTGCCTCCAACATCTCCGGCAACATCATGGATATTAAGGAAATTGCCCGCCGCGTGCATGAAGTGAATCCCGAAATCTACGTGGTTACCGATGCCGTGCAGCATGCACCCCACGCCGTGATGGACGTGGAAGACTGGGGTGTGGACGTGGCGAACTTCGCCCCCTACAAGTTCTTCGGCGTCCGCGGCTGCGGCTACGCCTGGGTTTCCGAACGGGTCTCCACCCTGCCGCACCCGAAGCTCATTCAGAAGGACGCCGATGTTTGGGCGCTGGGCACCCCGACCCCGGGCAACTTTGCAGCCATGATGGCAGTCATTGACTACGTGTGCGAAATCGGACAGCATTTCCTGGCGGATCCGGAAGCCAGCCGCCGCGCACAGTTTGTGGAAGGCATGACCCGTATCCACCTGCAGGAGCGCGCCCTGCTCTACCGCATGCTGGAGGGTACCGATGAGGTTCCCGGCCTGCGGCACATCCCGGGCGTTGAAGTGTACACTGACATCGAAGACCTGACACAGAAGGACCTGATCGTGGCCATGGGCATCAGGGGCATGGAGTTTGCCGCCATTTCCGAGGCCTATCTGGCAAAGGGCATCACGGTGTTTGAGCGCGTGCGCGCCAGCATCTATTCCCGCCGCATTGTCGACACGCTCGGCATCCCCGGCGCCATCCGCGTCTCTCCCCTGCACTGCCACGGCCGGGAAGAGATTGACGAGTACCTGAAGGCCACGGCCGAAATCGCAAGGGCAGCCGGCAACTGAGCCGGAACTGAATCACAGAGCAGCACAAAGGGGCTGTCTCAAAACACCAAAAGCTGTCATGATCACGTCACCGATTCTCATACTGGTGACGTGATCATCCGTAAAATGAATTATCATTCGGACGGATCGCCACAACAGCGTGAGCACTGGTTTGCGATGACAGGGTGTTTTGAGACAGCCCCTTATGCAGTAGTCCCTTATACCCTAATATTACCTTATATTAGTTTTAATTGCCCCTTGTTTGAAGCCTGGCGGACCGCCCGCAACAGATGGCGGACAGGTTTACAGCAGCGTAATCGCAAGCATGGTCAGGTCGTCGAACTGCTCGGCCTCGCCGACAAACTCGTCCACCGAGACCCAGATCGCCTTCAGCAGTTCCACAGGCCCGTCCGTGCGGTGCCGGTTCATCGCCTCCAGCAGGCGGCCGGTGCCGTACATCTCCTGTGCGGCGTTGGTGGCCTCGGGCACGCCGTCGGTATACACAAAGAGCGTGCCGCCCTTTTCCAGCGTGAACTCATAATCCCGGTACGTGACGCCGTCCATCCCGCCCAGCACAAAGCCGTGCCGGTCTTTCATCAGCTCGTAGTCGCCGTCCGCCGTTCGGATGACCGGATATTCATGCCCGGCGTTGGCGGCAACGATCTTCCCGGTAGAGATCTCCAGCACGCCGAACCAGGCGGTGATGAACATCTCCTCGTCATTGCTCTGGCAGATGGTGGTATTGGTCCTCTCCAGCACTTCTGCCGGCGAGATGCCCATCTGCGCAAAGTTCTTCAGCAGGATTTTGGACATCATCATGAAGAGCGCCGCGGGCACACCCTTGCCCGAGACGTCGGCAATCACGAGACCGAGGTGGTCCTCGTCAATCAGGAAGAAGTCGTAGAAGTCGCCGCCGACCTCTTTCGCCGGGTTCATGGTGGCGTAGATGTCAAACTCAGGCCTGTCGGGGAAGGCCGGATAGATGTTCGGCAGCATGTCCGCCTGGATCTTCCGGGCTAGCTCCAGCTCGGTGCCGATGCGCTCCTTCTCGCGGGTGATGCGGGTGATGTCCTTGATGTACTGCTGCGTCTTCTTCGACAGCTCGTCAAAAGCCTCCGCCAGCACCTCAATCTCATCTTTCGTGCGGTAGATGTCCTTCATTTCAAAGAGCTTCCCGGTCTGGCTGCCGAGGATGATGTCGCGGGTCATTTCCTCCACCGGCTTCACAATCCGGTTGGCCAGCAGCAGGGCAGCCGCGGCGCCGCCGGCAACCACCAGCAGGACGGCGGCAAGCACCAGGCGCTGCAGCCGGCCGCTCTCCTGCGCAAAGCTTTCGCCGGCCTCCGCGTTCAGGCGGTTGAACTCTTCGACCATCTGCACGGTGGCCTGTTCCGTCAGCTCCTTATCCACGGCCGTAATCACCGCCCAGCCGACATGCGGCAGCGGCGCCCCGATCAGGTAGTACTCCCGGCCGCGGACCTCAGCCGTGTAAAGCTCCGTCGGTTCGGCGAGAGCCTTCCGCACGATGGCAGCAAGCTCTTCGTTCCCGGACGTAAGCACGTTCGTCATCTCGTCTTCGGTATCGTAATTCATCAGGCCGGAGTCGTTGGGGGCAAGCACCACCTGGCCCTCCTGATTGACCAGATAGGACGCGCCGCCGGCGGCAGACTGACTGACATAGTCTTTCATGCTGTCGAGGATGATGTCCATCCCGACCACGGCGAGGGTCTCGCCGTCCACCACAACCGGCATGGAACAGGTGATGCCCAGGTTGCCCGTAAACGCGTCCGTCACCAGACCGGTGAAGTACAGGCCGCCGGACTCGGCCGCACCGACATACCAGGGCCGCTCGGTGACCGGAAACGGAATCAGCTCCCCGTTTTCGTCATACTTGTTCCTGGTATGCCAGTCCACCCCGAGGTGCGTGCCGTCCGCGAGACCGATATAGCAGCCGTCAATCTTGTCGGAGTTCCCGTCCATACTGATCAGAATGTCCGACAGGTTTGCCGCGATGCCCAGCAGCTCCGAGTGCTCGTAGTCCACGCCTTCGTCATGCAGCACCCAGGCGCCCAGTTCCCCGTCCCGCTCCGGGTCCGGCAGCTGAAACGGCGCCGGCTGCAGGCTCGCCCGGTTTTCGAAAACGCCCTGCGCGATGGTATGCAGCAGCCGGAGATCGTTCACAACCTCCTCAAAGTCCTGATCGGCAATCGTTGCGCGCAGCGTGGTCACCTTGGCCATGCTCTCTTCCAGCGTTGCATGCATGGTCGCTCCCGACGTCCGGATGATTGCCTCCGTCTGCGCCTCGCGGGTCTCGCCAACCACTTCGTTCAGACTCCGGTACTGAACCGCGCTGAAGGCGGCAAACACCCCGCCGAGAAGCAGCAGCAGGATCAGCACCAGATTGATGATTTTCTGCTGCAGGCCGCCAATGGTAAATCCGGATGCGAATTTATTCACCGTGTTCTCCTTTCCGTCCAGCGGGAAAAAGCTGTTTCCGGCTCATGCCGGATCAGGACCCCGCCGCGGATATCGTTCCGTCTTTGGCTATCATACCATGCCCGTGATGATATTTCCACTCTTTTCGATTCGTCTTTTTCATTTCCCCGGGTCTGCGCCCGATTCTTCCGGTCTGTGCTCTCTCCTTCCGCCTCCGCCCGGTTTCCGGATCTCCGGCTCTTGTGATTCTCCGGGGATTCGTGTAAAATGAATGCACAGGAATTCCGTGAGAGGAGGCAAGCCGGGATGGAGAAATTCGGCTGGTGTTTTATCGGTGCGGGGAAGCTGGCCGCACAGGTCGCCGCGGAGCACCGTGAGCTGAACGTCCCCGCCCAGTCTGTGCTGCAGAAGGCCTGCCAGCTCCCGCAGCGGGCCGCTGCCCATGCTGCCGCCCATCAGCAGGATATGAGGCCTGCCGGGGTCCAGGGCAAGTCTGCTTCTGGCGTCTTCCTTCCCGATGGTAACTTTGATTTCTTCCCGCACCGGAACTCCGGACACCACGATCCGGCTCTTCGGCACTCCCGCCGCCCGCAGGCCGGGAAGCAAGGAGGCATCCGGCACAAAGTGAAAGTCCACATCGTTTTCCGCATAGCCTGCCGTGTTCCTGTGGTCCGTTTCCAAAAGCGCGGTCCGGACCCGAAGGCCGTACTGTTCTTTTGCGGCGGTCAGCATCATGGCGGCAAATACATGGATGCACAGAACCTGGTCAAAGCCCTCTTCCCGGATATACCTTCCAAGCCGGAACCGGCCCAGGTCGATCAGGCGCCGCGCCGGATGATGTTTCTGCAGCGCCTCAGGCCTGGCGTCAGCACGCCGGAAGGCGGCGTCATAGAACCGCGGCGCACGGCGGTATACAAAGTCATGGAGCCGCGAAACCATCACGGAGAGCCCCTCCGTAAGGAAGGAAAAGCAGTCCCGGATGACGCACTCGTCCCCGTGCGCGCAGAAGCTCTGCCTGACCGCTTCCGCGATCATATTGTGTCCGCCGCCGTTGTTGCAGCTCAAGATCAGAACTTTCAAATTCCTGCGTTCCGGAACCGACCCCTGAAGCCGGGCTCAGCGGTCTGTCCTTCTCCTCCCTCTTTCTCCGCCGTGCCCGCCGGCACGGCCTGACTGCCCTCCATTTTACCACAGGCGCCATGCCCGGGAAAGAGAAAAGTGGCTCACATGGTTGCGATAGCGTGATATTATCACCTGTCAGCAGCATAGCCTCAATGGAGTTGACAGCAGTCGGAAGATCCGGTAGAATAAAGGAACGCTTATTACGATAAGCAGTTGCTTATTCTTTCGTTTTCCGTACGGGGGTGAGGAGGATAACACGCCGCGAAAGGGAAATTCTGCGCTGGATTGAAGAAGACCCCATGATCACCCAGCAGGAGCTGGCGGACCGGGCCGGCATCACGCGCTCGTCCATGGGCGTCCATATTTCCAATATGATGAAAAAGGGCTACATCTCCGGCAAGGGATACATTCTGCCGACTGCGAGCTTTGCCGCCGTGGTGGGCGGGGTGAACATGGACGTAGGCGGCACCGCCTTCCGGCCCCTGATGCCGGCGGATTCAAACCCGGGCCGGGTGCACATCAGCCTTGGCGGCGTCGGACGCAACATCGCCCACAACATGGCCCTGCTGGGCCTGGACGCCCGGCTGGTCACCGCCCTGAGCGACGACCTGTACGCGCAGCGGATCACCGCATCCTGCGGGGAGCTCGGCATCGACCTCAGCCGCTCGCTGCGGGTTCCCGGCGCTTCCACCTCCACCTACCTGTATCTGGCGAATCCGGACGGCGACATGGCCGTGGCTCTGGCGGATATGGACATCTATGACCGCCTGACGCCCGCCGTTCTGGCTTCCCGCATCAGCTGGCTGAACCAGGCGCAGGTGCTGGTGCTGGACGGCAATCTCCCTGCCGGCTCGGTGGAGTGGCTCTGCCGGCACGCCGAGGTCCCGGTCTTTGCCGATCCCGTCAGCGCCGCAAAGGCGGAGAAGTTCCGCGGCGTTCTGGGTCTGCTTCACACCCTGAAGCCAAACCGGCTGGAGGCGGAAGTGCTGACTGGGATCCCCATCACCGGTGAGGAGAGCCTCAACCGTGCGGCGGACGCCCTGCTGGAAACCGGGCTGCACCGCGTCTTTCTGACGCTGGGTGCTGACGGCGTGCTGGCGGCGGACCATCAACGTCGTCTGCGCGTGCGCGCGCAGGGCGGAAAACTGGTGAACACCACGGGCTGCGGCGACGCCTTTATGGCCGCGCTGGTCTGGGCATACCTGCAGGGCACGGATCTTCGGGAAAGCACCCGTGCGGGGTTGGCGGCGGCCGCAATCGCCATGGAAAGCGAAGAGACCATCAATTCGGAACTGAGTGTGGACGCCTTAAAGGCGAAAATGGAATCATTCTTGCATCTGGAGGAATCATTGTGAATCTGAATCAGCATCTGGACATCGCGCCCGAAGTGGCACAGGCCCTCCTGGAGGGCAGACCGGTCGTGGCCCTGGAGAGCACCATCATCTCCCATGGCATGCCGTATCCGAAGAACGTGGAAACCGCGCTGATGGTGGAACAGACCCTGCGGAATAACGGCGCCGTCCCCGCCACTATCGCCGTCATCGGCGGCCGCCTGAAGGCGGGGCTCAGCCGGGAGGAGATCGAGTACCTGGGCAAAACCGGGCGCGGCGTCGCCAAGGCAAGCCGCCGGGATCTGCCCGCGCTGGTCGCCCGGAAGGCGGACGGCGCCACCACCGTGGCCACCACCATGATCATTGCCAATATGGCGGGCATCCGCATCTTCGCCACCGGCGGCATCGGCGGTGTGCACCGCGGCGCCGAGGTGACCATGGATATCTCCGCGGATCTGGAAGAGCTGGCACAGACGCCGGTGATGGTGGTCTGCGCCGGGGCCAAGTCCATTCTGGACCTGGGCCTTACGCTGGAATATCTGGAGACCAAGGGCGTCCCCGTCATCGGCTACGGCACCGATGAGCTCCCGGCTTTCTACACCCGCAGGTCCGGCTTCGGCGTGGACTACCGGGTGGACAGCCCCGAGGAGCTGGCGGCCATCTACCGGGCCCAGCGGGAGCTGGAGTACCGGGGCGGTATGCTGGTCACCAACCCCATTCCTGAGGAATATGCCATGGACAAAACCGTGATTGATGCTGCCATTGAGCAGGCCCTCTGCGAGGCGCAGGAACAGGGCATCCACGGCAAGGAGACCACGCCCTTCCTGCTGGCGAAGGTGGTGGAGCTGACCGGCGGCGACAGCCTGGAGAGCAACATCCGGCTGGTGCTGAACAACGCCGCGGTCGCCGCCCGCACCGCCGTGTGCCTCGCGGAGCAACAGTAAGGTAGTTCACCTCCCCTGCCTGCTGGACGCAAACGTCCGTAACGGAGTCCTTTTATGAACCCGACCAGGAATCAGAGCAGAACCCGCAGTGAGAGCGGGGCATCAGTATCCGACCTGCAGAAGCGGCGTGCCGACAACATCATATGGAACTGTGCGAAGGACTACTCCTTCCCGCCGGACTTCAAGGCCTACGACCGCGAAGGCAACGCGGACCTCTACTGGAACATCATCTTCGGCGCGGCGCGGCGGCACTATGACTACGGAAAGCTGGAAGCGCTGTTCGCCATGCTGGACAGTTACCGGGACGCAGCCTATTACGAAACCCTGTTCTGGAGCGCGCTGGAGCCGCTGCTGTTCCGGGCCGAGCTTCCGGCCCGCCCGGTTCTGGAGCAGATGCGCCCCGCCCCGGTGGAAACGGAACTGGCCTTCACCGCCGACATGACAACGGATGACATTGTGGCTGCGGCAAGGCGCTTTTTTGAAGAGCGCTACGGGCTTTACGGGGACGGGAAGATCCGTCTGAAGTTCCGCCTGCCCCGCTTCCGGCGGATGTCGGTAGACAGCTTTCTGCAGCGGGGGCCGGCCCTGCAGCACGAGCGGGGGCTTTACCACGGGGAGATTGCCGGCTGGAAGCCGGACTACACGCTCGGCTCCAAAATGACGGAATCGGAACTGCGCAGCTTTCTGGAGAACAAGTTCGGCAGGTCCATCTATCTCCCGGACCGCGTTGCGCAGCTGGAAAAGCTGCTGTGCACCGGGAACCACCGCTTCACCCATCTGCTGTATACCCGGGGCGAGATCGGCGAGCTTCAGGGGGTTTACAGCACCTTTGAAATGCATCAGCGGAAGCGTCAGGCGGAAGTGATGGCAAACAACCGCGCCGTTTATCAGAAGAATCTGCAGCAGAACCGGCTGCAGATTGAGAAGCTGCGCACCGCCGTCATGAATTCGGTGCTTCTGCATCTGCAGCCCGAGCGGGTCCGGGCCAATTCCGGCTCGCTGAACCCGGCCCTCGCCTGGCGGGCCGCAAGGCTCAGCGATGAAAAGGTCTTCACCCGGACGGAGAACGCGAATGCCGGCGACGTCAGTGTGGACCTGCTTCTGGACGCCTCCCATTCCCAGTACAGCAAGGCGGCGGTAATTTCCTCCCAGGCCTACATTCTGGCCGAAGCGCTTTCTGCCTGCGGCGTCCCCTGCCGGGTGATAAGCTTCTGTTCCATGAGCGGCTTCACCATTCTGCGGATTTTTAACGACTACAGTTCTCGTGGGGACAACAGCAGCATCTTTGACTATACCACCGAAGGCTGCAACCGGGACGGTCTTGCCGTCCGGGCGGCGGGGAATCTGATTTCCCGCTCCCCCTTTGAGCACCGGCTGCTCATCGTGCTCTCCGACGTGAAGCCCATGGATACGACCAGAATCCGGAAGGACGAACGGGACGTGGGCCTGAGCTACGATGAGCTCCGCGCCCTGACCGATACCGCGCACGAGGTCCGGCGCCTGCGCGCGGAAGGGATTGCGGTGCTGTGCGTGTTTACCGGTAAAGAGGAGAACCTCCCCTCCGCCAGAATGGTGTACGGCCAAGATTTTGTCCGTATCCGCGACCATTCCCTGTTCGCCGAAACCGTCGGCAAGCTGATCATCGACCGGATGAAACAGTATGCCGTGTAGACCGATGCCTCCCGCGCGCAGCGGGAAGCCGGCGCGGTTTTCGTGTCGGGGAAAGAACCGGATCTGCACAACAGATTTGGCATATTTTACCTGTTTTTGATCCGTTTCAACGCGGTTTCCCACCTGTCCGGGCGGGAAACCTTCTTTTTTCCTCTTGCATTTTTTTCTTTTCTGTGGTATTCTTGTCACCGAAATGTAATTTTATTTCCTCAGGTGATCGCATGAAACATCCGGAAAACCTGACGGATCTGTCCTTCTTCGGAAGCCGTATCCGCGAAGCCCGCAAAAAGGCCGGGCTCTCCCAGTATGCGCTGGCGGAGCGGTTGGGGGTCAGCCGCAACACGGTGGTGAACTGGGAATCCGGCCGCTGCACCACGGATTATCAGACCGCGCTGGCGGTCTGCGAAGCGCTCGGCGCAGGGCCGGATCTCCTTCTGCCGCCCCCGCCCGGGGAGGCGCAGTCCGGCGTCCTCAGTGCGGATGAGCAGAGGTTGCTGCAGCTTTACCGGCAGCTCAGCCCGGATGAACGCCTGTGCGCGGAAGCACTGCTCTCCGCGCTTTTGGCAGGCGCAGCCCCCGCGCGCGGTGCTTCCGTACTCACCGGCGGGGCAGTGTCCACTGCTGCGGGTCAGGCTGCGGTTTCTGCCGCGGATGCCGCCGGGGCAGCTTCCGCCGCGCGCCCTGCAACGGGTGCGGCTGTGCACTCCGCTGCCGGCCGGCCGGTTCAGGAGCCCGTTGACGGCAGTCTCTTCCGCCTCTTTGCCGAGTATCCCGGCGCAGCCGCTGCCGGAACGGGCACGGAATTTGCCGATACCCGGCCGGAGCCGCTGATTCTCCGCCGCAGCCCCCGGAATGCCCGCGCCGACGCCCTTGTGCGCGTCAGCGGCGACAGCATGGAACCTGTGTATCACGACGGGGATTATCTCTACTTCCGCTTCAGCGACACGGCCCGCAGCGGGGCGGATGTGGTCTGCTCCACCATCCACGGGACCATCGTCAAGCGCATGGGCGCGGACGGTCTGTTTTCCGTCAATCCCGAGCGCCCCTTCCGGATGAAAACGGAAGCAGACAATGTCCGTCTGCTGGGCGTGGTAACGGGTCTTGCCGAACCGGAGGACTGGCCGTCCCGGGCCGAACGGAACGTGCTGCAGGAGCAGTTTCATGAAGAAGAAAAGGACTTCCGGCGGAAGTACCGCCTGGAAGACTGGGAATAATTCCTGATCAGGAGTCTGATGCCGATGTTATTTGAAGATACGCGCCTTGCCCCATACCGCGGGAAGGAACCGTTTCTGTTTCTCAGCTATTCCCACAGGGACGCGGAGCAGGCGGCGGAACTCATCCTGCGGCTGAAGGAGGCCGGCTTCCGGGTCTGGTATGACGAGGGCGTGATCCCCGCAACGGAGTGGGATGAGAAAATCGCCCGGAAGATCGGGCAGTGCGCCTTTTTTGTGTCGCTGATTTCCGAGGCCTATCTGGCCTCCTCCAACTGTCTGGATGAGCTGAACTACGCCAGAGATCTGAACAAACAGCAGCTGCTGATTTACCTGGAGGATGTGCAGCTGCCTCAGGGCCTTGCCATGCGGCTGGGCCGTCTGCTTGCCATATACAGGGACCGCTATGAGGACCCCGAGGTCTTCTATGCCCGGGTGTTCCGGGCCAAAGGGATCCGGGTCTGCCTCGGTGAAGGGTCTGCCCGGGTGGGGGAACCGCTTCTCCCCGAGGACAGCTTTGCCGATGCCGATGACTATGGGGATCACTCCGGCCGGTATACCGGAAGGCTGATTGCGGCGCTGGTGGCCGTGATGCTGCTGGTAACCGCGCTTCTGGCCTGGAACTACCGTTCGGATATTCAGAGTCTGGTGAACGACCTGCGCTACAGCCATTCCGTCGCCCCGACGGAAAGCGTGTCTTCGCCTATTCCGGATATCGCTCCGGACCCATCGCCGGACCTCCCCGTCGATGATTCCGCCGAGATTATCACCGAGGCAACGCCGACACCCACACCTACTCCGACACCTACCCCGATGCCAACGCCTACTCCCACGCCAACCCCGACACCTACCCCAACGCCGACCCCGACACCTACCCCGACGCCGACACCCACTCCCACTCCCACACCGGAGGCCGACACCGTAATCGTCACGCCCACGGATCCGGACAGCGGGTCAGAGCCCGGCGGCACGGGGGATTCGGATTCCGGAGAGGCGGGTACCGGAACAGAATCCGGCAGTACCGTCGCTGTGACGCCGTCGCCCACGGTTTCTCCGGAAGCGGAAAGCGCTGAGGAGCCCTCTGCATGAAGAAAAACACGTCCCTTCTGGGTCCGGCCCTGATTGTTCTGGCCGGCATCTTCTGGGGCAGCATGGGTATTTTCGTCCGGCGCCTGGGTGCGCTCGGCTTCACGTCGCTCCAGATCACGGCAGCGCGCCTTGTGCTGGGGGCGCTGATCTTCTGCCTCATTCTGCTGCTGCGTGATCCGAAAGGCTTTCGCATCCGCGTGACGGACATCCCGCTCTTTCTGGGGCTGGGGCTTGCCAGCGTACTGTTTTTCACCGTGTGCTACTTTACCGCCATCACGATGATGCCGCTCTCCACGGCGGCCATCCTGCTCTATACCTCCCCCATCTGGATTCTTCTGATGAGCGTGCTGTTCTTTCATGAGAAGCTGAACGGGCGGAAGGTGCTGGCGCTGGCACTGGCTTTCGGCGGCTGCGTGCTGGTCTCCGGCCTTATCGGCGGTTCCGGATCGGGCGGGCTGACCACCGCAGGGCTGCTCTTCGGGCTGGGCGCCGGCTTCGGCTACGGCCTGTACAGCATTCTCGGCACCGTTGCCCTGCGGCGCTACGCCCCCCTCACGGTCACCACCTGGACCTTTATCATCTCGGGCGTCGGCTCCCTGCTGATCTGCCGCCCGCGTGAAATGACGGCCCTCATTGCCACGGCACCCTCTCCTGCCGGGACGCTGCTCCTGCTCCTGCTGACGGCGCTCATTACGGCAGTGGTCCCCTATCTGTCCTATACGCAGGGTCTGCGGACCGTGGAGGCCAGCCGGGCCGGCATCCTGGCCACCGTCGAGCCGTTGGTTGCAACGCTCATCGGCGTGCTGGTCTTTTCCGAGCCTATGACGCTCTCCTCCGGCCTCGGCATAGTGCTGATTCTGGCTGCTGTCGTGCTGCTGAATTCCCCAAAACGGGGCACCTGACCGCGCAGGGAGCCATCATAATGTTTCCGGCGCAGAAACGCCGGGAAAGTGTTTCCGTAACGCTTTCCCGGCGTTTTGCGTTCAGAGGGAGTCTTCCGGAGAGAGGCCGCCTGAGAGAAGCCTGCCCATGCGGT
>CAZBXX010000008.1:0-37022 GCA_964495965.1 uncultured Oscillospiraceae bacterium | reverse complement strand
GCGCGGTCATCAGTCATGAGGTAGCCGCCGGCCGTATATTCCGTAAGGCCGGGGGTGATGCGCCCGAGCATGCTCTGCAGGGCAGCGTCGCCGCACAGTGCCGTGTTCTCCCGCATGCGCTGCAGCATGCCGGGGTTGTTGGATGCAAACAGCTCGCGGTTGGTGCTGCCGGGCACATCCGCCGTGTACACTTCGGAGAAGACCGAAGCGATGGTGTCGGAAAGGTACTGGTTGATGTTCCCCTCGCTCTGGCCGCGCATGTTCATGTTCACCACCATGACGCCGCCGTCCTTCAGGTGGTCCCGCACGAGGGTGAAGAATTCCACGGACGACATCTGGAAGGGAATGGTGATGTCCTGATAGGCATCCACCATGATGACGTCGTAGCGCTCGTCCACCGCGTTCAGCCATGCCCGACCGTCATAGGTGCTGACGGGCACCGCCTCCGGGAGGGCAAAGTAGCAGTGGGCAAGGTCGGTGATCTTCCCGTCAATCTCCACGCCGGTGACGTGCATCGCCGGATAATACCGCGCGCACTGGCTGCCGTAGGTGCCGGTGCCCATGCCGAGAACCAGGAGGTCAAAATCCTCGCCGGCCGCGGTCTTCTCCTCCACCCCGGCCATGAAAGGCGCCGCCATGGCATAGTCGTAGTACATGCCGGTAAGCTCCCCGTCCTTGCGCAGGATGCTCTGCACGCCGAAGAGGACATTGGTGGAGAGGATGACGCTGTCGTCGGTCTCCTCCACCTGAAGATAGTTGTAGACGGACTCGCCCTCATACAGGAGGTTATCCTTCCAGAAAGCGAAATTGGAGCGCCAGCCAAGCACGCAGCTGAGGAGAAACAGCACCACACCCACTACGGCGGCGGTGCTTTTCACTTTGGCACTGAAAAAGTACACAAGGCCAAGGATGAGCAGAATACCCGCGAAAATCAGGAAGGTGACCGAGGTGCCCACCGCGGGAATCGACACAAAAGTCGGCACAAAGGTGCCGATGATACTGCCGACGGTGTTGGCAGCGCCCAACCGGCCGATGATGCGGGCGTTGTCCTCAAGGTTCTCCATGGTGAACTTGGCCAGCGACGGCGTCACCGTGCCCAGCAGAAACAGCGGATACACAAAAATCACCATACAGGCGGCAAAGGCGGCCCAGATGAGGTAATTGGAATTCACAGAAAAAATGAGCAGCGCCGAAATGCCGAGGATGACATACTTCCCCACGGCGGGGATCAGGGCGATCCACGCCGCGGCGACGAGGATCCGCCGGTAGAGCCGGTCGGGGTTCGGGTCCCGGTCGGCGCTGCGGCCGCCGTAAATGTTCCCGAGCGCCATGGCTATCATGATGGTTCCGATGATGATGGTCCAGACAATCTGTGAAGAGGAAAAATAGGGTGCCAGAAGCCGGCTGGCGCCGAGTTCCACCGCCATCACGGACATCCCGGCGAAAAACTCCGTCAGATAGAGATAAAACTTGTTTTTCAGAATCGGCCGCATCGTTTACTTCTCCAGAATGATGTCGCAGATCCGGTCCACGGTCTCAATGGGCAGGTCCGCGTACAGGGGCAGGGTCAGCACCCGGGCGGCCACGCGGGCGGCGACAGGGGTTGCGGCGGGGTCAAAGCCGGGCCTGCCCGCATAGCAGGCAAAAACGCTGGTCAGGGGGTAAAAATACTTGCGCGGGACAATGCCCTCCGCCTTCAGGCGGTCGTAAACCTCGTCCCTCGTCAGGCGGAAGCCGTCGAACACCACGGGATAATAGGCATAATTTGGACGGGTGTTCGCCTGCCGCCTGTTTATCTGCAGCCCGGCAATCCCGCCGAGGCGCGCATCATAGCGTTCCGTCACGAGACGGCGTTTTTCAATTTCCTCTTCCAGATGCCGCAGGTTGCACAGCCCCATAGCGGCGCAGAACTCATTCATCTTGGCGTTGCCCCCAACATAGGGGACGGTTTCCTCGTCATGGATGCCGAAGTTCTTGAGGTCGCAGAGACGGCGCCGCAGCGCCTCGCCCCGGCAGCAGACCGCACCGCCCTCAATGGTATGAAAGACCTTGGTGGCATGGAAGCTGAACATGGCCGCATCACCGAAGCAGGCGGAACTCACACCGTTTCGGAAAACACCGAAGCTGTGGGCCGCATCGTAGATGACCGGCAGGCCGTGCTCTGCGGCAATCGCGCCGATGGCTTCAACGTCACAGAGGTTCCCGTAGACGTGCACCGGCAGGATGGCGGCTGTTTTCTCAGTAATCAGCGCCTCGAGCTTTTCCGGGTCCAGGGTAAAGGTCACGGGGTCGATGTCACAGAACACCGGCGTGCAGCCGCTGCGCACGATAGCGTGGGTGGTGGAAGCGAAGGTGAAGGGGGTGGTAATGATTTCACCCTGCAGGCCGAAGGCCTCAAGCACATTTTCCAGGGCCAGGTGGCCGTTGGTAAACAGAACCAGTTCCTCACAGCCAAGGAAGCGCTTCAGTTCCGCTTCCAGCTGCTGATGTTTGGTGCCCATGTTGGTCAGCCAGTGGCTGTCCCAGAGCTCCCGGATTTCGTCACAGTACTCCTCGAACGGGGGCATGGACGAACGCGTAACGTTGATCATGCTGATTCTCCTGTTCCCCTGCACCGCCGCGTTTGCGGTCCGGGCTAAGCAGGGTGAATTGCTTTTGTGCGGGCTGAGCGGATCAGAGCTCCCGCAGTACCGCCGAGGCCACTGCGGCCATCTCTTCAGCGCCGTAACGCTGGTCACAGGGAAGAGGCAGGATGCTGCGGGCCAGAGTCCGGGCGGTATCCCCGGCATCCGGGTCCGAAAGCACATTGGGCCACAGGGTCGGTACGAAAATCTTCTGCGCAATCAGCGCCCCGCGGACCTTCTCCCCCTCCGGCAGGAGCAGCGGATAGGCATAGGCCCCTTCCGCCGGGCGCAGGGGCAGGCGGTTGATGCCGCCCAGAGCCTGATGCAGCCGGGCGAAGTTTTCCGTGCGCTTTTGCCGCACGGTTTCTTCATCCGCCGCCCGCAGCAGGTTTTCCGTCAGAAGCGACATCCGCATCGGCTCGAGGCCAAGGGCGTCATTGTTGCGGGAGGCCTCCGGGAAGAATTCCCCGGCCGGGCGTTCAAAACGGCCCAGTACGAAGCCCATACGCCCGTGGGATTCGTCCCGCTTCGGATTCAACGGCGGCGCATCCGTGTACAGGAACCCGCCGTCCGCCACACCCAGGAATTTGCGGCAGGTGTATAGAGTGTCAACCCCCGGGAGCGGGGGAGCAAAGTAGGCCTGGGCATTGTCCAAGATCAGGCGGGGAAATCGGGCGGCATACGCCGCAATCTCCTCCTGGCTCAGCTGGCCGTAAAAGTTCACCAGATACAGCCACTCGTCCTCCTCCGGCTGAAGCGGAGGCTCTGCGCCTGGTGAAGCGTGCCGGGGAGCCGCCTGTTCGGCGCCGCTTCGGAGAGTCCGCGGCCGCAGATCTTCACCCACGGGATAGGTCCGGATTTTAACCCCGCCGCGTCTGCAGGCCAGGGCCACAACATCGCAGAGGAAGTCCGGCAGGAGTATTTTCCGGATCTGACGCTGCTGAATCAGGTACGAGAGGCAGGCCCTGCCGCTGGAGAGCGCCAGCGCCTTTTCATGCAGCAGCGTACCGCTGAAGCGCTCGAGCTCCAGATACCCTCCGATTTCACGATGCATACGGCGTCACCCCTTTCCGGTTCTGCTCTTGATGGTTTTAAATGGGGTTTGCCCTGTCCATGCGGCAGGGCAAACAGTCCCTGAACGGTACCCTTTGCGTCAGCCGCCCGGCATTCAGCCATCAACGGCGACCTTCACCCATGCGGAAACATCCGCCATACGGTCATCCCGCTCCGCCTCCGTTGGCCAGTCCATCACCAGGGTGCCGATGGCCTTGCTGGCGCCGGTGAACGCCTCGACTTCGTCGCCGGGCTGCACCCAGAGGTCCTCTTCCCGAACGGAGGAGCGGGCATCTTCCGCAAGCTCCAGCCCACGGAACCGGCCGGCCGTATGAGCATGCAGGATCACAATGGACCAGTGCCCGGTATGGGTTGGGGTCTGCAGGTCTTCCAGAGGCAGCCCGACCGCCGCCTTCACCGCGTTGCGGATCAGGTTCTGCCCGCTGCAGAAGTGCAGCATCTCGCTGAGGCGGTTGCCGCCGCCCCGGGGGGACACCTCCATGATGTAGGCCTCTCCGTCGGTGCCGCAGCGGGTCTCGATATTGTAAAGTGAAGTCCCCATGTTCAGCAGACGCAGCAGACGCTGCAGCTCAAACCGGAGTTCCGCCTGCTTTTTCATGGGCATCGTGGAAGGCCAGGTATACCCGGACGGGGTATAGGGGTTCTCCGCATGCGGATCAAAATACTGGTTGTCGAAGGAGACAAACTTCAGTTCTCCGTCCACCGAAAAGCAGTCGGTATCCGAGGAAAAGCCCTGCTGCCGGATATAGCCTTCCAGCACCAGGCGGCCGCAGCGGGAATACTCCAGGGCGCCCTGAAGCGCGTTCTCCAGATCCTCCGGCCGGTCGACCCGGCTGACACCTTTGCTGCCGGCGGAATCCACGGGCTTGACCATCAGGGGATAACGCAGGCTGTCCGATGCGCGCAGCACCTCTTCCGCCGAAGCGAAGCTCTGCACCCAGGGTACCCGGAAACCGTGCTCTTTCAGGAAAGCGCGGAACCTCCCCTTGTCCTGCAGGATGCATACGGATTCATAGGGGCCAGCTCCCGGCAGCCCCATCTGTTCGGCCACATAGGCCGCCGTCACCACGCCCGGGTCACAGGCAAAGGACATCACGCCGTCAACGGCCAGTTCCCTCGCCAGGGCAAGGGTCGCCTCTTTGTCGGTAATGCTCACGTTGTGGTATTCATCGGAGTACCGGTGTGCGAAATTGTCCGGCAGATAATCGCAGGTTATGGTATACAGGCCGAGGGCCTTCGCTTCGCGGATCACCGGAAGCAGAAACCGGGACCCGCCCAGGAGCAGAAGTTTTTTCATGACTGCGTTTCCTTTCCGCTTCCGCGCATTCTGTTTTTCACCAGGGACAGAAGCCAGGCAAAACTCTGAAGCTTCAGCAGCCGGGCGCCGAGCACATAAATCGCAACGCCCAGCGGGATCTGAATCAGCAGGGTGGGGAGATCCGGAAGGCGCAGCAGGGACAGCGCATAGACGCAGGCCGCCATCAGCAGCGACAGCAGAACCGTGGGAAGAATATCCTTCATCTGCCGCAGGAAGGAGTAATCCAGGATTCTCCGGTTCGGCCAGGCGTTGATGCCAAGAGAGGCCAGCTCCGACCCCAGAAGGCCCAGCGCCATGGCATAGGGCCCGTAACGCACGGTAACGATCAGCACGGCGGCCTCCAGTCCCCGCTTGATGATCTCCAGAACCAGAAACGTCCCGCTCTCACCCACCGCCTTGATGGCGTTCAGGTTGGCCAGGTGCAGGGGGGTGAAGGCATAGATGATGCAGAAGATCCTCAGGTAGGGCACCGTCGGCAGCCATTTTGCCGTTACCGCAAGCCTCACCAGCGGTTCGGCACAGGCGGCGAAACCCGCCATCAGGGGCATTACCGCGAAGCTTCCGATCAGGATGGCCCGCCGGGTCATTTCGCGCAGGCGCTCCTTTTGCTGCTGCTGCTCCGCCATGGCCGGAAGCAGCACCCCGTCCATTGTTGTCATGACAAGGTCGTTGGCGGTATTGGGGTAATGCTGACCCTTTTCAAAAAAAGCCATTTCCGCATTGCCTTCCGTAACGCCGATGATCAGGGGATAGATTTTCTGGTATCCCACATCCAGCAGCGAGGCGCCCAGCAGCTTCACGCCGTAGCGGAACAGGCCTCTCAGCCGCTCCAGCGAGAACATCCGCTTCGGCCGCCAGCCGACGGTAAACCACAGGATCAGGGTGTTGACCGCCACATTGGAGAGCTGCTGCCAGACCAGGGCCCAGACGCCGAAGCCGCGCAGCGCAAGGAAGATACCGAGTGCGCCCGAAAAGACCGTTCCGCCGATGGTGGACCGGAAGAAGAGCTTAAACTGCATGGTCTTCCGGACATAGGCCTCCTGAACGTTCTTCAGGCCGGAGACCACCAGCGTGAGGCCCAGAAGCCGCATCACCGGGACAAGGCGCGATTCCTTCAGCACAACGGCCAGCCGGGGCGCCAGGGCGTACAGCCCCAGATACAGCAGCAGGCAGAAGCACATATTGAAGTAAAAGACCGAGGAAAAATCCAGATCGTCCGGGTCCTTTTTCTGGATCAGCGCGTTCGCCATACCGCTGTCCACAAAGACCAGCAGGATAGCCGTGATCACCGTTACCTTGCTGACAATCCCGTACATTTCGGGGTCCAGCAGGCGCTGCAGAAGGATGGTGACGCAGAGCGTGATGATCTGGTAGCTGAAGCGCTCCAGAAAACGCCAGATGAAGCCGGAAAGGACTTTTCCCTTGTTGTCGTTCTGCTGATTCATTCCATTCTTCTTTCCGTTTGTCCCCCGGACTCCGCACGCCGTTGCGCGCCCGGGCCGGTGCAGCGATGCAGAGCCTGCCTATCCGAGCAGGCTGTTTTCATGTTCCGTCTCCGTAGCCTTTTCGCCTGCGGTACAGCCGGTGCAGATGCGGAAACATCCGCTTCAGCTGCGTGGTGAATACGCGTCCGGCTCCCATACTGCGGTGAATCCGATCATAGGGCGGCCTGACCATTTCATCCACACGGCCCTGCAGATACAGCAGCTCATATTCCCGCTCCAGAATCACCCGGTCAACGGCGGATTGTTGCTCCGGCGTCAGGTCGTGTCCCTTCAGCGTCTGCAGCATGGCGATTTCGCCGGAGACAAAACGCGTGAGTTTTCCGTATTCCTGCCCCACGCCTTTGCTCCAGGCCGAAGGGTTGCTGCCAATGCGGTAGACCGACATGCAGCGGTCCAGAAAACGGACCTTCCCTTCCAGAGACAGACGCACGCCGATGGCATAGTCGGTGAAGTAACCCTTTTCATAGGCAACGTTCCGGTAGTCCGGCGGATTCAGAATGAACTCCCGCCGCGCCAGAATGGAACTGGTGTGATAGGCGTGGGACATCCCGCAGACCACCTGTTCAAAGGGGATGTCACGGTCGCCGGTCTGCGCAAAGAGCACCCGGTCAGGCTGGTCGGAAAAGGTTCCGATGCTGTTGTGCACACAGGCGGAATACTCCGGATGGCTGTCCAGCCAGTCCACCTGCCGCTGCAGCTTCTCCGGGTCACACCAGCAGTCGTCGCCCTCGCACAGGGCAATGTATTCTCCGCGTGCCGCCGGGAAGAAAACCAGGTCGTAGACGTTCATCCGCCGGGAATAGAGGTTTTCCTTCTGATAGAACGGGCGGACCACCTCCGGATACCGTTCGGCGTATTCCCGCAGGATCCCGGCTGTTCCATCGGTGGAGGCATCATCGTTCACCAGCACCTCGAAGGGAAAGTCCGTTTTCTGGCTGAGAAAACTCTCAAGCGTCTGGCGCAGGTAGTCCTCGTGATTGAAGGTCGCGCACAGCACCGACACTTTGCAGGGTTTCGTCTGCATGACGGCTTCTTCGTTCTTCATCCGGGTTTCTCCTCCTTCTGCAGCGAATGTTCGTTCCGGTTCTTCCCCGGACGGGCTGCCAGCCCCGTGTTTGCCCGCGGCGGGGCTTCATTCCGGGTCGCCGCGACGCTGCGCTACCACCACAGCTGCGGGCGGTACCGGCGTTCCCCTTCCCTGTAGTACATGGGATCATTATACCACGAGGAGCAGACGTTGGTATAGTTGGAATAGTCGAACTGCTCCCGCAGCAGTTTGTAGCGCGGGTGCAGGTGTTTGCCTTCATAGCGCCAGTCCCCGCTGCTGCCGTAGGGATTGGTGGTGTTGATGACGGTATCCGGAAGCGCTTCCTGCAGTTCTTCAAGCGCACCTTCCGGCAGATGCGTGTTGCAGCCGAACCACAGACGCTGCAGCTTTTTCAGGTTTTTCAGCGCCTCCCAGCCCTGAACATTGCCGAGGTAACAGGCACAGATGTGCTCCAGGTTCGGACAGGTCCCCAGGGGGCTCAGGTCCAGGCCGGGAGAGCAGGTGTTGATTTCCAGGTACTCCAGTTTTTCGTGATGTGAAAGCGGAGACAGATCATGAAGGCCCGTAATACAGAGGACCGCCACTTCCAGATCCGGCATTTCCGCAAGGAAGCTGAAGTCCGTCAGCAGGGTGTTGTGCCCCACATCCAGAAAGCGCACCGCGGTGCAGTACTTCAGGTCTTTGGCGTTGTCGTCCGTCAGTATGTGATTCAGGTTGGATGCGAGTATCCGTTCCACATCGGTGCGCACACTGCAGTCGTTCCCGAACCAGATGCGCCAGATCACTTTCATCTGCGGGAAGGCATCCCGGATCTCCGCCATGTGTTCCGAGGATACCCCCGAAAAATCCATATCCAGAAGTTCGCACTTTTTCATGCAGGGCAACACTTCCTTCACCGCCGCGCCTTCATCCTCCATGGTGACGTGATGGAAGTTCATTTCCGCATCCAGGGTGCTGAACGCTTTTCCGAAGAGCGTGAAGCGATACTCCACATCCGCTTCCGGACAGGCATCCTGAAGAAGCCGGACATCCGCCCACGTCAGGTTTCGGAGCGTCTGCTCCGCCTGTTCCGGCTGCTCTTCTCCGGGCTCCTGTCCGGACCCCGGCTCCGCCTGCGGGAAACCGTCTTCCTCCCCCAGATTCACATATTGAAGCCCGGTCATCTGCCTCAGCGCCACGGCGGCATCACGCACCTCATCATGGCTGAGCGAGGAGAGGTCCAGACGGCGCTCTGTCGCCATATGCACGGTTCCGCCCGGAAAGCGGATTTCCGGAACCGGCGTGGGCGCAGGCGCAGGCGCTTCTGTCTCGGCCGACGGCAACTCCGTCTCTGCCGGTTCCGTCCGCGTTACCGCGGCGCATCCGGCGAGCAGCACCAGCAGCAGAAGGCCTGCCGCCAGTGGCAGGACCGCTGCCGGTGATAGAGAAAGGCGTTTCTTTCCGCCTTCAGCGGAACGAGGCGTCATCTCTCCCAGGGAGCCCGGTACAACGGGTCCTGTTCAGATGTGGGGAAATAGCCCCAGTTCTTGTCATACTCCATCTGCTCCCGCAGCAGCCTATAGCGTTCCGGGAAGGGGCCGGTCTGTCCGTCGCCGCCCTTCCAGCTGCCGGTTGCCGCCGAAAGCTCCGTCACGTTGATTTCGGTGTTCGGGAGCGCGGCGCGCAGCTCGTCTATTGCCCCTTCCGGGAAGCCGCTCGCGGTCCAGTGCCCGATCCACAGCCTCTTCAGCTTGGTCAGGTTCTTCAGAACCTCCCAGTTGCTGGTGTAGCTGATGCCGCATATGTTCAGATGCTCCAGGTTGGTAAGATTCCGCAGCGGGGAGAGGTCCAGTACACCGCAGTATCCGTGGCCAATTGGGCATATTTCCAGGTACTCCAGATTGGTTAGCCCCTCCAGCATGTTGATGTCCGTCCAGCCGCTGACCGTGATGATGCAGATCTCCAGATCCTTCATGTAGGACAGAAAGCTCCAGTCGTGCATGTTCCAGTTGTGGCCCATATCCAGGCGTTTTACTTTGGTGCAGTACTTCAGATCCTTTGCGTTCTCATCGTTCATGCCGGCGCTGCCGGAAGAATTCACCATCAGCTCAATGTCCGTCCGGCAGGAATAGATGTTGTAATAGCCGAACCAGATGCGCCAGACCACATCCATATCCGGGTAGTCATCACGAATCTCCGCCATGGTCTCCGACGGAACACCGCAGGAATCCATGTCCAGCTTTTTGCAGTTCTTCATGAGCGGCAGAATGTCACGGACGGCTTCCGCATTGTCTGTCATGGTGCTGTGATTCAGATCCATGAGCTCATCCGCAGTGGTGAAGTCCCGGCCGTAAAAGCGGAAGCGGTACTGAAACTGCGCCTGCGGCGCGGCATCCTGCAGGGTGTGCAGGTCCTTCCAGGTCAGGTCGCGGGTGGCTTCCTCCGGTCTCTCGACAGAGGCCGTCTCCTTCGTCAGCTCCGGCGGGTTCCCGGTCCAGGCCCCGTCCGTGCCGAGTTCAACCGTCTCCAGCCCGGGCAGCAGCGCCAGCGCTTCCGCCGTTTCCGCCACATCCCGGTGCGACAGTGTGCTGAGGTCCAGCTCCTTTGCGTCCGTCCGAAAGCTGTAATCCGACCCCGCATTCACGCGCCAGACCACATTCTTCTCCGGCCAGGCCTCACGCAGGTCCGCCATAACGCTGTCCGGCACACCGCAGGAATCCATGTCCAGGGCGCTGCAGTTTTCCATCAGAGGCAGAACCGCCTTCAGGGCTGCGGCCTCATCCGTGACAGGAATACCGCTCAGATCCATCGCCTCATCCAGGGTGGTGAAGTCCTTCCCGTAAAGGCAGAAACGATAGAGAAACCTTGCCTCGGGCGCAGCTTCCCGCAGCGTACGAAGATCCTCCCAGGTCAGATCCCGTGCGCCGCCGGCAGAGCCGTTACCGGCGTTGCTCTGTCCTTCTTCGCCGCCGGTCCAGACGCCGTCGCTGCCAAGATCCAGTTCTTCCAGCGCCGTCATCTGCATCAGCAGTTCCGCCGCCTCAGGCACATCCTGATGCTGCAGATTTGCAAGGCTCAGCACGGTGTCCTCCGTCCTTGCCTTCACGCGCCCCGGGAAGCGGAGCTTCGGCGCTGAGGAACCGCTGCCGGGAAGACCGCACCCGCACAAAAGTGCAAGCGCAAGCAGGGCTGCCAGCAGCAGAACCGATATCTGTTTTTCAGGTTTTTTTGCTTTCATACCGAAAATCCCCCGTGTTTCCAGCTCGGTCTGATACGGAAAAATCATATTATTATAGTCCGAACCGTGCCCGGATGCAACCGGCATTTTCGTTCCCTGCCGTTTCGGCCGCTGTCCGCTTCCATCCTCACGGCTTCTGTATTCCAGGACCGCCGGCGCTCTACAGCAGTTTTACAGATCCAGTGCGCAGACGTCGTCCGGCGTCTCGCGGCGGACCGCAACCACGCTGTCTCCGTTCTTCAGCATCACAACCGGCGGGCGGCCCAGCCGGTTGTAGTTGGACGCCATCGAGTAGTTGTAAGCTCCGGTGGTGCAGACGGCAATGTGATCGCCGCGGCGGGTATCGTCCGGCAGCTTTACGGTCGGCTGAATGATATCACCGCTTTCACAGCAGCGTCCCGCCAGGTCATAGACGGCATAGAAGGCAGTCTCCCGGTCGGCATGCAGCACGGTATAGGGAGCGCCGTACAGGCAGTAACGGGGATTGTCCGTCATGCCGCCGTCCACCACCACATAGTATTTGTAGCCCGGAATCCGCTTGACGCTGCTCACGGTATAGACGGTCATCCCGGCATCGGCTACGATGCTGCGGCCCGGCTCCATCAGGAAGAAGGGCTCGGAAAGCCCTAGCTCCGCACAGCGTTCCTGCAGGCGGGCCGCCACGCCACGGATGCGCCCCGCAATGTCAATGCGCCGGTCGGTATCCAGATAACGCACGCCGTACCCGCCGCCGATGTTCAGCATCCGCGTCTCAAAGCCCAGTTCCCGGTGCAATTGTGCCATGAATCCGGTCATAACATCGACGGAGTCTTCAAAAACCGTTTCATCGAACACCTGGGAACCCACATGGCAGTGCAGGCCGCAGATTTCCAGCGCTGGGAGAGAGAGCGCCTGCCGCACAAACGCGAAGGCCTGACCGGTCTCCATGGGAACGCCGAACTTCACGTCAATCGTGCCGGTGGTTACCGCCTTGTAGGTGTGGGGGTCGATGCCGGGGGTCACGCGCAGCAGGACTTTCTGCACCACGCCCTGCCCGTCTGCTTCCTTTGAGAGCTGCTCCAGCTCTTCGGGGTTGTCCACGATGAAATATCCTATCCGGTTTTCCACCCCGTACCGGATGTCCGCATCGGTCTTTCCGTCCCCGTGGAAGAAGATCTTCTCCGGCGGGAATCCCGCGCTGAGAGCGGTATGGATTTCTCCCACCGAAACGGCGTCAACTCCCATGCCCTCCTCCGCCGCAATGCGATACATCTGCCGGAAGGAGGCGGCCTTCCCGGCATACAGCGGCAGCGCCCGGTTGCCAAAGCATTCCCGGAAGGTGCCGGTATAGAGCCGGCAGTTACTGCGAATCCGCTCTTCATCCATCAGGTACAGGGGGGTACCGTACCGTCTGGCAAGCGCAGGTACGCTCTGCCCGGCAAACAGCAGGGTTCCGTCCTGCGCCCTTGAGATATTTTCTGAAAGCATCATCATTTGCTGCGCCTTCTTTCTCTTCCGTTTGTTGTGGGTATTATACCCGGAACCCCGCCGGCGTGCAACCGCCTGTGTGACAAAAATCCGCCCGGGTTCTCCCGTCATTCCTGCTTGCACAACACGGCACATTCCTGTAGAATGTCGTCAAAGCACGGCTGACGGAACATTTCAGCCTGCGCAGGAGAAGAATCATGGCAAAAAAGAGCCGCCCGCTGACACAGAAGCAAATCATGCGTCAATACGGGCTGACCAAAAATCAGATTCAGCAGTACCTGCCCCGCCCACAGCTTAAGAAGGTGAAGGGCAGGGGCGGTGCCTGGTGGAGCGTGGGTGTCTGGCCGGCGGAACAGGTCGAAAAGGCGATGCAGAGTCCGGCCCTGGTCCGCCTCCGGGAAGAGCAGGAAGCCGCCCGGCGGGAGCAGCGTCAGATTGCCGAAATCCGCGCTCTCTTTGAGGACTATTCCCCGGAGGCCTATATTGAACGCGCCCGCAGCCTGAAGCGCACGTTCGTGCTGCATGTGGGCCCCACCAACAGCGGCAAAACCCATGACGCCATCGAGGACCTGAAGCAGAACACCCCGGGAACCTACCTGGGGCCGCTGCGCCTGCTGGCGCTGGAGATGTTCGACCGCATCAACGCGGACGGTATCCCCTGCAGCATGCTGACCGGGGAAGAATCTATCCCCGTGGACAACGCACAGATCGTCTCCTCCACCATCGAGCTCTGTGACTATCACACCCACTTCAGGACCGCCGTCATCGACGAGGCTCAGCTGATTGCGGACCCCGACCGCGGAGCTTCCTGGCTGAAAGCCATCTGCCTGGTGGACGCCGACGTCGTGCACCTCTGCATGGCCCCGGAAGCGCTGAGCTATGTGGAAGAACTGATCGGCCGTTTCTCAGATCATTACAGTGTGGTACAGCATCACCGCCTTGCTCCGCTTCGCTACGGCGGCGTCTGCCACGGCTACCAGGATCTGCGGCCGGACGATGCGCTGATCTGCTTTTCACGGAAGAGCGTGCTTTCCACCGCCGCCCTGCTGGAAAAAAACGGCTTTCGCGCCAGCGTTATTTACGGTGCCCTGCCGCCGGAAGCAAGGCGGAACGAGGTGCGCAAATACACTTCCGGCGAAACCAACATTGTTGTTGCCACCGACGCTATCGGGCTCGGGATCTCCCTGCCCATTAAGCGCGTGATCTTTGCCGAAACCGAAAAATACGACGGGAAGGAATTCCGGAGCGTCACCACCGCCGAGGTCAACCAGATCGGCGGACGCGCGGGCCGCTACGGCATGAATGAATACGGCGAAGTGCTGGTGCTGGGAAACAAAACCATTATCCAGGAAAGGCTGGGCAGGCGCGTACCGAATATCCGCGCCGCCTGCATTGCCTTTCCGCGTGAAGTGTTGAGCACGGATTATCCGCTGGATCTGCTGCTGAAGACGTGGCAGCAGATGGAAAAACACCGGGAATTTCTGCGTGAGGACATGAAGGAAGCCCGCACCCTGCTCAAGTGTCTGAAAGGGCTGAGAATCCCGGACGGGAAGCGGGAACTGGTATTCGACCTGATTACCTGTCCGGTCGACACCCGCACCGAAGAACTGGTGAATTACTGGACGGAATGCGCCAGAGCCATTCTGCGCAGCCGCAGGATTCCGGCGCCCTGGTTTGGCACTGAAACCCTGCTGGACTGCGAGCTTCAGTACAAGGCCTACGACATTCACCACCAGCTGCTTCGCCGTATCGGTATCCCGGACGATTGCTCCGCTCAGCGAAGCGCCATCTGTGACCGGATTGCCGAACTCATGAAGGAGAACAAGTCCCAGTACATCCGCCGCTGCCGCAGCTGCGGCAGGGAACTGCCCATCGGTTCCATTTCCAACTACTGCGACGACTGTTACGCCCGGAGCGAGCGCGCGCCATACTATCGTGCATAGGCAGCAGAGGACCTGGCCGCTTCAGCGGGCAATGCCAAGCGCTATCCCCCGCTCCAGCAAACGGTGGTTTTCCCTGTTCTCCTCTCCGAAACCGACGGTGCAGATCAGCTCCTCACACTGATTCAGAACAGCAAGCGCTTCTTCCACCTTTTCCCTGCTGATTTTCTCATAGGCACGATCTGTAATCACGATGCCCGCCAGGGCGCGCGCTGTCGGAAGGTCCAGGTCGTTCTCCTGGAGTACGCCGACCGCAAACGGAATGCCCAGGCGCCGGAGCTTCCGGTAGACCGGGATGCCGCTGCCGCCGCCGCCGATGACAAAGACCTTCGGCGGGTCCGGCAGTCTCCCCGCCTCCGCCGTCCCGGCCAGACAGTCATAGCTGCCCTGATCCATATCATACAGGGTTTCGATATATCCGGGAGTGAAAACCTCCTCCGGGGTTCCCGCCCGGTCGATGCGTCCGTTGCGAATGCAGAGCAGCGTATCGGAAAACCGCTGTGCAAGCTCCAGCTCGTGCATGCTCATGATGACGGCAAGCTGTTTTTCCCTGACCAGATCCCGCAGAAGCTGCAGGAAATCCAGTTTATGGCGAAGATCAAGGAACGAAGTCGGTTCATCCAAAATCAGGATCTTCGGTTCCTGACAGAGCGCTCTTGCCAGCAGCACCCGCTGGCGCTGGCCGTCGCTGATGCGGCTGAAGTCCTGCTCCCTGAGCGGCAGAACCCCCACCAGTTCCATACAGCTCCGCACCACATTCCAGTCTTCCCCGGTCAGAATGCCGAGACGGCCGGTATAGGGATAGCGCCCCGTGGCAACGACATCTTCACAGCACATCAGCTCCGGCTCCGGCCGTCCGGTGAGAACCGCAGCACGGAGTTTTGCAAGCTCCTGTTCCCGATAATCGCCCAGTTCCCTGCCGTTTAACAGCACAGCGCCGCCTGTCGGCGGAAGCTGCCGGACCAGGGTACGCAGCAGGGTGGACTTCCCGGCACCGTTGGGGCCGATCAGGCAGAGAATCCTGCCCGGTTCCGCCTGCATTGCGATATCCGCCACTACCGTATGTGTCCCGTATCCAACGGACAGTTTTTCTGCTCTGAGAAGCGCCTCTTTCATGCCGCCGCTCCCTTTCCGCGCTTTAAGAGCATCCGGATCACCACCGGGGCGCCGAAGATGGCTGTCACGGAGCTGATGGAAAGCTCCGTCGGTGCGAAAACCGTGCGCGCAATCAGATCACACAGCAGGCAGAAGCCTGCCCCGCCGAGAAAACAGGCAGGGACCATGACGAGCGGTTTCGCCGTGCGGAACAGGCTCTTCATCAGCTGCGGCACCGCTATTCCCACAAAGGATATCGGCCCTGCAAAGGCCGTCACGCTGGCGGACAGCACGCTGGAGAGCAGAATCAGCCAGGTGCGAAACCGCCGGATACGGACGCCCATGCTCGCGGCGCTTGCCTCTCCCAGTTGGTAGGCTTCCATTGGTTTGGAGAGGAAAAACGAGCAGATCAGCGCTGCGCCGACCGTGAAGGCCGCCACTTTCAGCTCCGGCCAGCCGACCCCGGAAAAACTGCCCATCGACCAGTAATGCAGATTCACAATGTTTGCGTCGTCTGCAAAGGTCACCACAAAGTCGGTGACGGCGGAGCAGATATACCCGATCATTATGCCGCAGACGATCAGCCGCGACATTCCCCGCAGTCTCCCGGCTGCCAGCAGCACAAAGCCCATTGCGGCAAGCGACCCGATAAAGGCCGCCGCAATCATCCCTGCGGCGCTCAGAAGAAGCCCGTGCCCCAGGCAGAAGATCATTGCGAGGGCAACGGTAAGCTTGGCGCCGGATGACACGCCCAGCACAAAAGGCCCGGCAATGGGGTTTGCGAAGAATGTCTGCAGCAGGAATCCTGAAACCGACAGCGCCCCGCCGAGCAGAGCCGCCGCCAGCAGCCGGGGAAGGCGGATATCCCGCACTATGCGCGTCGCCACAGTTTCTTCCGCAGCCCCGCTCAGTGCGGAAACCATTTCTCCAATCGTCAGTGCCGTGCTGCCCGTTGTCAGATTCAGCAGGGCAAGACCCAGCCCCAGCAGCGTCAGCAAGGCAAAGCAGCAGGCAATATGTTTTCTGCGTCTGTTCTCCATTTATTGAATCCTGTGCAGATACTGCAGCTCCGCGCCGTCCGTTTCGTCCCTCAGGATGGCCTGCAGTTCCGCAATCATTCCGGCAGCGGCGGAAGAGCGCTGAAACATGCTCATTTCCGTGCACCAGACATTTCCTTCCCGCACAGCCTTAAAGTCCCCGAGCAGTGGATTCAGTGCGAGGAACTGTTCCATGTCCTCCATATCCCCCGCCGTCGTACTGTTGTAGATCAGCACATCCGCATCCCGCGCCTGCGCATAGAAGGCCTCCATCTGGATGGTAACCGTGGAAAGCGCATTTTCCGTCTCCGGCAGCTCTGTCACCGCGGTTTTCCCTCCGGCAAGCTCGATCATCTGCGTCACATAATCCGCCTGCCGCCGTACCACCACACCGCCGTTCGGGCTCAGGTGAAAGAATGCCACGGTTTTCCTTTCCACGTCTGTTTCCGCACCCGGAAGGCTGCTTTCCGCGCTGCGGAAAAGCGCCTCCTGCCGGGCAAAGAATGAATCGGCTTCTTTCTGCCGGCCGCTCAGCAGCCCGTACAGCCGGATCCATTCAACGCGGCCCAGCGGATGGGCCTCATAACTGGAATACTCGATCAGCACCGGAATTCCGAGCTGTTCGAGTTTTTCCTTTGTTGCGGGGCTGTGGAGAATCATGGTGTTTTCCAGTGCCAGACCGCAGCCTTCGGAAAGCAGCAGTTCGTAATCCGGTGCGCTGTATTTTCCCGCGTAGAGAATGGCGTCCTTTTCCACAGCCTCCCTCAGTTCCGGAATCTTCCAGTTTTCTGCTGAAGTGGCGGTGTAGCGCACACTGTCCAGCGCCCCGGCCTGGAGAAACAGGTCTGCCGCCGAAGAGCTGGCAAGATAGATGTTCTCCGCCGGAACGGGAATCCGCGGCAGCTTCTCCAACCCCACCGGCACGGCCGCACCGGCGGGAAGCAGGAGCATCTCTTCCGTTCCGCCAACCGTAAGCTTCGCCGCGCCGCCGGAATACCAGTCTACGGCAAAGTGCTCCGCATAGTGCAGATCCATGCTGCCGGCAATTCCGTCCGTCTGCCTGCCGGCGTCTTCAATGCTCTCCGAAGAGAAGCAGAGCGTGTAGGAAATCTCATGGGGCTCGCTCATGGCGACCGTGTCGGCAATGACGGAAATCTGCCGGTCAAAGCAGGTAACCGGGATCCGGAAGGCAGAAGTCTCATAGCCTTCCAGAGGGAAAAACTGCTCGCCCCCTGCCTTCATGTAGTCATAGTTGCTGCTGCTCCAGACAATGACGGCTTCCGCTTTCCCGTTCCCGACAGTCAGCACCGCAGGCGATTGCACCGTTGCCTTTCCGCTTCCGCCGGTCAGTGTCACCTCTGCCGTATACAATCCGTCTTCCAGGCCGAGACTCTCCGCCGTTACAAAAAAGCCTTCCCGAAACGCACCGGCGGGCAGGGAATCCGCCCGCAGCAGCAGGGTGCGGTCATACCACAGCTCTTTGTTTTTGCTGAAAGCCGCGCAGGGGAAGCCCGCATCCAGCGCCTCCACCGGAACGGTAAAGGTGTGGGAACCGTTTTCATCCTCCGCAAAAGGAATGGCGGAGGTCTCCTCTCCGGTTGCGGCTTCGAGGGCGGTTCCGGGGAAAACATACAGATAGCCCTTGCCGCCCATGGTGAGCGTTACCGTCATGCTGCCGTCCCGCACGTGCAGAACCGCGCTCTCAATACGGAACATGGAAGAGCTGGACTCTGCTTTCACCGGGTAATCTCCGTCCAGCAGATCTTCGGCAAAAACGGGGACCATACCCTCTTCCTTCACTTCTTCTACCGCTGTCATCTGCGAGGCATCGGCCACCGCAGGGGCAGCGGCAGGTACCGGGTTCGTTCCGGAAGAATCTTCTGCCGGTTCACCGGCGTCTTTGGCTGCAGGCTCCGCACTCTGCTGCCCGCAACCAGCGAGCCCCGCCAGAATGATCATGCAGAGCAACAGTGCCGTCAGTCGTTTCATGGCATCTCCTTTACCGTTTCGCAAGGGTTCCCTGTGGCTTACTGCGGTTTTCTGTCTCCGGCCCGGCTGCACTGCGCCAGCCTGCCGAAAAGGTGTTCCGTCACCGTCAGGCAGCCGAAGTTCAGCCAAGCTGAGCAATGGTGTCCCCGGCGTGGGCAACAATGATCTCCCGGATGGCTTCCAACTGCCCAAGACCTTCCACCACACAGGTCACATCATAGCCGGCGGCTTCAAAAATACTCTTCCAGGAGTCCTCTTCGTCACCTGCCATGTCGTTGTTGGCATGATCACCGGCTACGATCATCAGGGGCCGCAGTACAACCTTTGTGTAGCTGCCGGCCCGGACGGCTTCCAGCACGTCCTCCACAGAGGGCTCCGCCTCAACGGTGCCGATGAAACAGTTCAGGTAACCGGCATCCTCCATCACCTGCTGCATTCCGGCGTAGACACCGTTGGAGTCGGCCTCGGTTCCGTGGCCCATAAAGCAGATGGCGGTCTCGCCGTCGTCAAATTCTTCCGTTGCCGCTTTCACGGCAGCGGCCACCCGGCTGAAGTCCTCATCGGTGTTCAGCAGCGGAACGCCCATCACAACCTGCTCGAAAGCATCGGCATATTCGGCCAGTTCGTTCTTCAGATCTGTGTACTCAAAGCCGCTCATCAGGTGAGTTGGCTGCACCACCAGGGTCCTGACGCCGTTTGCAGCAGCCCGTTCCAGGGCCTCAGTAACATTGTCAATGGCTTCACCGTCACGGCTCCGGATATGGTCGATGATGATCTGGCTGGTAAAGGCGCGGCAGACACTCCAGTCGGGATACGCCTCCTGCAGGGCGTCCTCAATGGCGCCGATGGTCACGCGGCGGCTGTCGTTGAAGCTGGTGCCGAAGGACACCACCAGCAGTTCCTTTTCGCCGATGCCGTCCTGGTTCCGGGGGTTGTCCAGGGAGGCATCACCGGTCTCATAGTTCTCTTCTTCCACAGGCTCCTCCATGGTCTCTTCCACCATCTCTTCCGGCGCCGCTGCCTCTTCGGCCTTCGGCTCTTCCGCCGCAGCGGGAGCATCCGCGCTGCTTCCGCAGGCTGCCAGCAGCATGACCAGCATGCTGACAGTCAGCATCATGGCAAAGCATTTTTTCATATTCACTCTTTCTCCTTCTGACCAGGACCGGATCCTTCTCCGGGCCCTTCTCTTTTATCTGCAGCACGTCTCTGCGGCGCAGCGTTGCCGCCGCCGAGGCGCGTGATGCACCGGGTCAGGACTTCCTCAAAAGAAAGTCCGCTTTCCTCCGGCCGCCGCAGCACAATCAGCTGCGCGCCGGTGTCTCTGGCTGCTTCCTGCTTTTCGGGGAATCCGCCGGGGGCTCCGCCGTCCTTGGTGACGACAAAACGGATCCGGTACTGCCGGATGATGGCCGCATTCAGTTCCCGTGAAAACGGGCCCTGCATGGCAATGATGTTCCGGTGAGGAATACTGAGAGCCTCACAGCTCTTCAGGCTCTCATGGCTCGGCAGCACGCGGGGGAACAGGCGCGTCGGCGGAAGCGAGGCGAATTCCGCGAGTTCCTTTGCCCCGGTGGTCAGGAGAACATTCCCTTCCCGCCCGGCGAGCCATTGCGCGGCATCGGCAGTGCAGTCCACAAAAAGTGTGTTCTCCTCTTCCATGTGCGGGCCGCTTTCTGCCCCCCGTAGCAGCCGCAGATATTCCACACCCGCTTCCCGGCAGGCTTCCTTCACCGATTGGGTTACATGGGTGGCATACGGATGGGTCGCGTCCACGCAGAGGTCGGCTTTCTGCAGCAGCACCCTCTTTTCCTCTGCCGTCAGAGGGCCTGTGCGGATCGTGACACCCGGTACCCGCGCCTGCTCCTCTTCGCCGTACCCGCTTGCCACACAGACCGTAACTTCCGCCCCTGCCCGCCGCAGCCGTGCGGATAGTTCCCTGCCCTCGGTGGTGCCGCCGAAGATGACCATCTTCATGTCTGGTATCCCCGGGGCGTTACCATGCACCCTCCGGTCTCCACCGTCCGGGAAGAGCCTATAAATACCGTGGTAAACATGTCTGCGTCCGCATCCCGCAGTTCCCGCAGGTTCAGAACTTCGAAGCTCTCACCCTCCCGGCCGATCTGCCGGGCCAGGCCGCAGACTCTGTCCTGTCCGACTTCCTCCAGCAGGACGTCACAGGCGCGCCGCAGATAGTCCGGCCGGTGCCTGGAGGCAGGGTTATACAGGCAGAGGGCAAAGTCCCCTCTGGCCGCCATGCGCAGCCGGCGCTCGATGAGTTCCCAGGGCGTCAGCCGGTCCGACAGGGAAATCACGCAGAAGTCATGCCCCAGCGGAGCCCCCAGCAGGGCGGCTCCGGACAGCGCGGCAGTGATTCCGGGTATGATGGTCACCTCGGCACGGGGGTAGGACGGCTTCATCTCCAGCACCGGCCCTGCCATGCCGTAAACGCCCGCATCCCCGCTGCAGACGAGAGCGACGGTTTCCTCTCCCTCTGCGCACTGCAGGCAGAAGCGGCAGCGCTCCAGTTCACCGGTCATGCCGGTAGTATGATATTTTTTCCCTGGGAACAGAGGCTTCAGCAGTTCTGCATACACCGTGTAGCCGCAGATGAGTTTTGCTTCCTCCAGTGCTTTGCGGGCAAGTGCGGAGAGATTCTCTTCATTTCCCGGGCCGATGCCCACCACGTAAAGCTTTCCCATATCATGTTCTCCAGTCATAAACGGCGGGGCACTCTGCCAAAGCGAAGGTCACACCGTCGAAAGCATATTTTGCTTCCACCAGCGTACCTCCTGATGCGAGCACGGCAGCCCTTTCACACACGTTATCCACACCCACCGTCTGCTCTACAAAGCCGGAGGCCGAAAAACTGCCTTCCACGCTTTGAAGTTCATCCGCGCTGAACCACTGAACTGTCCAGCCGTGACGCTCGCAGAACCGAAGCAGGCAGGGTTCACTGCGTTTACGGTCAATGGAGGCGGCTTGCGCAACTGCCTGCGGATGAATTCCCCGCTCTTCGCAGAAGCTGCGGAACCCCGACTCCAGCTGTGTATCCGAAATGCCCTTTCTGCAGCCGATTCCAAGGCTCAGAACGCACGGCACCAGCTGCAGCGCTTTTGTGCCGGTTATCCGGTAAGAAACCAGCACATCCGCTTCTTCGGCTGCCATTGCCGGGCTGCCGGCATCTCCCCACAGGCTGACCCGCTCCGGCCGCGTCCCCTTCACCGGGAAGGGGCAGCAGATCCGGATTTCTCTACCCCGGAGGATTTTGGCAGAGACCTGCCGGATCCGCTCCGGCTGCAGAACATGCATGCCCTGCATACCGGCCCAAAGATCAACGGCAAAGGCACCGTTCAAGTCTGTCGCCGTGGTAATAACGGCCTCGCCGCCGGTCAGCGCAGCGATTTCCCCCGCCAGTGCGTTGGCGCCGCCCAGGTGCCCGGACAGCAGCGGAATCACCCATCTGCCCAGCTCATCCACACAGAGGACGGCAGGGTCTTCGGCTTTGCTGCGGACATACGGGGACACGGCCCGCACTGCGATGCCGGCAGCACCGACAAAAATAAGCGCTTCACAGGTGCGGAAAGCCTCCCGCGTCCAAACCGCAAGCGGCAGGTTTTCGTCCCGAACGCTTCCGTTCTCGGCCGCGGCAAGCCGCCCGGCGAGTTCCCTGCCCTGCTCGGTGAACGCCGTCAGTGCGATTCCGGTTTTCCTTCCCATACACTCTGTTCCTTTCATTCCCCGAGCATTGCGGCAGCTTCTTCCGTCATGCCCAGCAGTCCCCTCTCCAGGGAAAACAGCAGGGCGCCGATGCGCATGCCGCCTGCCCGCCGGGTAAGCGCCTGCTGCACTGCATCCAGCAGACTCCTCATCACCGCAGCCCGCAACCCCGCCTGCTCCAGCACAGTCAGGCAGCCGTCCGTGGTAACCTCGCTCATCAGGGCGCGGCAGGTTTCGGTATCCGCTCCGCAGAGCGCCGCATGGGCGCAGAAGAGTTCCCGCCGGCAGTCCGCCGTTCTGGAGTGGGTGTTCATAATACCGCCTGCAAGTTTGACCAGCTTCCCGATGTGTCCGACCAGCAGTGCCTCCCGGAAGCCCTCCAGCGCGGCGCAGTCGATGGCATCACCGATGTAGTTGGAGCACTTTGCACGGGGTATTGCAGCTAGCTCCGGCAGTTCCGCCGAGAGATAGTCCATGCCGTAGTTGCCCGGCAGCAGGATGATGCGCGCTGCCCCCGTCTCTGCCGCCTGGCGGATTTCCAGAGCGGTAGTGTCGATGATGGCGCGCTCGCTCATGGGCTCCACAATGCCGGAAGTACCAAGGATGGAAATGCCCCCCTCAATACCCAGCTGCGGGTTGAAGGTCTTCTTCGCTGCTTCCGCCCCTCCGGGGACCGAGATCTCAATCGTGAGTCCGCCGCTGTAACCGCAGTTCCGGCAGATGCTTTCCGCCGCTTCGCGGATCATCTGCCTCGGCACCGCGTTAATGGCTGCCGCTCCCACCGGCTGGTTCAGTCCGGGTTTTGTCACCCGGCCAACGCCTTCGCCGCCGTCAACGGCGATGCCGCTGGCCGCTTTCTTCACCGCTGCTGTCACCAGCATGCCGTTGGTTACGTCAGGGTCATCTCCGGCATCCTTCCGCACTGCGCAGACGGCAGTGCTGCCTTCCCGGCAGCAGAAGACCGGTTCCACTTCCACCGGCAGTCCCTTCGGCGTGACCAGGCGCAGAGTTTCCGGCGTTTCGCCGCTCAGCAGCAGGCTTGCCGCTCCCGCCGCCGCCAGGGCGGCGCAGGTTCCGGTGGTATAGCCGCAGCGCAGCAGCTCTTTCCCACTGCGGATGTAGTGTTCAAAGCTCATGCATCTTCACCGTGCTTCTGTGCCAGCGCCCGGAGCTCCGGAAAACGGGCCAGCAGCGCATCGTAGTTCTCCCTCCGGTGAGGGAAGCTGCAATTCACGCAGCTTTTCACTCCGGCTGCCGTGTAACAGAAGTTCCCGCCGCAGTTTTTCCCCAGAGCGTAAAGGGGACAGTAACAGAACAGGCAGTTGAAATCTGCTTCCGGAACCCCGCTGTGGCAGGGGAAGTATTCACATTCTCTGTTCTGAAAAAACCGGTAATGCTCCATTGCGGACTGCCACCTTGCTTTCCTTCGTACGTTCCATTCCGTCCCATTCCGCCTGCTGCCGGGTATCCGGGCCTCAGTCCCAGCCCCGGTCCTTCGGGTCCAGCATGCCGGCAGCAGTGTAGATCAGCGCGTTGCATACCGCCGCCGCAATGCTGCTGCCGCCCTTGCGGCCCAGCGCAACAATGGCTGGGACGTCCGCATCCGCGCAAACCTGCAGGATGCGTTCCTTGCTTTCCACAACATTCACAAAGCCCACCGGTACTCCGATCACCAGGGAGGGCCGAAGGCCGTCCTCAATTATCTCTGCGAGGCGAAAAAGAGCCGTCGGAGCATTGCCGACCGCGAACACCGCATGAGGGAAGGCAGTCACCGCATGGTTGACGGAGGCCGCCGCCCGCGTTGTGCCGTTCTGTTTTGCCGCTTCGGCAATCCGCGCATCCGCCATGAAGCAGAAGGCCTCTCCGCCCAGCTTCCTGAGGCCGGATTTGCTCACCCCGGCGAGGGCCATATTGGTATCCGTCACAATGGTTGCACCGCCCAGCAGCGCCTGAACTGCGCGGGAAACCGCATTTGGCGTAAAGCGTAGGGTTTCGGCGTAATCAAAGTCGGCACTGGCGTGAATGCACCGCAGCGTCACAGCCGCATTCTCTTCCGGAACAGTGATGCCCCGTCTCTCCAGTTCTGTGCGGATGATGGCAAGGCTCTCCCGTTCAATTTCACCTGGCTGCTGCTTCATGGCTCCCATTCCTCCGTCCGGTTTCTCCCCGGCGGGGCTCCCTCTGCCGTCTGGCCCGCTGCTGAAAACCGCTCCATCGCTTCATATACCTTCTCCATGTCGAGACCTGCCCGCACCGCATCTGCCAGCAGGTCGTACTGCCGGTTGCGGTAAGAAGCGCGTTCTTCTATCCTGCCGTGCGGGATGGAAATACCCTTGCGCGCTGCAAGCCCTTCGGCAAGCTTCTCCACGGCCTCTCCGCTGTCAAAAAGCCCATGCAGATAGGTTCCAAAGACATTCCCGCAGGCAGCACCGTCGGTGCTGCCGTCATCAAAACGGCAGAAGGGAGCTGCGGTTCCGGTATCCGTCCTGCCCATATGGATTTCATATCCCTGCAGGCGCGCGCCCGGCATCAGCTCCGCTGTGCAGACTGCCTGCCGGCGGGTTCGGGTTTTCCCGCCGGTAAAGACGGTCCGGCAGGACAGCAGGCCCAGTCCCGGCAGGCTGCCCTGCTGCTCCACCCCGTACGGGTCAGAGAGAGTCCTGCCCAGCATCTGGTATCCTCCGCAGACGCCCAGAACCGGTGTACCCCGCGCAGCGGCATCCGTTACGCTCTGAGCCATTCCGCATTCTTTCAGCCATAGAAGATCTCCCATGGTGTTCTTGGTGCCGGGCAGGACCAGCAGATCCGGTTCTCCCAGCCGTTCCGCTCTGGAGACATAGCGCACACCCAGCGCCGGATGCGATTCCAGAGCGCTGAAGTCCGTAAAGTTTGAGATGTGCGGCAGCCGTATCACCGCAATATCCAGCACCCGTTCTTTCCGTTCCCGGCTTAGGCGGGGCGCCAGACTGTCTTCATCGTCCAGGTCGGTATTCAGCCAGGGCACCGCCCCCAGCACCGGGATGCCGGTCAGCTCCTCCAGCCGGCGGAGCCCCGGCCGCAGCAGCTCCACATCGCCGCGGAATTTGTTGATGACCGTACCCACAACGCGGGCCTTTTCTTCGGGCCGGAGCAGGGCGACCGTGCCGTAAAGCTGGGCAAACACGCCGCCCCGGTCAATGTCCCCTGCCAGCAGCACCGGCGCATTCACCAGCTCTGCCAGACCCATATTGACAATGTCATCTTCCCTCAGGTTTATTTCAGCCGGTGAACCTGCGCCTTCAATGACAATCACGTCATTTTCGGCCGCAAGGCCGCGGTAGGCTGCCAGAATCTCCGGGATCAGGCTCCGTTTCATCCGGAAGTAATCGCGCGCATCGTAGTGTCCGCGCACCTCACCCATAACAATGAGCTGGCTGCCGGTATCGCTGGAGGGTTTGAGCAGAATCGGGTTCATCCGCACATCGCATTCCCGCCCCGCGGCCTCGGCCTGGGCCGCCTGGGCGCGGCCGATCTCCAGTCCGTCCGGGGTGACATAGCTGTTGAGGGCCATGTTCTGGCTTTTGAACGGGGCCACACGCAGCCCGTCCTGCCGGAAGATGCGGCAGAGTGCCGTCACCAGCAGGCTCTTCCCCGCACCGGACATGGTTCCCTGCACCATGATGCACTTTGCCATCTTCAGAGTTCCTCCCTCAGGGCACTGAGGAGCCTGTCGTTCTCCTCAGGCGCCCGCACCGCAACCCGGTACCAGCCCGCGCACAGCCCCCGGAAATTCCGGCAGTCCCGGATGAGGATCCCGCGCCGACGGAGCTTGTCCGCAAGTTCAGGATCGGCGGAGCGGAACAGGAGAAAATTGGCTTCTCCCGGAATCACCCGCAGGCCCATTGCCTCCAGCGCCGGGAGCATTCTCTTCCGCTCGCCCGAAATCGCCTCCCGCAACGTCTGTACGTAAGCCTGCTCCCGCAGGGCGGCCAGGCCCGCGGCCTGTGCCACGCCCGAGACTGCCCAGGGCGGGCCGTCGTCCCGCAGAGCCCGGGCAAGCAGGCCGTTCCCGCAGAGCGCGTAGCCAAGACGCAGTCCCGCCATGGCCCAGGTTTTGGTGAACGCACGCAAAACCACGAGATCCGGTGTATTTCGGAGCGCCGGAATCAGACTGTGATCCTCCGGCCTCTCGACAAAATCCAGAAAGCACTCGTCTGCCACCAGACACATGCCTGTCTCCCGGCACCGGTCCAGCAGCATCTGCACGGATTCTCTCTCCGCCAGAAGACCTGCCGGGTTGTTGGGGTTGCACAGAAACAGCAGTTCGCAGTTCTGCGGGATTTCCTGAACCGTCTCTTCCGTCAGCCGGAAGCCATTCGCTTCCGGAAGCGGAATCAGGTCCAGTTCACTGTTCTCCGCGCACAGCGCCCGCTCGTATTCGGCAAAGCCCGGTGTCAGTACGGCGGCATTTCGCGGATGCAGCACCCGGCAGATCCGGTAAATGAGGTCTGAGGCGCCGTTACCGCAGACGATCTGCTCTTCCGGAATGCCACAGGCTGCCGTCAGCGCGGCCCTCAGCTCTCTGCACAGTGGGTCGGGATACCGGTCCGTCATCTTCAGGGCGTCTGCCGCGGCTTTCCGCACGCTCTCCGGCAGCCCCAGCGGGCTGATACTCGCCGAAAAATCCAGCGGCAGTTTCCCGTATTCACTTTTGAAGCCGGCCCAGTCGCCGCCGTGAATCAGTGCTTCTCTGGCTGCCATTCTGTCTTCTCCCGTCGCTCACCCGGATGATCATCTCACCGCGAGCCGTCTCAAGGCGCCGAAAATGATCAGGCCCAGTGCGCTTCCCACTTCATCCATCCGGCACGCCCGCCGGATATCCGCGGGGGAGATCTCCCGCCTGCCGTCTCCGATCCAGGGTTTTTCCATTGGTTTTCCGAAATAACTCGCCGGACCGCAAAGCCGCAGCCCCAGAGCCCCCGCCATGGCCGCCTCACACTGGGCGGAATTCGGGCTCGCATGTCTGCGCCGGTCCCGCTTCCAGATCCGGGCTGCCTCTTTTGCGTTCTCCCCGCAGAGGGATGACGCAGCGATCAGCAGAAGCGCCGCCAGCCGTGCGGGGATGTAGTTCACCGCATCGTCCAGCTTCGCCGCCCCCCGGCCGAAGTGCAGATATCTCTCATTCTTGTAGCCCAGCATGCTGTCCATGGTGTTGACTGCCTTACAGCACAGGGCCAGGGGCGCTCCGCCGATCAGCATATAGAAGAGCGGCGCCACAATGCCGTCGGCGAAGTTCTCCGCCACGGTCTCGACCGCGGCGCGGGTTACCCCGGCTTCATCCAAAGCCGCGGTGTCGCGCCCGACGATGCGCGAGACGGCTGTGCGCGCGGCATCCAGGCTCTCCTGCTCCAGCGCCGTCTCAACCCGTCCGGCCTCAATGCTCAGGTCGCGAACCGCCAGCGTCTGCCAGCACCAGAGCGCTTCCAGACCAAAGCCCAGCAGGCGAGAGACCCGGTTCAGAAGGCCGAGCGCACCGAGGCTGCCCAAACCTGTCCCTGCCGTCATGATCAGCACGAGCAGCCGTCCGGCCGCCCTCTCGCCTTCCGGTGTTTTGGGAAAGTGCGCCCTTAAATACGCTTCCAGTGCTGTGATGCCCCTTCCCATCAGCACTACGGGGTGCGCGGGCGCAAGCTGTTCCGGGTCACCCAGCAGCAGATCCAGCCCATAGCCGCAAACCGCCGCACTCAGAATTCTCATCTCAGGAACGAAACCTCCCGCAGCACCCGGAGACTATCCGCCTCCCGGTCGTACTCCAGCATCCAGCCGCAGCCGCAGGGCCGCTGCCACTGCCAGTACCCCCGCGCCGGCCTGCCCCGCAGTTCCAGCACCGCCATCATGGTGCCTCCGTGGGCGATGATGGCCGTGTTGTCTTTCCCGTTCTGAAGGATTGCATCCACCGCGGCGTTGACGCGCGCCGAATAGCCCGCCATGTTCTCACCGCCCGGGCAGCGCGACCTGCATCCGCTTTCCACCCAGGCGCGGTAATCCGGATCCGTCTCCATCTCCTGCCAGCTTCTGCCTTCAAAAGTGCCGAAGTTCATCTCACGGAGATCCGGTATCACAGTCTGTTCCACCCCCGGAAACAGAACGGAAGCCGTTTCCCGTGCGCGCAGCGCCGGGGATACATAGAGCGCTGCCGGAAGAAAGGGCGCCGCACGCAGGCTCTCTCTGCCGTGTAAGGAAAGACCTTCGTCAAGGCTTCCCTGATACTTTCCCTCTTCTCCCGGGCGGGTCAGCCCATGGCGGATCATCCACAGGGTCACGGCCAGTCTCCTTTCAGCAGCTGCGGCAGACCGCAGCAGACGCGGATAACCGTCTCCGCCCGTTCTGCCAGCAGGCAGGCAAGGCGTCCCGCCGCCTCCCGCTTTGCCCTTTCTTCGGGCGTAACAGGAATCAGGCCCCCGCCGACCTCGGTGGCGATGACCACGGCTTTCCGGGAAAACCGCTCCGCCAGCACCTCAGGGCTTTCTGTCAGGGCAAGCTCCTGCACGTCCCAGACCGCAGCCCCGGAGAATTCTGTGTCACTCAGGCCGAGTGCGCGCTGAATGTATTCCCGTTTCCCCGCGTAAAGCGGGCCCGTCACAAAGATCATGGTCTTCCTCTTTCTGCCCTCCGCGGTCTGCCGGTCAGCCGATCAGCTGACGCAGCAACGGTGCCGCCAGCATCCACAGCTCCGCCGTCTGCAGAAACCATCCTGCCAGGTCGCCCGAGAGGCCGCCAAACGTCTTCTCACACATCCGGTAATAAACAAGGCCGACTCCCGCTGCCGCCGGTACGGCTTCCCAGGCTCCGTTCAGGCTGAGCAGCAGCGCCAGCAGAACCGAGAGCACCAGCAGCAGCGTACGCACCCGCTTCCGGTCCGAAGCCTCCGCAAAGGAGCGGGCCAGGCCGCTGCCTTCCCGCAGAGGGAAGACCGTCAGCGCCAGACCGGACAGGCTGCGCGACAGCATAAAGAGCCCCGTCAGGACCGGGAGCCGGACCGGTCCGGAGGCGGTCCAGAGAGCCAGTTCCGCAACAAAGTACATGCAAAGCCGCACGACGGCAAAGGTCCCGATGTGCGGGTCTTTCAGAATCTGCTGCTTCTGATCCTGCCCGCCATGAGAGGCAAGCGCATCCCAGGTGTCGGCATAGCCGTCCAGATGGATCCCGCCTGTGAGCATCACCGGCAGCAGGCAGAGTCCCGCTCCGCGCAGCAAAGCCGGCAGATCACACCGAAAGCAGACCCTCTGCCACAGCCACATGGCGAGGCCGGTCACCAGCCCGACCAGCGGGAAGGCGCAGAGGCTGTAGCGCAAATTCTTTTCATTCCAGTCAACGTGAGGCATCGGAATGGCCGAAAACATGGAGAAGGCCACCGCGATCGTTTCCAGGATGATCATGGCATTTCCCCTTTGAGCACGTTCGGAAGCCCGCAGACCGCTTCCACCACCAGGTCCGCCTCCTTTGCAAGGCGGCGGTGGAGCATGGCGAGTTCCCGCATATAACGCAGGCTCTCCGCCTCATAGCCGCTGCCGCCGGAAAAGACTTCGTTGCTGACCACCGTCAGGTTCGTGCAGCGTCTCCGCAGCGCTTCCAGTCCGTTCCATACGGCGCCGGTACCCCCGCCTTCCGGGCTGTAGCGTTCGTTTGCCAGCAGGTTCGAAAGGTCTTCCAGCAGGATGTTTGCCCCGTCCGGAAGTTCCGCTCCGGCAAGGTTCAGTCCCCGTTCCAGCGTGGCAAAGCCCAGGCCCTCCCGCTGCCTGCGGTGGCGGCAGATACGTGCAAGGCTCTCCGGATCCGCTGCCGTCATGGTGGCAAGGTAAATGCGCTCTCCCGGCAGCTTCTGCACCAAAGCTTCGGCAAGGGCGCTCTTGCCGCTGCCCGCACCGCCGATCACAAGTATCAGCATTTCTACTCCCTAATTCTGCGGCACATAGGCGTCAATGCCCAGCCGGGCAAAGTCCAGCCCGCTTCGGTAAACCCGCAGTGCCATATTCAGCAGCGGCAGCAGCATCACCGCGCCGCTTCCCTCACCCAGATGAAGCCCCGCACGGACAGGCGCCTGCAGTCCGGTAGCTTCCAGTACTGCCGCCGCGGCAGGCTCGGATGAAAGGTGGCTTGCGAACAATGCCTTCTCCGCCGCAGGGCAGAGCTGTATGGCGCACAGGGCGGCAACCGTGCTGATGAGGCCGTCCGTTACGGCTGCCATACCACAGGCTGCCGCACCGAGATATGCGCCGCACATGGCAGCCAGATCAAGCCCGCCGACCTTTGCCAGCACGTCAATCGGATCCTTCCGGTCAGGTCGGTTCCGGCGCAGCGCTTCCCGGACGGCATTCTGCTTTCGAAGCAGCCCTTTGTCCGAGAGTCCGGCACCGCGGCCGACCGCCGCTTCCGGCTCCAGGCCAAGCAGTGCTGCCGCTGCAGCAGCAGCCGTGGTGGTATTGCCGATGCCCATTTCTCCTGACAGCAGGATGTCTGTCCCTTCCGCTGCCAGCTGCGGGGCAAGGTCTGCCCCTGCCAGAATGGCGGCAAGACAATCCTCCCGGCTCATGGCAGGGCCGGAGCAGATATCTTCCGTTCCGTTGCGGATCCGAAGATTTTTCACACCCGGGTGTCCGGCAAAGTTTCGTATGCCAACATCCACGGGCAGTACCCGGCAGCCCGCAGCCGCAGCCATGGGGCTGACGCTGCTGCGGTTTTCCGCGAGGGCGACGGCGACATTTGCCGTCACCTCACTGCCGCACTGGGTCACGCCCTGCGCCACCACGCCGTTGTCCGCACAGAAGACCACAAGGCAGGACGCCTCCGTATGCACTCCGGCACTGCCCTGCAGGGCGGCCAGCTTCTCAACCGCGGCTTCAAACCAGCCAAGGCTGCCAAGGGGCTTTGCCAGACCGTCCCACTGCGCCTTTGCCTGCGCACGGGCGGTCTCATCCGGCGGCGTAATGCCCTGAATGAGCCTCTTCAGGCGTTCTTCGTTTCCTGAAATTGTGTCTGTGACTGTCTCCAAGCTTCACATGCCCTTTCAAACCGTTCCGCCAGCGGTACGCGTCCTCCAAAGTGCAGATGCGGAAAGCCCGCGTACAGGCTGTCTCCGATATACGCGCAGCGCCAGCTTCTGCCGTTTTCCTTCTCTGCCCGGAGCGCCGCCCCAGGTTCCGTGCTGTCCCAGTAATGGAACTCGTGTGCCGGGACCGCTTCCCCCCGGCGGAATAGCAGTGAATCATTCTCCGCCGTCATCTTCAGGTAACCGAAGCGCTGCAGCCTTCCGGTCCGGAATCCCTTTCCCGGAAGCACCCCGCACATCGGAAAATGATTCCCATCCGTGTCTTCCAGACTCTCCTGCAAATATAGGGCACCGCCACATTCCGCAACCGTCGGCATCCCGCTTTGCACGGCTTTTGCAATGTGACGGCGCATGGCAGCGTTCTCTGAAAGCACCCTTGCATGCAGCTCCGGATATCCGCCGGGAAGGTACAGCCCGTCCGTCCCTTCCGGCAGTGCCGAATCCCGCAGCGGACTGAAGAACTTCAGTTCTGCCCCTGCTTCCCGAAGGGCATCCAGATTGTCGGCATAGGTAAAGCAGAAAGCCTCGTCCTTCGCCACCGCAATCCGGCATCGGCCCGGAAGATCAAACACGTCCGCCGCCAGTTCCGTCAGCAGCGGCGCCTCGGCCAGAGCAATCAGCGCATCCAGACTGATGTTCTCCTCCGCTGCCGCGGCAAGCTGATTCATCCGCCTGGCGAGATTTTCCACTTCCCCGGCCGTCAGAAGGCCCAGATGCCGGCTTTCCAGCTCCGCCTCCGGCATCGGCGGAAGACAGCCCAGCACCGGCAGCCCGGTCTCACGCTCCAGAACCGGCCGGAGATATGCCGCAAGCCCCGCGCTGCAATCCGACAGAAGCAACGCCCGTATTCCGCTTTCCGGCCGGAAGTTCATCATGCCGGTTACCTGGGCCGCCGTCGTAATACCGCTTCCCTTCGGGCGCAGTACCAGAACCGCCGGTATGCCAAGACACTTTGCCGTTTCCCAGGCGCTGGCACGCTCCGTTCCATTCGCGCCGTCATAGTAGCCCATAGCCGCTTCCACTAGGCCGAGTTCGGCACCGCTCTGCCGCAACGCACGGGAGAGCGTCCGCCGTATGCCATTCTTCCCCTGCAGGTAGAGATCCAGGTTCCTGCTGGGAATACCCAGCACGCTCCCGTGGAACATCGGGTCAATGTAGTCCGGACCGCACTTGAACGCCTGCAGCCGCATACCCCTTTTTTTCAGCGCCGCCATCAGGGCGCAGCTCATGACGGTTTTACCCGCCCCGGAGTGCATGGCGGTGATCATCAATGCCCTCATTTTTTCTGCCCGCTGATCAGCCAGACCGGGTTCTCCGCCAGCATCAGGGTCAGGTCCCCGGCTTTTCTGCCGCGGCTGACCGCAATCTGGCTGACTTCCGGCTCCAGCCCCAGTTTTCCGAGTTCCTCACAGGCGGCATGCAGGCTTTCCAGCGCAATCGCCGTCACGCAGAGCCTCGTCAGCGGGTTTGCCAGGTGAACCGCCTGCAGGATCTCCCGCAGACGGCCGCCGCTGCCCCCCACAAAGACCGCATCCGGCTTCGGCAGGCCCGCCAGCGCTTCCGGCGCCTCACCGGATACCAGCCTCAGGTTCCAGACGCCGAACTTCCGGCGGTTTTCTCCGGCGAGCCGAAGGGCCTTTTCATTCCTCTCCACCGCATACACCGCTTTGCTCTGCAGTGCAAGCTCCACCGACATGCTGCCTGTACCTGCGCCGATATCCCAGCACACATCGTCCGGTCCGACGCCCAGCTTCGCCAGTGCCGCCGCACGCATTTCCTGTTTGGTCATGGGGATTCTATCCTCGCGCAGAAACCCGCTGTCCGGCAGGCCGGGCGTGCGCCGCGCGGGCCGTGGGGCGGCCTCTGACAGCAGCACGCTGAGGGGGGCAAACGAGCCCTCTGTAAAATCCCCGGCAGTCCCGGTCAGAATCTGTTCCTGCTCCGTGCCAAGGTTTTCCCCGACGGTCACCGGCAGAAAGCCAAGTCCCGCGTCTGTGAGGTCCCGGCAGAGCTGTGAGGGGCTAATCTTTCCTCCAGTCAGGAAGAAGACCGGGCTTCCCCCGCAGACGGCCGCAACGGCATCGCAGTCCACCCCGTGGGCGGAAACCAGCTTCCAGTCCTGCCAGGGCCGCTTCAGCAGGGCGGCCAGCACCTGCAGGCTGGAGATGCCGGGCAGAATACGAAGCTCCACATTTTCTGCCTGTTCCAGCAGAGGCGCCAGCTGCCGCGCGCCGGAATAAAAGCCGCTGTCCCCGCTCAGCAGGACACAGGCCTGTTCACAGTCCGCCTTCTGAAGCGCGTCCCGAACCGTATCCGCAGTCACTGCTTCCACGCCCGGTTTTCCTTCTCCAAACTCCCGCAGCAGTCTTCCTGCTCCAATCAGCAGATCAGCCTCTGCAACGGTTTCTGCCGCTTCCCGTGTCAGGCTTCCGCAACCGCAGCCTATTAGTGTTACTTTCATGACTGCACCGCTCCTTCCGCTCCGGCCCCCGGATCCCGTGCCCCGGCACATACTGCCCCGGCGGTTGCCCTGCGGTATTCTGTACTGAAGCCCGGCGCATAAAGGCGGCTGCGCCCGCCGCTCTCCTTCAGGAAGTCCCCAACAAGCACCAGTGCCGTTTTGCTGATATTCTCCTTTGCGGCACGTTCCGCCAGCGTTCCGACTGTACATCGGACGACCTTCTCTTCAGGCCAGCTGGCTTTATAGACGAGCGCTGCCGGCGTATCCGGCATATAAGCCCCGTTCAGCAGTTCCTCCTGAAGGGCGGCCAGCATTCCGGCGGAGAGGAACACCGTCATTGAACTCCCGTGCGCGGCCAGCGTCCGGATGCTCTCCCTCTCCGGCACCGGGGTGCGCCCGGCCATGCGGGTGAGAATTACCGTCTGGCTTACTCCCGGCAGGGTGTATTCCGCATTCAGCGCCGCTGCCGCTCCGCAGAAGCTGGAAACACCCGGCGTCACGTCATAATCGATACCCAGTTCATCCAGACGGTCCATCTGTTCCCGGATGGCACCATAGACAGAAGGATCCCCGGTGTGCAGGCGGACCGTTGTCCGGTTCTGCTCTTCCGCCTCCGAAATTGCCTCAATGACCTCCTCCAGCGTCATGACTGCGCTGTTCAGCACCAGGCAGTCCGGGCGGCAGCGGGAGAGGAGCTCGGGATTAACCAGGCTCCCGGCATAAATGACCTGATCCGCTTCTTCCAGCAGCCCGGCGCCGCGCAGCGTAATGAGATCCGGGGCTCCGGGCCCGGCCCCGACAAAATGAACCATAATTAGCGTTCCTCAATAAAAATGACGTCCCTCCGAAAAGGCACGTCAAAGCAGGATGCGGTTTCCCACATCCTGATGCGTGCTTCCGGTTCCGGCAGAAGCACCGCCCTCTCCCACGTATCTGACTTATCCGCAGCCTGAGGCCGCGGCTTCACAGTGACCGACTCGCCGGGACTTTCACCCGATTCCGTGTTCCGCCTTCCACGGGCGGAGAGCGCGATGTTTACTTTTTCCGCATACAGCGGGTTCATTCAGAACCCGCTGTTCTGCATTTCTCCTTACTTTTCAGCTATCGCTTCGATCTCGCAAAGAACACCTTTGGGGAGATCCTTGACCGCAACACAGCTTCTGGCCGGTTTGGACGTAAAGTACCGGGCATAGACCTCATTGAATGCGGCAAAGTCCGCGATGTCCGCCAGAAAGCAGGTGGTCTTGACGACCTTGCCGATCGATACCCCGGCAGCCTCCAGAATCGCCTTTACGTTTTTGCAGCTCTGCTCCGTCTGTGCGGCAATCCCCTCCGGGATGCTGCCGGTGGCGGGGTCAATGGCAATCTGTCCGGAGGTGAAAACCAGGTCGCCGGCTTCGTACGCCTGGGAGTAGGGGCCGATAGCGGCAGGAGCATTTTCGGTATGGAAGTTTTTCATGGTTTCCGTTTCCTTTCCAAATCAGTTAAAAGAATAGTGCCTTGCGTCTGATTGTAGCGGATTTTCACCCCTGCTGCAAGCTTTTTATTCTTCACCCTTCATCATTTTGATGACGATATTGCCGCCCATTCTGGCGACGTGGGGCAACAGGGCCTTCACGCGGTCTTCGCAGGGGATCATGTTCGAGGCTTCCGGCATATCCTTCTGCAGATGGATGGCGTCGAACATGCATCTGGTGGTGCAGAGACCGCAGCCGATACACCTGTTCTGATCCACCACACTGACGCCGCAGCCCAGGCAGCGGCTGGCTTCGGCTTTTACCTGCTCCTCGGTGAAGGTGAGGCGGTCATGCTCGAAGCTGCGGGCCTTCTTCTCATCGTGCAGGACGGGCTGGCGGGCCGGGCGGTCAAAGCAGTCGATCCCGACAACGATGCTGTCCTTGTCCAGCTCATAGAACTCACGCAGATTCCGTCCGATCAGCAGGTCCTGTCCGTCGTTCACGAAGCGGTGGATGGACTCGGCGCCTTCCCGGCCTGCCGCGATGGCGTCAATGGCAAACTTCGGGCCGGTGTAAACGTCACCGCCGACGAAGATGTCCTTCTGCGCGGTCTGGTAGGTGCGGGCATCGGCAACGGCATTGCCTTTCTTGCCTGTTTCGAGAGCGCCGACATCCAGCTTACCCCAGTCAATAACCTGGCCGACCGCCGCAATGACGGAACTGACCCCGAGGGTCTCATATTTTCCGGTGCCGACCGGCGCGCGGCGGCCCTTCTCATCCGGCTCGCCCAGTTCCATGAGCTCGACCTTCAGGCCGGTGACCTTGCCGTCTTTGCCAAGAACTTCGACCGGCGCGTTCAGGTAGCAGAACTTCACACCTTCGGCGAGCGCCTCGGTAACTTCTTCCCTGTCCGCAGGCATCTCTGCCTCGCTGCGGCGGTAGATCACATAAGTTTCCGCGCCGAGACGGACAGCCGTACGGCAGACATCCATCGCCACGTTGCCGCCGCCGATGACGGCGCACTTCTTGCCGATTTTGGGCTTCTTGCCGAGGTTCACCTGCCGCAGGAAGTCCACGCCTCCGAACACGCCCTTCAGCTCCTCACCCGGAACATTCAGCCTGGAACTCTTCTGAGCGCCGATGGCCACATAGAATGCCTGATAGCCCTCATCACGAAGCTGCTGCAGAGTGATGTCCCTGCCGACTTCGGTGTTCATCTTAAAGTGGACGCCCATCTTCTCCAGCACGTCGATCTCACCCTTCAGGGCGCTGCGGTCCAGGCGGTAGCTCGGAATCCCCATCACCAGCATGCCGCCGGGAGCGGGGTTGCGGTCAAACACCGTCACGTTCCGGTAGCCCATGTTGGCAAGATAGTACGCGCAGCTGAGGCCCGCGGGGCCGGCGCCGATGACGGCGACCTTCTGCTCATAGGGGATATCCACCGGGCGGCGGTAATGGGGCTCGGCGATGTAGCGGTCTTCGCTCTTCAGATCCTGCTCGGCAATGAACTTCTTGATTTCATCAATGGCGACGGCCTTATCCAGCGCGCCGCGGGTGCAGGCATCCTCGCAGCGGCGGTTGCAGACATAGCCGCAGACCGACGGGAAGGGGTTATCCTGCTTGATGAGTTTCAGGGCATCGAGATAGCGCCCCTCTTTGGCCAGCTGGATGTAGCCCTGGATGGCAATGTGCGCGGGACATGCGGTCTTGCAGGGCGCCGTGCCGGACTCGTGGCAGTTCTTGCGGTTGTCAGCAACGTAGTTGCGGTTCCAGTCCTTCTCGCTCCAGGTGAGATCCGGAAGCTTCTGCTTCGGGTACTGCACTTCGCCGTTTTTGGTGCAGAGCTTCTGACCCAGCTTCACGGCGCCGGCGGGACAGACCTCCACGCACTTGCCGCAGGCCACGCACTTTTCCTTTTCCACATGGGCGCGGTAGGCCGAGGCGGAGAGGTTGGGGGTGTTAAAGAGCTGGCTGGTGCGCAGGGC
>CAZBXX010000007.1:0-37216 GCA_964495965.1 uncultured Oscillospiraceae bacterium | reverse complement strand
CCGCGTCGCCCAGCGCCCGGAAGAGCCTGCCGGAGATGCCCGGGCGGCTGCTCATCTTGCGGCCGACAGCCGAGACCATGGCGATGCCCTCGCGAATCTCAACATCGTCCGGGCGGCAGCTTTTGCGGATTTCGGCAATGATGTCGTAGACCGCATCGCCCAGGGCGGCGGTGGCGGAGACGAGGGCAAAGGAGTCGAGCCCGAGGGTGATGTGCTCCACCGGCACCTTGTACCGGTCGCAGATCTCCAGCGCCTGCCGCAGGCTCTGGCTGAGCGTCATACCGTGCTTGTAGACCGTCATGATAGTGAAGTTCTTCCGCCCCGCGATGCCGGTGATGAAGCGCTCGTCCGACTCCTGCTCCTCGGCCGACTCGACGATCATGGTGCCGGGGTCCTGGGGGCGGTTGGTGTTGCGGATGTTCAGTGGGATACCCCGGTCCTTCACGGGCTGCACCGACTCCTCATGCAGGACGGAGGCGCCCATGTAGGCAAGCTCCCGGAGCTCGGCAAAGGTAATCTTGGAGATGGGGGCGGGATCCGGCACAATGCGGGGATCCGCCATCAGGATGCCGGAGACATCCGTCCAGTTCTCGTATACATCGGCATTCACGGCTGCCGCCGCAATGGCGCCGGTGATGTCGCTGCCGCCGCGGGACATGACCCGCAGGCGTCCGGTGGGGAGCTGCCCGTAAAAGCCCGGGATCACGATGCGGCCGTAGCGCTCCAGCGCGCCGGCGATGGCGGCGTCCGTGGTCTCGCGGTCCAGGGTGCCGTCAAGGGCGAAAAAGACGCAGTCCGCCGCGTCGACAAAGGCGTAGCCCAGGTACGAGGACATGAGCCTGGCGGTGAAGTACTCGCCGCGGGAGACGATCTCGTCCACGGAGGTGTCTTTGCTGAGCTTGGAGCGGAAGGCGGAGAACTCGGAGGCGATGTCCACGGGGATGGAAAGAGCGTCCCGGATCTCCGTGAGGCGGCTCTCGACCGTGTTCAGAATCTCGTCCGCCGAAACGCCGTAGGTCAGGTGCGCGTGGATGAGGTAGAGAAGGTCCGTCATCTTGTGGTCGTCACCGGACCGCTTGCCCGCGGCGGAGATGACCACGATGCGGCGGCTTTCGTCCGCCTCGACAATGGCGCGGACCTTTTTAAACTGCTCCGCCCCGGCGACCGAGGAGCCGCCGAATTTGGCAACTTTCAGCATGGCGTCAGGCCTCCCGCAGGGCTGCGAAGAAGACACCGTAACCGTCCGCGCGCAGGGCCGCGGCGGTTTCATGCATCAGCTGCACGCTGATCTCCTCCGTCAGGGCGCGGAAGACGCCGTCTTCACCCGCCAGCACCTGCCGGACGGGAAGGGCTTTGGAGACCGCCTGAGGCAGGCGGATATAATAACAGTGGGACTCCGCGCTGTTGTCCGCGGCGCCGTTCGCGACGCCCGCCGGGAACATGGCGCACTCGCCCTGGGCGATGCCGCTGAGGTCCCGCAGGACCGCGGAGGCGGTGGGATAGCGCCCGGCGCCCTGGCCCATCAGGGCGATGAGGCCGGCGTTCCGGCCCACGTAGCGGGCAAGGTTATTGTTCTTCAGCACGGCGCACTCGGCCTCACCCGGGCGCAGCAGCACCGGCTCCACAAAGGCGGCGATGCGGCCGTCATCGGCGCGGGAACCGCTGGCCGTCAGGCGGCAGGTCAGGCCCCGGGACTGGAAGTCCTGCACGTCGGCGGCGGAGAGGGAGTCGATCCCCTCGTTCAGGAGGCCGGACTGCGGCAGGACGCCCCAGGCAACGGCGCAGGCCAGCATGATCTTGCGCAGGGCGTCAAGGCCCGTCACGTCGGCCGTGGGGTCGGCCTCGGCGTAGCCCAGCTGCTGGGCCTCCCGGAGGACGTCGGCATAGTCCAGCCCCTCGGACTGCATTTTATCCAGCATAAAGTTGGTGGTGCCGTTCAGGATGCCGCCCACGGAGAGCAGAGTGTCGGTCTCGCGGGCACGGGCCAGGTTGTGCAGGAAGGGCACCCCCCCGCCGCAGGCCGCGCTGAAGAGGAAGGCCACGCCCGCCTCCCGGGCCGCCTGCTGGAGTTCCACCCCCTTCGCCGCGACAAGGGCCTTGTTCGAGGTGACAAAATGCTTGCCCGCGCGGATGGCCGCCATGGCGTAGGTAAACGCAGGCTCCACACCGCCCATCACCTCGGCGACCGCTTCTACCGACGCATCACCGGTGATGGCATCGATGCTGCTCACCTTGAAGGGCTGATCGTCCTTCCCCGGGCGCACCAGCACCGGGCCCGCCTCGAGGCCATCAGCCGCCTGCAGCATCTCATAAACGCCGACGCCGACTGTACCATATCCCAGAACTGCAACTTTCACTGCCTGTTGTCCTCCCCATTCTCTGATTTCCGCGGAGCGGCGGGTTCCGGCTGCAGGGGCAGCGTCAGGAAACTTCCGTCCGCGAAATAAAAACACTTGTTTTTTTACGGGCGACAGTGTATCATATGTGAGGCCGAAAAACAAGCATCGATTGCCGGGTTTTTGCAGAATTGGAGAGTTTCAACAATGCTTTCGAATTATCTGATCGTACACAAGAGCATTTTGCCCGAATATTACGAAAAGGTGCTGGAGTGCCGCCGCCTGATGGAGAGCGGAAAAGTGCGCGAGGTCAGCCAGGCCGTGAAGCAGGTGGGCATCTCGCGCAGCACCTATTACAAGTACAAGGACTTTATTTTCGAGCCTTCGGACCTGACGGGGTCCCGGACGGCCGTGTTCGCGATGATGCTGGACCACACGCCGGGGGTGCTGTCGGCGCTGCTGAAAACGATCTCGGACCTGAACGCCAGCGTCCTCACCATCAGCCAGAGCCCGCCCATCCACGACAAGGCCAGCGTCACGGTGTCGCTGGACGTGACGGAGCTGAACGTCACCGTCGACGCCCTGACCCGGCGGCTGGAGGCGCTGCCGGGGCTTGACAACCTGCGCCTGCTGGCCATAGAATAACAGGCCGGTCTGCGGACCGGCTCGCAATGACAGAGAGGAACGATGCGACATGAGTATCTTTGAGCGTTTTCATAAAACAGGGCGGAACCGGGCTGCCGGTGAGGCCGGGGGATCGCAGAGGGGAACCGTCACGCCGTTGTCCGGGAGCCTGCTGGGAAAAACCGCTGAAGCCCGACGCGGGGGCAATGCCGCCGGCGGGGAGGGAGTGTTCCGTTCCACCCGCGGGGACCGCTACGTCAGCGCGCCGGAGGCCGTGCTGGAAGGCCTGGCGCCGGACGGCGGGCTGTACGTGGACCCGGGGCTGGGAGGCGCTGCCGGGGCGGGCGCCGCCTTTGACATGCAGGGCTGCCTGCAGCTGCCGCCGCTGGAGCAGGCGGAGCGGATTCTCACCCGGCTGCTGCCCGGCTTTGGGGACATGGGTACGCTGGTGCGCAGGGCCTATGAAGGGCGCTTTGAGAGCGCGGAACTGACGCCGCTGGTGCCGGTGGGTGACCAGTATGTGCTGGAGCTGTTTCACGGGCCCACGGCCGCCTTCAAGGATGTGGCGCTGTGCATGCTGCCGCAGCTGATGACCGCGGCGCGCGGCATCACGGGGGTGCGGGACACCACCGTAATCCTGACCGCCACCTCCGGCGACACCGGCAAGGCCGCGCTGGAGGGCTTCCATGACGTGCCGGGCACAGGCATTGTGGTGTTCTTCCCGCACGAAGGCGTCTCCGCCGTGCAGGAGGCCCAGATGCTGACCCAGACCGGGGACAACGTGGCGGTGTGCGCGGTGAAGGGGAACTTTGACGACTGCCAGAGCGCCGTAAAGTCCGTCTTTTCCGCCGCCGGCGGGAAGCCGCCCCTGCCCGGGGTGCGCCTTTCCTCCGCGAACTCCATCAACATCGGGCGGCTGGCGCCGCAGGTGGTTTATTACTTCCTGGCCTACGCGCAGCTGCTGCGGGAGGGGAAGATCGCCTTCGGCGAGGCGGTGGACTACGTGGTGCCCACCGGAAACTTCGGGGATATTCTGGCCGGCTGGTACGCCAAACAGCTGGGGTTGCCCGTGGGCAGGCTGGTGTGCGCCTCGAACCGGAACCGGGTGCTGACGGACTTCATCCGGACCGGCGTTTACGACCGGCGCCGCAGCTTCTACAAGACGAGCTCGCCCTCGATGGATATTCTGGTCTCCTCCAACCTGGAGCGCCTGCTTTACTACGCAAGCGGCGGCAATACGGAGGCCGTGCGGGGCGATATGCTGCGCCTGCAGAGTTCGGGCTATTACAAGATCTCCGCCGGGGCCATGGCCTTTATTCAGAAGGACTTCGCGGCATACTGCTGTGACGAGGAAGAGACCATGGCCGCCATCCGGGACTGCTTCCGGACGACCGGGTACCTGCCGGACACGCACACCGCCGTCGCCCTGCACGCGGCGCGGGAATACCGGAAGGCGGAAGGGAGCGGCGCCCCGCTGGTGGTGCTGTCCACGGCGTCGCCCTTCAAGTTCCCGGCCGCCGTGCTGAGCGCCCTGGGCGAGACGCCGGAGGGCGACGCCTTCGCGCAGATGGACGCGCTGGCGAAGCTGACGGGCAGGCCCGTGCCCGCGTCGCTGGCCGGGCTGCGGGAGCGGGAAATCCTGCACCGGGACGTGATTGAGAAGGGTGACATTGCGGACTATGTGGCGGAGAAGCTGAAGAGATTTCAGCCGTAATGCCAGCAGAAAAGGAAACAGAGAGCAAAAACCAGTGCGCACACCGGTAAGGTGGGCATCCGTGGCTTCCCCTGACAGGGGGATGGATTGCCACACCAGTGTGCGCACTGGTTCGCAATGACAGGCTGTCCTGAGACAGCCTGTTGGTTTTTTTGGGCTCTTTGGGGGCCTCTATTTAACTGCCAGGGACGAATAAACCGGCCTGATTTCAGCCGGGCTTACTCCGCGGGTGTGACCTGCTGAATCTGCGCAGAGGGCGGTGTCGGGACGGCCGTCCCAACAGCCGGGGACGCCGGGGTTTGCGCAGCCGCAGCGGAGGCGGTGCCGGAGGGAGCTTCGCCAGCGGCGGTGGTAGCAGCGTTGGCAGTGGCAGCTTCGACGGTGGCGGCTTCGCCGGTTTCGACTTCGGCAGATTCATCCTCCTGTTCCATGATGCCGGCAGCGGCGGAGGCCGCCGCTTCCTTCAGCTTGGCGCTGCGGTTTTCGCGCTCTTCGGCTTCCTTCTTTTCGGCAGCGTAGGGATCACACTGGGCGCGGTAGCTGAGACCGGTTTCCGCGCCGATCTCATCCGGGGACTTGTAGAACAGATCCGGGGCCGGTTCCCCGCTCTCAATCTGCGCCTGGTAGTCGCCAAAGCGGAATTCAATCTCCGGGTCGTTCATCCACATGTTGCCGTCTTCATCCAGAATCTGCACCCAGCCGTGGGGATCTTCCGTGCCGCCGCAGATGCCGCCCGTGGCATAGGCCTGATAGCCCAGCCCGCGGGCCAGCGCGGCAAAGGCAGCCGCAAAGCAGTAGCAGTTGCCGTTCCCGTCGCGCAGGGCGCGGATGGCGTATTCCGGCATCCAGCCGTTGCGGCCGTGAGCGGGCTGCATGCTGCACTCGTAGTTGGAAAGGCCGGCATAGCGGATGTGACCGATGGTGTAGTCATACACGGCTTCCAGCATCTGCATGCGGGTCATGTCCGGGTTCGTGTTTTCGTGAATCACCGAGGCCACGAGGGCGTCCAGTTCCCTGTTGCCGCTGGAATACCGGCCGTCCCGCCGGAAGTGGAGGACACCGACGTAGCAGGCGGAGAGCAGATTCCCTTCCCCGTCAACGGCCTGAAGATAGCCCTCGTCATCCCAGAGAAAGCCGTCCTTTGCCTGAGCAAGGCGCTGTGCTTTCAGCGCTTCTTCCTCAGGCTGGGTATCCGGGGATTCTGCAACATCAAGCGATTCGGCCGAGCCGGACGACGCAGCGGAAGCCTGCTCCGAATTCGCCGGGGCGGGCTGCACGCCGCAGCCGCAGAGAAGGCCTGCTGCAAGCAGAAGCAGGAGGAAAAGCCTCACCGTCTGTATGGGTTTGTATGTTCTTCTCTGCAAAGGGTTTCCTTCCTCCCTGAAAATCAAAAGGGTCGGCGATGGGATACGGATTGCCGCACCAGTGACATCGGTCACTGGTGTGCAATGACAGGGGTAAGTGTGCTGTGTATCGTTAATAATCCAGACGGGATGTCTGTTTCTTCATTACTGAAGTTCCGAATTGCCGTACAGCGGGAAGCAACGGCAGAGCGCGAGCACCGCTTCCTTCGCGGCCGGAACCGCGGCTTCGCCTTCACGGACGAGGCTGCCGATGATGGAGCCGATCTCCCGCATTTCGGTCTCCCGCATGCCACGGGTTGTGGTGGCCGGCGTGCCGAAGCGGACACCGCTGGTTTCGCGCACAGAGAGGGTCTCAAAGGGGATGGTGTTCTTGTTGGCGGTGATGTTGGCCTCGTCCAGAAGCGTCTGCATCTCGGCGCCGGTACGGCCGCAGCCGGAGACATCGGTGAGGATCAGGTGGTTGTCCGTGCCGCCGGAAACCAGCCGCAGGCCCTCCTGCTGCAGGGCATCCGCCAGGGCGGCGGCGTTCTTCACCACCTGCTGCTGATAGGCACGGAACTCCGGCTGCATGGCCTCCTTAAAGCAGACTGCCTTGCCGGCAATGATATGCATGAGCGGGCCGCCCTGGGTACCCGGGAAGACCGCACTGTCAATCTTCTTCTGAAGCTCCGCCTTGCAGAGAATCAGCGCGCCGCGGGGACCCCGCAGCGTCTTGTGGGTGGTGGTGGTGACCACATGGGCGTAGGGTACCGGACTCGGGTGCACCCCTGCCGCCACCAGGCCCGCCACATGAGCCATGTCCACCATCAGGTAAGCGCCGACGCTGTCGGCAACCTCCCGCATGCGGGCAAAGTCGATAAAGCGCGGGTAGGCGCTGGCACCGGCGATGATGAGCTTCGGGCGGACTTCTTCCGCCTTCTGCTGTAGGGCTTCGTAGTCAATACGCTCGTCCGACTGGCGGACGCCGTAGTGCTCGGCATGGAAGTACTTGCCGGAAATGGATGCCTTCGCGCCGTGGGTCAGATGGCCGCCGTGGCTGAGGTCCAGGCCCAGAATGGTGTCACCCGGATTCAGGAGCGCGAGATACACCGCCACATTGGCCTGGGAGCCGGCGTGGGGCTGGACATTGGCATGCTCGGCGCCGAAGAGCTCCTTGGCACGGTCAATGGCGAGGCGCTCCACCTCGTCCACGTACTCGCAGCCGCCGTAGTAGCGCGCGCCGGGATAGCCCTCGGCATACTTGTTGGTCAGATGGCTCCCCATGGCCTGGAGAACCGCTTCGCTGACAAAGTTTTCGGATGCAATCAGTTCAATATGATCCTGCTGGCGCCGGAGCTCGCGCATCATGGATGCGTAGACTTCCGGATCTTCCCGCAGAATGGCTTCATAATTCATGGGCGAACACGCTCCCGTCGGTGAACTTGCGGGCATGAAGCCACGCGGAGGTATTATACCCTTTTTCCGTCCCGGTTACAAGGGTGCTTTTCGCCGAATCTTAACGCTTTTGCGGATCAGAGTCCGTACTATTTGCCGGAAGGGACTGGGCAGCGCTGCGGCGGGGAGGATGGATGGTTCCGTGCACTGCGGCTGAGAGGACGGGCGGCGGACATGGGCTGGACAACGGGTACGGGGCGGGCTTCTTGTTTTTTCCCGGGTTCTGTATTACAATACGGCCATCACCGATTTGTCAGGAGCCGAAGCCATGAATCTGTGGAACACCCCAGTTTTTTCCCATAAGTCCCGGCGGAACCCGCCCTTGCGTCGCCGCGCCGGCAGGCCGGTGACGGCACTGCCGGCGGTTCTGATGCTGCTGATTGCGGTGCTGCTGGCAGGTTGCGCCGGCGTCACGAAAACCGCGGACGCTCCGGCGCCCGCGCCCGAGGCAGCGGAAAACAGCGCAGTTGAGAGCACCACCCCAAGTGAGGCTGATAACGAATCCGATTCCGGCGGGAGTGGGGATACAGTGGTGGATACCAGCCCTCTGGGGCCCTTTTACCTGGAGTCCGACCTCCGGTGGAACGACCGCTATGCCGTGGCGCTTTACGGGATCCGGCAGGACGAAATCCTGGTCGAAGACGGGGAAACGCCCGTGACGGCGACGGCGGGCCTGACCTTCGGCCCCGCCACCGGACGGAGTTATCAGACGACCTACCGGGCGCATGTGAAGCAGGAGGCCTATCTGGAGGACCCGGAGGCGAACCACTGCCTGCACTGGATGAACTGGGAGGAGATCGCCGAACAGTCAAAAAAAGACCCGACCGTTTTCGAGCCCTGCCTGAAGTACGGATGCACCCATGCGGTGAACCTGATTCTGAATGAGAAACTCTTTCGTCGGGACTATTCCGCCGGCATCACCGGTGACGGGGCCGGCGCCCTCCTGGACAGCATCAAGCGCGGCTGCCTCAGCTGGAACGCCGGACAGGCCTGTGCCGACGGCTGGCCCGCCTGCCGGGCACGTGCCGTGCTGAACGGAGCGGACGGATTTTCAAATGTGAAAGAGGTCAGAGACGACTACATGCTTAACCCGGAGGAGAGCCTTTTCTCCTGCTTCCCGGAAGAGCTGCAGAGGCTGATTGCCGCAAAGAAGGTGGTTTCCAACCTCAACAACGACAACGGCAGAGAGAACTGCGTCACCACGTACGACAAACTGTGGCTTTTTTCCAAGAGCGAGGTGTACGGCGGCCCTGAGGCCGAAGGCCTCCCGTATCAGAGGACTCTGCTGATCAGCTCCGGGGAGGCCGGATTCGGCGGCGCCTACCGGATGTACTCCGAAACCGGGAACGAGGCGTATGCCTGGCTCCGGTCCATCTCGCCCTTTGCCGAGGTCATCAACCGCCATATCTACGGTGGCGGGCATGAGACAGGCTCCGGTTACTATAACGTCTTCGCCCTGACGCCCGGCTTCTGCCTTCCATGAAAGGACGGATTGCCACACCAGTGACATCGGTCACTGGTTCGCAATGACAGGTTTTATGTCATGGGGAGGGGCTTTCGCCAGGAGCGCTCGGGCTTTCGCCGGAGGGCGGAAGATGCTCCTGGTCCGGCGGAATGACATACTGGCCGACGCTTTTCTGGTAATCGACTTCCCAGAGGTCCTTATAGTAATAGCCGGAAAAGTCGCTGTCGTAATCGTCATAGTGCCGGTAATCCGTTATATAGCGCCAGCCTGAGAAGGCATACTGAATCAGATTGGTCTTCAAAAGGTCTCGCCAGCCGCTGGAGCAGGAGAAAATGTCGCCGTCCCAGAACACCATCCAGGCGCCTTCCGGGAGCTTTGCCTCCCACTTCAGAAACTCCTCCTGCGAGACACCGGAGTACTTGAACATCCCGACCTTGAAGTTCGGCATGTTGGCCAGAAAGTCCAGACTGGTGAGGTGGTCGCAGTAGCAGGCCTCCAGCATATCCAGGCTTGTAAGCTCGTACAGGAAATTGAAATCCTGCACGTCGTGATTCAGGAAAATTTCCAGAAACGTGAGCTTCTTCAGGTTTGCCAGCGGACTGAGGTCCGTGAGATTCGGGTTGTCGCCCAGGATCAGCACTTCCAGGTCGGTCAGCTCACCAATCAGGCGGATACTGGCATTCGTCAGCTCATTGTGGCCGAGATCCAGCGCCTTCAGGCGTTTACAGTACTTCAGCATGGGGTAGATGTCTTCATCCGAGCGGCCGCCGCCGTCTTCGGCCGAATTGATCATCAGGGTGGAGTAAACCTCAATATCCGTGCGGATGACGTACTCCCCGTGGATATCCCTGTACGGAAAGCTCCAGTAATAGAAGATGCCGGGGCGGATGGCGTCAAAGCGGTCCAGATCCTCGACGGTGGCGTCAGACTCAATGAGGTCAATATAGTTGAGCTCCGGAAGATGGCGGATGGCATCCTCCAGGCCGGTGATGTCGGTGACGGTGAGTTCCGTGGTGTCGCCGGGATACGTTGCGTCCTGAAACTCGACATTCCAGGTCAGATCGAGATCCGGCCTCTTTTCTCTGAGTTCCAGAATCGCGTCCAGTTCGCGGCTGCCGGTGGCATCCACGGTCCGGAGGGTCGGGATTTCCGCGAGGGCGAGAATTTCTTCTGCACTCTCGGTGGTTATTGTCCACTCGGCGGGGGGCGGGGTCGGCTCCGGCGTGGGCTCCGGGCTGGGTTCCGGTGACGGGGCTGCGGCGGGCTTCGCTCCGCAGCCGCACAGCAGCAGTGCCAAAAGCAGAATCAGGGCCGGCAGGATGCCTGCCGGTCTCATTTTTTTGCGAATAGGTTTCTTCATTGCTCGCTTCCTTTTACAGAAAGTGGCTGTCTCAAACCACCAAAGCCTGTCATGACAGAGCGTTTTGAGACAGCCCCTTCAGTTTTCAGTTCAGTTCAGACGGATTGCCACACCAGTGACATCGGTCACTGGTGTGCAATGACAGGGTGTTTTGCCTCTTCGGTTTTCAGCTAAGAAACATCTGTTCGGCATAGAGGCTGCCGTCCACCTCCCGCAGGAGAAGGCGCATACGGTAGTCTTCCTCGGTCGGGTCATGCAGACCGTAGGTCCGAATGTGATAGGAAAAGTCCGTAAAGTAGAGCCCGCCGCCCAAGTCGGTGGTGCAGCTGATGTCAGTGGAGAGGATCTCCAGCTGCTGCACATTGCCGTACTCAAAGCCGTCCTGTGCCCGGCGGATACGGGCTTCCAGCTCGCCGCCGTGGATGATTAGCTGATAGACATCCCAGAAGTAGGCCATACCGCCACGGTTCAGGTCATCCGCATAGGGGAGGTAGGCCGCAAGGTAACGGTCCACAAAGTCCTTTACGCGGGCTTTGTCTGCGGCGCTGCAGTTATTCAGATAATGCTCCTCTGTCTGCAGTTCCTCCGGGACCGGCTGATGCGCACGGTCCAACACGGTTATCTCACCTGCGCTCAGGGCAGGGCCGTACTGATAGCGCACCTGGGTGGGCAGATTCTTCAGTTCATCCGCAAAGGGCTCCAGAAGGGAGTAGGGAATCCCCTTCTCAACAATATTCCGGTCGGTAAGCGCCGTGCCGCCGACCTCGACGGTGTAATCCTCCGGCACCACGGCTGACACCGTGACCGTGTACGGTTCGAGATTGACGGTCTCATCCGTCACCTGCCAGCCGGTAAAACCCCAGCGGTCCGGTTCACCTGCCGTGCGCAGTGTGACGGTCTCAAAACAATGCCCGTCCTTATCATACAGGCCGTAGATTTTCTCCTCCCGGTCACTGCTGATAATTTCCCGAAGGGTAGCGGTGCGGATCATGTCCTGTGCCCAGGCGCGGGCGGCGGAATCCTCCGTCTGCCCGGCGTCCAGCCTCCCCAGGGCAGAACCCCAACCGTAGGAGAGGCTTCCCTCCGAACAGGCATCCAGATAACGTTGCACCGCCGTAGTGACGCGGGTTTCCTCATAGGCAGTCAGGTACCAGTGCAGCACCGCAAGGGCCGCCACAGCCAGCAGGACAAAAATCAGGATGTAAATCAGCAGAGCACGGCCGAAGCGGCCGGACCCGGTTTTCATTGTTCGCATTCCGGCTCCCCCTACGGCATCACCAGAAAGCTGGTGGGAATTTCGCGCACGCCGATGACGGCTGCCTTGTTGTTCAGATACTCGCCCTTCATCCACATCAGGCTTGAGGAGCCGCCGTCCAGGTTGGTGGCGTTCACCGCACCGAAGGCCAGCATCTGTTCAGCCTCGTCCTTGAAGGAGGCGCCCAGACTGGTAGCCCGGCGGCCGTCCACCACCAGCATCAGGATGGCACCATCGGAGCGCTGGCCGATGGCCGTGCGGGGGTTCAGCCCGCTCGTCAGCGACTCGTCGCTCATGGCCTGGCCGTTGGCCACCAGAACCGGCCCGTAGCCACAGCCCTCCTGGATATTCTTCTCATGGATTTCATCGACGGATTTGACACCGACATGCAGAATGCCTTTGTCGTCGATGCCGCAGAAGTCTTCGCCGATGCCGTTGCCGCCGCAGTAGATTTCGCCGCCCTTGACCACCAGATTGTTCGGAATACTGCCGTCGCCGAGGCCGTTCGGATCCACAAAACCGCCGCCATTGATGGCAGCAAGCGCGCCGAACTTCTCGGCAAACTCCGCCACAGTATAGCCGCGGACGCCAACATCGTCCGGAGAGAAGCCGAGCTTCACTTTCGTGGCATCCAGCACGATCAGCATATAGCCGGAGTAGGTTTCGCCGCCCACGGGCACCGCGATGATACCGTCGCCGTCATCGTCCACGTAGCCCCAGGCGTCCGCCCCGTTTTCGTCCGTGGTGCGGTCTTCCGGGGAAGTCATCTGGATGAGCGAAACATCGGTTTCCGGAACGGCAGCCGCCTGAGAGGCTTCAATGGCGGCAATCTCCTCATCCGAGAGGACGAGATTCGCCAGAAAGCCGATGGCGCTGGTCTCGCGCACGGAACGAACAAAGAGGTTCCGCGCCGTCTCCGACGGACCCCTGCAGAGCATGAAGATCACACCGTACAGAAAGGCGCAAAGCATCAGCGCGGTCACCAGGATCACGCACAGAATACGCAGCGCCACCCTGCCGGCGGTCAGTTTTCGGGCTGTTTTCTGCTTCATGAATTCGGTTGTCCTTCCACAAAGCTTCCGCCCGGGGGCGGGCGGCGTGTTTCGGTTCAGCTGACATTTCATATCTGTACAGCTGAGATTCAAGTAATCATACCATTTCGCCGGGGTGTTGTAAAGCAGAAAATCCGGCAGAGCACAGCACCTATAAACCCGACAGGCGCTCCGCTGAGGCCCTGCAGGCACACCAGAATAAGGCGCGGCATCTGTGCGCCGTTTTTGCTTGTCACGGGGCGTGAATGATGATACAATAACCACAGGCGGGGACAGTGCCCCATCCTCATTTCACGGAGGTTTCCCATGAAAAAGATTCTGAAAGCGATTCTGATTCTGCTGCTGGTTGTGGTTGTGGCTGTGGGCGGCCTGGTCGGTTTTCTGACCGTGACGGAATATAAGCCCGCCGACGTGGAAGCGCTGGAGCTGCGCACGCTGAATGCGGGTGTTGGCGGTGCGGTGCCGGCAGAGGCGCTCACCGTGCTGAGCTGGAACATCGGCTACGCCGGCCTCGGGAAGGAGCAGGACTTCTTCCTGGACGGCGGTACGCACGCCAGGCCCGGCAGCGCGGAGCTGGTAAACCGGTACCTTAACGGCATCCGGGAGAGCATCGCCGCGAAGGACGCGGACCTGGTGATGCTGCAGGAAGTGGATACCGACTCCTCCCGCACCTACGGCATTGACGAGACCACCGCGCTGATTCAGAACATGGGCGTCTACGCCCTGAACTACTCCTGCCCCTTTGTCCCGATTCCCCTGCCGCCCATGGGGAAGGTCCACAGCGGGCTCTTCACCACCGCCGATTATACCGTCACCGGCGCCGAACGCGTCGCCCTGCCCTGCCCCTTCTCCTGGCCGCTGAGCGCGGCGAACCTGAAGCGCTGCCTGCTGGTCAGCCGCCTTCCGGTGGAGGGCAGCGACCGGGAACTGGTGCTGGTGAACCTGCACCTGGAGGCCTATGACGACGGGGAAGGAAAAATCGCCCAGACCCGGCAGCTCATGGATCTGCTGCAGGAAGAGTATGAGAAGGGCAACTACGTCATCGCCGGCGGGGACTTTAACCAGGTCTTCCCCGGGAGCCTGGAGGTCTATCCCAACAGTCATCCGGAGCTCTGGGAGGTGGGGGCCCTGGAGGAGGCATCACTGCCGGAAGGCTTCCGCTACGCCTTCGACGTATCCGCCCCCACCTGCCGGCTGCTGAACCAGCCCTATGATCCCGCCGACACGGCCAACACCCAGTATTATGTCATCGACGGCTTCATCGTCTCGCCCAATGTCAGCGTGGACGCGGTGGAGACCCTGGACCTGGGCTTTGAAAACTCCGACCACAACCCCGTGCGCATGACGGTGAACCTCGCGGAAGAGGGCACAACCGCCTGAGCAGTGCGGACCTTACGGCCATTCGCTTTCCCTATTCAAAGTTCAATATTAAAATAAAAACCTCTTGAAACAGAACTCGGGTATCACCCTTGGCTGTTTCAGGAGGATTTTTCAGTTTCGATCCTGCCGGTCCTTTTTTCGCATCCTCAGCGGATACTTCAGACCTGATAGGTCTGAAGTAGTTCGCGTCCGTCGATTCCGGCCTGATTCCAATCTACCGGGACGTCAGCCTCGATGGTCAGCAGGCCGTCATAGCCCTTGAGTTGCGCAAAGAACGGGGCGTAGTCATAGTCGTCCCGCACGTTGGGATACCTTCTCTCCGGCCAGGTAAGCGGGTAGTCCACATGGACGTGGCGCACCAGATCGCGGTAGGTCACCAGATCCTCAAAGGGCTCCTTTGCCCAGACGAAGTGCCGCAGGTCGGCCATGGCGAAGAGATTCGGCATGTCGGCCGCGGCGATGATCCGCGCCGCCTCGGGCAGTGTGTTGATGTAGTTGGAATACTTCGGACCCAGCGGCTCGATCAGAATCTGTTGCCCGTTCTCACCGGCAATCTCGCAAAGCATACGAAGAAAGCGGATGAACACGTCTTCGCGCTCCAAGCTGGTTTCGTCCACAAGCCAGCGCGCCTTGCCGTTTCCGAGCAGGATTGTATGGGTGCCGAGCTTCGCCGAACGGGCACAGGACTTTTTCAGATAAGGAGCAAGCTCCGCCGCCTGACAGCCGGGGACAAAGAAATAAGGATCCCTGATGGGCAGGATACGCGCGCCGGTAGGCAGGGGGAAGGCGGTCTCCTGCGCATGGTCAACAAAGCGCGCGAAGTCATCCTCCGGGAGTTCTGCAATCTCCGGCATGTCGAGCTCCGCGTAATCAAAGCCCGCCGCGCAAATCGCGTCATAGTCTTTCAAAAACCCAAAACCGCCGAGCTTCATTTTGTATCCTCCTTCAGCGCATCCAGAATTGCAGGGTCAAAGCCCGCGCAGTCCCTCTCCCGCAGCAGCGCCTGCACTTCGGGAAGTGTCGGCAGACTCGGCAGCGCGCCCATACGGGAGACGGTGATCGCCGCGGTGTGGCTGGCAAAAGCCAGCGCCTGCTCCTGCGGCAGGCCTGCGGTCAGGGCCGTGCAGAAGGCCGCGACAAAGGAATCCCCTGCCGCGGTGGGGTCGGCCACCTTCGGCATACGGACACAGGCCGTGTGATGGACGCCCTCCCGTCCGGCGACGACGGAACCGTTGCCGCCCATGGTGATGATGAGATTTTCCACGCCGCGCCTGCGGAAAGCGTCCGACACGGCAGCGACGTCGTCAAAATTGACCTCCGGCTCCACCCGGATGGGATGGTCTGCCAGCAGGGCGGCCTCGTGCTCATTGGGAGAGAGATAGGTGGCGCAGGCCAGCAGCGTGTCCGACATGGGAGCCGCCGGTGCGGGATTGACCATCACGGGAACGCCCGCCTCGTGCGCCCAGGAGCAGACAGCCTCCACGACCGGCATCGGAAGTTCAAACTGCACGATCAACATGTCGTAGGAAGCGATCTCACTGCGCAGCCACGAAAGCTCCTCCACGGTAATGGTATAGTTTGCGCCGGGACAGACGGTGATGCGGTTCTGGGTCCCGCTTTCACTCACCTCCAGCTGGATCATGGCAACACCCGTGGATTCCGCCGGGTCGGTCAGAACGCGGGAGACATCGACCCCGGACTCACCCGCCACCCTGAGCAGCGCCTTTCCGAAGTCGTCCGCGCCGACCTTGCCGAGCATGGTGACTTTCGCACCGAGACGGGCGCACTGCACAGCCTGGTTCAGGCCCTTGCCACCGGGGGCGGTCTGGAATTTCATACCGATTACGGTCTCGCCGGAGTTCGGCGCACGCTTGGCGGAAGCGGTCAGATCCATGTTCAAACTGCCCACAACCAGGATGTTCGGTTTTTTCATGCTCTAAGCCCTCCTTTCCGCGGCCTCGTCCATCCGGTCGAGGATTCTTCTCACCGTCAGCATCTCCTGAATGGAGGCGCGGGGGCGGCGGCCACTGACAAAGTCATTCAGCGTTGCTTCCACAAACTTGGGGTAGTAGACATCGCTGTCCGTACTCAGGGCGATGCGCTGCGGCACTTTGCCAAACTCGCGCGCCTCCAGGCAATTCTCGGCCAGCGTGTAGTAGCCGTTTTCGGTAACGATACACCAGCGGTTTTCCCGCTTAAGCTCCTCGTCCATGGGGTAGGCGTAGCCGGTTTCAAGGCTGAGCGACGCACCGCTCTCCATCTTCAGGAGCGAGCTTGCATAGATCTCAATGTCATAATCAGGTGCGTGCTGATAGCTGGAGGCCAGGACCTCGGCCGAGGAAGAATCCGTCAGGTACAGGGCCATGTCGATGAAATGCACACCGAGGTTTGTCATGCACCCGCCGCCCGCCGTAGCCTTGGACAGCATCCAGGGCGAGGAGACCAGATAACGGGAAGGAGGGCCTGCGACGAAGCGATAACTCATGTGCAGGATCCTGCCGCTCAGCAGTGACTCTTTCAGCTGCGCGACGGTGTCGCTGTAGCGCCAGACGAAAGGAATGGCACAAAAGGCCTTTGCCTTTTCCGCGTCCCCGGAAATCTCGAGCACCTCGGCGGCGCTGAGTCCCATCGGCTTTTCCATGGCAAAGGGGACCCCGCGGGCAATCAGCTCCAGGGCCATCTGCTTCATATCACAGTGTCTTGCGAAGGCAAACACGAAATCCGGCTTCTGCTCATCCAGCAGTAAGCGCCAGTCGGTATAGGCCGGGCAGCCAAGCCGGTCGGCAAACTTTGCAGACCATTCCGGGCTGGAATCACTGACGGCAACGACCTGCCCCGGCTCCAGCGCGGGAAAATACAGGGGTACATGCCAGTGGCTGACGCCTAAGAAGGCGACTTTGACTTCCTTGGGGTTCATGGGCAGATCCCTCCAAAATCAGAATCAGATAAAACCGTGGGACGTTTACAGTGTGAAGAGCAGAACTCTCATGTAAACGTTTACATCTACATCATAAAGCCTGCGGCAGAAAATGTCAATTAGTAATATCAACAAGTTTTACCTGTCTTTTTTGTGCAGTTTGAAAAGGACCGGACGGCGAAAACGCCGTCCGGTCGCTTGACTCGGAAAGATATGGGTGCTCAGGCCCACCACATGCCGGTCTTCTCCCTGGAAATGATGCAGGCTTTCATCATATCCACGGCCTTTTCCAGACCCTCCATGCGGTTGATGAGGCTGTCCTCATGCTCGATGCTGACGGCGCCGTCATAGCCGACGGTGCGCAGAGCGGTAAAGATGTCCTTCCAATAAGCCGCGTCGTTGCCGTAACCGACCGTCCGGAAGATCCAGCTGCGGTGCAGCTCGTCGGAGTAGTGCCTGGTATCCAGCACGCCATCCACAGCGCGGTTCATCGGGTCGATGCGAACGTCTTTGGCGTGGCAGTGGTAGATGGCATCGCCCAGCTCGCGGATAACGGCGACGGGGTCCATGCCCTGCCAGAGCAAATGGCTGGGGTCGAAGTTCACTCCGATCTCCGGGCCAACGGCGTCGCGCAGCTTTTTCAACGTGTAAGAGTTATAGACCTGGAAGCCGGGATGCAGCTCCAAGGCGATCTTTGTCACGCCGTGCTCGCGGGCAAAGGGGACAAAGTCCTTCCAATAGGGAATCAGGACCTCGTTCCACTGGTAGTCGAGGATCTTGAGATAGTCATCCGGCCAGGGGCAGGTCACCCAGTTGGGATAGCGGGACTCCGGGCAGTCGCCGGCACAGCCGGAGAAGCAGGTGATGGTGTCGATGCCAAGCTTCCCCGCAAGGCGCACGGCATCGCGCATGTCGGCATCATACTCCGCCGCCAGCGCCTTGTCCGGGTGGATGGGATTGCCGTGGCAGGAGAGAGCGCTGATGTGCAGGCCGGACGCCGCGACGGTCTCCTGAAATTCGCGGAACTTCTCTTCGTCCTTCAGCAGTTCGGCAGGGTTTACGTGGGCCTTGCCCGCATAGCCGCCGCAGCCGGGCTCAATCGTCTCAATGCCAAGGGATGCAAAGATCTCCAGCGCCTCCTTGAGGGGCTTGTCCTGCAGAATATTGGCTACGATTCCGATTTTCATGGTTACTTTCTCCTCCCCTTTCCGGCTCAGACCGCGACCCAGCGCCCGACATGGGCGCTCTCATACAGGGCGTCACAGATCTTCATGATATGCAGTCCGTCTTCAAATGTGGCAAAGGGATTGGCCGGGGTCTTGCCGCGCATGGCGTCATAGATGGCCGTGAAGTTCTGTTTGAAAGCGTCCGGGAAGCCTTCTGCGTGTCCGGCCGGATAGCTGATGACGGAAGCCGTCGCAGGGTCTACAAGCTCGGCGCACTTGGTGAGCAGGCCGTTGGGCTCGCTGCGGCGCCCGATCAGCAGATCGTTGACGCTCTCGTTGTCCCATTCCAGAGACTGCTTTGTGCCAGCCACCTGCAGAACGGTCTGGTTCTTTTTGCCCGCGAACAGTGCCGAGAAGGAAGCGGTTCCCACAGCGCCGCCGTCAAAGCGTAGCATGATGCAAGAGAAGTCCTCCGTGTCAATCCCCACCTCGCGCTCGCCGTCCTTTGCTTTCTGGATGCGAGTGGGATATACGGTCTTGAATTCCGCAAAAACCTCCGTCACCCGCTGGAGCGTGACATATTCCGCCAGGTCGATCCAGTGGGAGCCAAGATCCGCGGTCACGCGGGTCTTCCCGCACTGGGCAGAGACAATCTTCCAGCTGAAATCCGTGTCGTACAGCAGCCAGTCCTGCAGATAGCAGCCCTGTACGTGGAACACCCGGCCCAGCTCGCCGTTCATCACCATGCGGCGCATCTGGTGCGGAATGGGGTAATAGCGGTTGTGGAAGTTGACCGCGGCGATCACGCCGGCTTTCTTCGCCGCGTCCACCATGAACTGCGCCTCTTCGGCGTTGAGGGCCATGGGCTTTTCGCAGACCACGTGGATGCCGCGCTCAAAGGCGGCAAGGGCGATGTCCTTGTGCATGTCGTTCGGAGTGCAGATGTGGACGCAGTCGGGACGGACACGGTCCATCATCTCGATATAATCCGCATAGCCCTCCGGGACGCCGAGGGCCTCCGCCTTCTCCTGTGCGCCGGAGCGGTTTACGATGGCCACAACGTCCACATAGGAAACTCTGCGCAGCGCCTCCACATGGGCAACGCCGATGAAGCCAAGGCCGATGACGGCCGTTCTGATTCGTTTCAAAGCAATTCCTCCGTTTCCATCGCCAGAGATATGGCGCCCATCAGCGCCGCCTCATAGCCCAGCGCCGTGGGAAGAATTTTCACATGCTGCATAGGAGAGAACACGTCGCTTTCCAGCGCTGCGCGGATGCCCGGCATCAGCAGATCCAGAGAGGCCGAGACGCCGCCGCCGATGATGACTGCTTCCGGATCCAGGATGTTGATGTAGTGGGCGATTCCTCTGCCGAGATAGCGGCCGAGCCGCACGAAAATCTCCTGAGCAGTCTTATTGCCTTCCCGCGCCAGGGCAGCGCAAGCCGGGGCGCTCGGGCGCACGCCGTCCCCGAAGGCCGCGGCAAAAGCTCTGTCACCCGTTGCCTGCTCTTCGATAATGGCATTGAGCGCCGTACCGGATCCCTGGGCCTCCAGGCAGCCGCGCTCCCCGCAGGGGCAGCGCCTGGGATGTTCATATTCGACCTTGAGATGGCCGAACTCTCCCGCGTTGCCGCGGGCGCCGCGGATCAGCTTTCCGTCGCAAACGACAGCTCCGCCGACACCGGTGGAGACGGTCATCCAGCCAAAGCTCCTGTACTCCCTACCGAGACCGAAGCGGAGCTCGCCCATGGCGCAGGAGTTCACGTCGTTTTCGCAGACAACGCGCGGTATTCCCAGCTTGTCCCGCAGATAGGGGCCCACCGGAACATCGTACCAGCCGGCGTAAACGGCTTTGATCAGCGTGCCCTGTCCGCGGTCTACGAGCCCCGGGAGGTTTACGCCCAGGCCTTCAACCCGATTGAGCGGGCAGCCGTTCTCTGCCAGCATGGCACGGAAGATCTCACAGCAGGTATCCAGATGGGTCAAGCAGTCGCGCGTATCTGTCGGGAACTGGCGCTTATCCACCAGCGTCCCGTCCGCGTCGGCAAGTGCGACAATGGTTTTTGTCCCACCGATATCAAAAGCGGCTACGCTCATCATAAGCCTCCGTTATGCCTGCTCCCGCACGATAGCACGCTTCATGTCCTGAGAGATGGCGTGCTCGAGAATCAGGTGGATGTCCTCCACCACGCCGTAGTTCTTGGACTGCAGCACGATAGCCAGATCCGACAGGCCAATCAGCTTGCCGTTGTAGTCACCCACGATGCAGACCGTTTTGGCTCCGGCCTCCCGGGCGTACTTCTGGGCCTCCACCAGGTTTGCGGAGCTGCCGGAGACCGAGAGGGAGACCACCAGGTCGCCCGGTTCGAGGAAGTTGATGATCTGCTCGACCATGGTCTGGTCATAGGCATTGTCGTTGCCGTAGGCCGTGAAGATGGAGCTGTGATCCGAGGGGGCCATGATCTTCAGGCGCCTGGAAGAGCCGACATTGATACCCTTTCCGAAATCGCAGACCCAGTGGGAGGCCGCCGCGGCACTGCCGCCGTTGCCGAGGACAAAAACATGCTTTCCGTTGAGCCGGGCTTCCTCCAGCAAGGCCTCCAGCTCCTCGATGTCGGCGCGGCTGATCTGATCCAGCGTCTTCTTCAGTTCGTCCGTATACATATCAAAGAACATGGTGATTATCTCCTTTTATTGTTTAATCCCTTTATTGTTTGATCAGGATGGATTATTCGTCGTCGCCGACATACTCGCCGGAGTTATCCTCCAGCACGTCATAACCGGCACGGAGGTAAAGGTCGAGCTGAGGAGGCGTGGCAATGCCAAGGGTCACAAACGGCTCTGTATTTTCGGCAGGGTTGCGCGTTCCGTGGGCAATGCCCGGAGGCGCATAGACGATGTCACCGGCCTCGCAGGGAATCCAGCGGTCTTTGAGATAGCACTCGCCCTTGCCGGAGTGGATAATCAGGATCTCTTCGGAAATCGGGTGCACATGAGGGGCAAATTCCTTGCCCGGCTCATGGAAGCCCACAGCAATATTGGCGCCGCGGCAGCCCATCTTGGGGTTGAGGGCGAAATGCACCACATGGCCGTTGGGCATGGTCCAGGTCTCGCCGCCGCTGATGCTGAATTTTCCACCGTACTTCTGAACGTGTTCTTTGTTTGTCATGATCTTGATCTCCTTTATTGAAAATTTGTTTTATCTGAGTGATCTGTGTTCTCCCGTTACTCGGTGAGCGCGCGGATGAAGCGGCAGCCGCGATCCATCTGCGCCTCGGCCTCTTCAAAAGTGTCAAACCAGAGCTTCCAGGGATAGAGGCCGAAAACTTCATAGGAGCAGACCTTATCGTAGCCGATCTCCCTGAGAGCCTCCATCACGGAGGCAAAATCAAAGTGTCCCTCGCCCGGCGCCTGGCGGTTGGAGTCGGCCAGATGCAGATTCTGCAGCGCCCAGCCGTATTTCCTGACGGATGCGGCGGGGTCGACCTCTTCAATGTTCATGTGGTATGTGTCCGCCATGGTGCGTACATGGGGGTGATTGACCAACTGCATGAACTCGGTCGCTTCCTGCATGGTGTTGAGGAAGTTGGTTTCATAGCGGTTGATCGCCTCGACAGCCAGGATCACGTCCTTTTTAGCGGCGTACTCACCGGCCTCATAGATGGTCTCTGCCATACAGCGGATGGCCGGCTCCCGATCCCATTCCGGTTCAAAGCTGCGGGTCTTGCCGCCGCTGCCGACGATAACCGTAGGCGCTTCCATATCTGCGGCCAGGTCCACCACCTTGCAGAGGTATTCCTTCGAGGCGCGGCGCATGTCGGGCGACACATCCAGCAGGCGGATTGTCCCGTCAAAGATGTAATGCAGACCGCTGCAGAAGATGCCGGCGTCGCGGATCCAGCCGAGGACCTCACACCGGCGCTGAAGAGAAGACTCAACGGGCAGGTGTTTGGCAGCTGTGATCTCCACCGCGTCGTAGCCCAGACGAGCAGAGGTATCAATAATCTTTTTCAGATCGGCCATCCCGAAAACTGCGGTGCATGCGCTCAGTTTCATAAAACCACTCCTTTGAAAATCAATTGAATGTAAACGTTTACAAAACTGCCGAATGAAAAACGCGACGGAAATCGCGAAAAAACGAAATGTAATCGTTTACATACAATATAACACAGTCCCCCTTTTCTGTCTATTGACAGAAGTACCAATTTTGAGGGTAAAAATCTGTATAATTCGCTAAAGAGAAAAAATCCGCAACCGGAATCGCGGGAAATTCGGGTAAGATTCCCCCGAAAAAATGATGTAATCGATTTGACTGACGAGGGAAGGAAAAGGTTATCCGGAACGATTTCCGTATATTGACAAAAATGGAATGCCATAATATAGTTGTGCCCGATCCTAAGATTACAGAGAAAGGGCCTGATGCAATGGTCAGGATGAGCGAGGTGGCGAAGGCCGCCGGAGTATCCACAGCCACGGTCTCCCGTGCGCTAAGTAATCCCGAAACCGTTAAACCCTCCACAAGAGAGCGCATCTTGCAGGCAGTGGAGGAGCTTGACTATCGCCCCAATGCCCTGGCGCGGCAGCTGCGAACGCAGGAGACCAAGACGGTAATCGTCATTGTCCCAAATCTGGAGAATCCCCTCTTCGCAGAGGCGATCCTCGGGATCGAAGCGGAGGCGGAGAAGTCCGGCTTTCAGGTGCTGGCGGCCGACGCCCGCAATCAGAAGGATGTGGAGCGCTATTATCTCACCGCACTGCGAGAGCGCCAGATCGACGGCATCATCTCCATGTCCGCCGCCATGGCGCAGAAGATCCTCAAAGAGGTCGCAGCGGAATATCCCCTGGTTATGGCCTTTCAGAGCTTCGAGGACAAACGCATCCCCAGCGTCTCCATCGATAATCTGGCGGCTGCCCGGGACATGACGACGCATCTGATCCGTGTGGGGCGCCGACGCATCGCGCACATTACCGGATACGCTCCGCTGAACGTCTACAGGGAGCGCGCGGAGGGCTATCTGGCCGCCCTTGCAGAGCACGATCTGGATGCAAAACCTGACTGGATTCGCCGGGGTGAGGCGACGCTGCAGGGAGGCTTCGAGCAGGCGGAGGCACTGCTGGCCCTTGGGGAGAGGCCAGACGCCATATTCTGCGCCGGCGACACCATGGCCATGGGCGCCATCAAGGCTTTGAAAAAGCACGGACTGCGGGTGCCGGAGGATGTGGCCATCGTCGGCTTTGACGATATCGGGCAGGCCGCCTTCTGGGACCCGGCGCTGACCACCATCCGCCAGCCCAAGCAGCAGATCGGTGAAACCGCCTTCCGCAAGCTGTATTCGCTGATCCGGAAGGAGCGTTTCACAAGTCCCCGGGCTATCCTGCCCTACGAGCTCGTCATCCGTGAAAGCTGCGGCTACTTCCTTTAACCGGATATAAAGAAGAACTTCAGGAACCGCACAGATTCCTGAAGTTCTTCTCTCAGCGGAAGCGGATAACGGCCTTGATGGCCTCGCCGGATCTGGCATCCTCGAAAGCCCGGAGTCCGTCGGCATAGTCATAGACCGTGACGATCTTCTTCAGATCGTCCTTGATGAGATCCATCATGGCAACCACGGCGGAGCTGCCGTCCGAGCGCAGATAGGTTCTGGGGCCCTTTGCGCCGACAATGGTGAGCTCCTTGCGGAAAATGGGCAAGGGCTCAAATTCGGGCACACTGCCGTGGTATACGCTGGCAACAACAATTCTGCCGCCGGGGCGGACGATCTGCATGGCGTCACAGAGCACCTGGGGGGAGCCGGTGGCCTCGATGGCGATATCGGGTCCGTACTCGCCGCAGAACTCGCGGATCTTCGCACGACCCGCCTCATCGTTACCGACAACAGCATCAAAGATGCCGAGGCTGCGGGCCTTCTCCTGCCGCGCGGGCCGGCGGCCGACGCAGATAACGGCGCCTGCACCCATGCGCTTGAGGATGATGGCGGCGATAATGCCCATAGCGCCCAGGCCGAAAACCACCACGTTGTCGCCCGGAGTGAGCCGGGACTTCATGGCGAAGTTGTAGGCGCAGTTGGTTGGCTCCAGCAGGGATGCGGTGATGTCGTCGATGCTGTCGGGAATGGCACTTAAAAAGCTGTAATCCGGGGTGCTGCGGACCAGCGTCTCCTCCATAAAGCCGCCGGGCAACAGTGCGTCGTTCATGCTGCGGCAGTACTCGGGCAGCCCGTTGAGGCAGTTCCAGCAGCGGCCGCAAGTGCGGGAGAGCTCGCTAGCGACGCGCATGCCGGGCTTGAAGCCGCAGCTTGTGTCTGAGACTTCGGTGACGACGCCGGAGAACTCGTGCCCGAAATAGCGCTCCTTCGTCATGTCACGTTTGCCGCTGATGAGGGCCAGGTCGCTGCCGCAGACACCGCAGGCGTTGACGCGGACCTTAACCATGCCGTCGAGCAGCTCAAGCTCCTCATCCGCGTCTCTGACTTCCAGCTTGCCGGGGGCAAGCAGAGCGATTCTTTTCATGTTGCTCCTCCTTACAGTTGGGTAAAAACCTGACGCAGATACTCCACGGCCTTCTTCATACCAATGGAAGCGTCGGGAATATCATCGGGGTGCCAGCGGCGCTCGTATTCCAGAGACAGCCAGCCCTCGTAGCCGTACTCCCGCACCATGCGCAGGATGCCGGGCCAGTCCAGCTCGCCCTCGCCGACGATGCGGGTGTAGACGTTCCGCTCCTCTTCTTTGGGATGGGAGACGTCGGAGGAGACAAAGCCGGTCTGATCCTTTTTGAATTCCAGATCCTTGACGTGCATATAATACACCTTTTCGGTCTGGAGCGGGATGGCCGTGCGGTAATCCTCCTTGCCGGTGAATGCGAGGTTTGCCTGGTCATAAAGGATGCCAACAGCGGGGTGATTGATCAGACGGGAGAGCTCAATGCTCTCTTTCGCGGAAACGGTCATGGTGTTGAAATGGTTTTCCAGGACGAGCTTGACGCCGTGCTTTTCGGCCACGTCGCCGAGACGGCGCATACTGTCAGCCAGGATCGCCCATTTCTTCCCGTCGGGATCCGTGTCGCCGGCAGCGTAGTTGCCGGCGTAGATGCGGATATACTTCGCACCGAGGAACTCTGCGGCCTCGATGCAGCGGCAGATGGCAGCCTCCTCGGCCTCGCGGACAGAATCATCCAGGTCGTTGAAGCGGGAATTGTAGGGAGTCAGGGCGATAATGGTGAGACCCGAGTCTTCCGCCTTGGCCTTGATTGCGTCCAGCAGTTCCTGCGGGCAGTCCACGGGGATGCCGCTGCAGTAGCCGTCCTGCACGACGATCTCGGCCCCGTCCAGGCCGATATCATGGAACAGCTGCAAAGCATCCAGTACCATGTACTCCGGGGTACCCATGGTATGTCCGGCAATTTTGAACATAGCCATCTCCTTATTCCATCCCGGGCAGACCGGCGGAAAGAAGCACGCGGTTTAAAAGCTCGTGGGTCTTGAACGCATCCTGCGGATTGGTGAGAGGCTCGGTGTCGTTGCGGATACAGTCGAAGAAATGGCGGATGGCGTAGCTGAAGCCCAGCTTGTCCTCGCTCTTGGCCCAGCCCATTGCCAGCGGGGTCATCTCCATCGTGTGGCGCTTTTCGTTGTCCACAACGGTGACGCTCTCCGGCATCTTGACAAAAACGGTCTGGTTGCCGCCGTGCATCTCCAGGCTCTCCTCCCACTGGCCGGCGCTGCGATCAGCCACAAGGATGCCGGAGGAACCGCTCTCGAACTCGATCTGGGCGGTAGTAAAGGTCTCATAGTCGCGGTCCACGAATTTTGAGATCGCGCGCACATCCTTCGCCTCGCCGCAGAAGTAGCGCATCAGGTCGACCATATGCACCGCGTTTTCCAGTGTGGCATGATACTCCGTCTGAGGGCGGTTTTTCTGGGCGATGATAACATCCGGCACGCCGCCCTTCCAGGCTTCCTTGGCAGCGGTGACGACGGGAGCATAGCGGCGGTTAAAGCCGATCATCAGCTTCTTGCCGGTGATCTCAGGGAGCTCAACGACCTTGGCGCAGTCGGCCAGGGTAGTCGCCATTGGCTTTTCTGAGAAAGTGTGGATGCCATGGTGCATCAGGAAGGAGACCTGCTCGGCATGGACGGCCTTGGGGGTGAGCACGAAGGCACAGTCGAGCCCCAGATCCGCAAACTTCTCGATGGAGTCCACGGCGGTCTGTGCGCCGTAGGATCTGGCGGCCTGCTCGGCGGCGCCGAGATTGCGGGCCATCACGCTGACGAATTCGATATCCTCGGTCGCAGCAAGGACGGGCAGGTAGTTGTTTTTGGATACGTAACCGATGCCGATTACGCCGACACGGAGTTTATCAGCCATGGATGTTTTCCTCCTCTTTGTATTCGTTCCAAACCTTTTCGAGTGTCGCTTTCTCCTCCGCACTAAGGGGGCGCAGAGGCGCACGGCAGGCATCGCACTGAATGACGCCGCGCAGCTTGAGCAGGGTCTTGAGGGCGGGGATGCCGGGGATGGCCGCAATTTCACGGTCGGTTTTGACGATCTGCTGCTGGGTCTTGATGGCTCCGGCAAGATCACCCGCGCAGTACTGGCTGTAAAGCCTGGTGAAGCGCTCAAAGAACATAGCGCCGGGACCGCTGACCTCGCCCACGCCGCCGACGGTCAGGCATGGAACAAACAGGCTGTCGCAGCCGATCAGCAGGTCGGGACGACGATCCGCCTTGAGCATATAATCCTCAAGCCGCATAAGGTCGGGCTTTGAGAACTTAATGCCCTTGATGTTGGGGAAAGTTTTGAGAAGGCGTGCAAGCAGCGCGGGGCTCACATCGTTGCCGGTGCAGCCAGGAATATTATAAATGTATACGGGGAAATCCTTGGGAAGCGGGGAGACAACGGAGCTAAAATACTGGAACAGGCCTTCGTCATCCATAGAGAAGAAGGCAGGGGTCATCACGCCGATGCCGTCCGCACCGATCCTGACGGCATGCTGCGCGTGGGAGGCAACCTCTTCGGTACTCATGGCACCGCACTGGATAAACACGGGAACGCGCCCGGCAGAAACCTTGACAAAGATCTCTGCGATCTTCTCGCGCTCCTCCTTGGCAAGCAGCAAGCTCTCACCGTTGGTTCCGTTGGGATAGAGGCAGTTGACGCCGGCCTGCACCAGATATTCGGCAAAATCGGCAACACCCTGATAGTCTACACTTCCGTCTTCGTTCATGGGGGTGATCGCGGCGATCACAACCCCTTTCATGCGTTTTTCATCCATCACTCTGTTACTCCTTCACTTATCGGTTCAGCATATCATCTTATCACATCGGAGAAGCGAAACCTTCACATACCGCCCAGACAGAACTCCCCATCTGCTGAAAGTGAAACCAACCGGTGGAAGCCTGCAGTACCTTCTGAGGAGCATGTAAACGTTTACATATGAGATAATAAAACCTCGCCTGCAAAATGTCAACTGTAATTTATGCTAACTTTTGCGGTAAGATTTTATGCATTATTACCAAAAACTATGATTTTTCGCTGTAGAGACAGCGAAAAAAAGAGAACCGCAGCTTTTACGACCGACGCAGAGCGTCCCGAGCTGCAAAACAACGGGGAGCAGGCGAAAAAGATCTTGCATTTGCCGGTTAATCCTGCTATTCTCCGGATGGAACCGTTTACATATCATTTTTCGATTGGATTGGAGGTCGATTTTATGATTCTCGACAGTATAAAAAACATTGAACAATACCGCGGCGTGCATCCGCGCATCTGGGACGCACTGCAGCTGCTGCGGACAGATCTCTCCGGACTTGCCGATGGGCGTTATGAAATGGACGGCGACCGCTTTTTCTATATGATCCAGAGCTATACGACGCACCCGATCAACGATTTGCCGGAGGCACACCGCCGATATGCCGATATCCAATGTGTTCTGAGCGGTGCGGAATACATCGATGTGGGCGATGTGGCGGAGATGACGGAGGCAGAGGCCCATCCGGAACGGGATCTTTGGCTCTATCACGGCAAGCTCGATCGGCTGAACATGGTCCCTGGGCGCTTTCTTGTTCTCTTCCCGCAGGATGCCCATGCGGCTGCCATAGCAGTAGGTGAGCCTGCACTCTGTCACAAGGTCGTGATTAAAGTACTTCTCGACTGAAATCAGGATCAGGAAGGCGGCTGCCGAACGCAGCCGCCTTCCTGAATAAAGTCCAAACTGTTTACTTATTCCCGATATAATTGCCGGTGCTCTCCCGGATGACCAACTCATAGGGGAGCACCTCGCGGAGCATGGTGGGGGTTTTCCCGGCGATGAGATCCAGCAGCTTTTCCATGGAGCGCACGCCGATCTGATGCTTCGGCTGACGCACCGTGGTGAGAGAGGGGCTGTGCAGGGAGGAAAGCTCAATATCGTCAAATCCGGAGACCGCCACGTCCTCAGGAACCCGGATTCCGTGGCTGTTCAGCGCACGAATGGCGCCGATGGCCATCGTATCACCGCTGGCTACAATGGCGGAGAACTGGAGGTCATTGTTGCTGAGGAAAGCGTTGATCGCATCATAGCCGCCTTGGACACTGGCATCACAGTTGAGGATCAAATTCTGGTCGACCGGCAGACCGCGCTCGGAGAGGGCCTCTAAATATCCGCTTGTACGGTCCCGGTAGAGAAGAATGTCGGAAGGGCCGGCCAGATGGCAGATTCGCCTGTGCCCGAGGTTCAGCATGTAATTGACCATGTCTTTGATGGCCTTGATATTGTCAATGGTCACATTGGGAAGGGTGCCCGCGCCGAAATAACGGCAGGCAACCACGATGGGATACTGACCGGCAAGGCGATGCATCTCCTCCCGGGGCAGGCTTGTGGAGAACGTGATGACGCCGTCCACCTGCTTTTGACCGATCATATCATAGATGCCCGCCTCAAGCCCTGGATCCTCATGCGAATCCATAATAAACACATGATAGTGGTTTGCGTTGGCAACGCTCTCAATCCCGGAAAAGATATCCGTGTAAAAGGTGTTGCCGAGCTCCGGGATGATAACAAGGACATTCCGAGATTCCTGCGTGCGGAACTGCTGGGCAAGGCGATTCGGATGATAGTCGAGACGCCGTGCAGCCTCCTGCACCCGGTCCCTGGTATAGGGCTGGACATTGTCGCCCCCCTGAAAAACACGCGAGACCGTTGCAATGGAAACGCCTGCCTCACGGGCCACATCACGAATGGTAGGCATAGGGCAAAACTCCTTTCAATTGCGTGCTTATGATAACATTTACATGCTGGGAAGTCAAGCCGCAGGATGTGCCGAAAAGCCAAAAAAAGACTTCTGCGGCTAACTCACAAAGCCATATTTGTGAAAAACTCACAAATTCAGGCTGAAAACTTGTAAAAAATCACATATTGACGTTTCGCTGTTTCGATGATATAGTAGTTCCATCAGATGTAAACGTTTACATCCAGCGTGATCCCAAGGCCGGTACCTCCTTCGGGATCAAGTTTTTCCCCACAGAATGTAAACGATTACATGCAGGCAGCAATCCTTTTTAAAGCACCCCAAAAGCATCCCTTAAATCAGCCAGAAAACGAGAATGATTAGAAAGGACAAAAGAACCGTGAGAAACATTCTGAAAAAGACGATCCTCTTGCTTCTTGTCGTCGTCATGACCCTGTCCATGGCAGCCTGCGGCGGCAGCAGTTCCAGCTCTTCGGGCAGCACCGGTTCCGCCGGTACCGCCTCTGATGTCAAAAAGCTTGTGATGGCAGGTCCCTCCGATCCCGGCAACTACCTCCCCTTCAACGCAGATAACTCCGTCAGGCAGACCTACGCACTGTTCTTCTATGAGAACCTGTTCGACATGTTTGGTGAAAACGGTGCCTTGCGTCCCGTGATCGCCGAGAGCTATGAGCGCACCGCAGAGGGCACCTATGTGGTCAAAATCCGTGAGAACGTGTACGATCACAACGGCGAGGCCATCACTGCCAACGATGTAGTTTTCAGCTTTGTCACCCCGATGGAGCTCGGCGAGCGTACCTCCACCCTGGGCGACCTCAAGAGCGTCAAGGCCCTGGACGACTACACCGTCGAATTCTTCTTTGAGCCCGATGCCCTCGGTACCTTCGAGCGCGCCATGAACAGTTCCCCGATCGTCAGCCAGAAGTCCTACGAAGCCAGCGCCACCGGCTTCTCCAGTGATCCCGTCGGCACCGGCCCCTACTTTATCAAGGAGTGGACCAACGGCGCTTACCTGGTCCTCCAGAAGGACGAGAACTACTGGGGCAAAGACATGGGCTTTGACAACCAGCGCCTGGATGAGATCGAAGTCAAGTTCATTGCCGAGCCCGCACAGGTCGCCATCGAGCTTGAGACCGGCAACATCGACTTCGCTTACAACGTCTCCTCCAAAGACGCCGATTCCTTTGTCGGCATGCCCGGCTTCACCGTTACCAATGTCCCCTTTGCCCAGGTCCGCGGCCTCGGCTTTAACTGCGATCCCGCCAGCGTCTGCTCCGATGTGCGCATCCGTCAGGCTATCTGCTACGCCATCGACAACGCCGGTATCCTCAAGAGCGTTTACGATGACAAGGGCGGCGTTGCCACCTGCCTGGCCGTTCCCGAACCCGAAGCCGGCCTGGTCATTGACTTTGATCCCGCCTGGAAAAACATGAATCCCTATGCATACAACCTTGATAAGGCCAAGGAACTCATGGCTGAAGCCGGCTATCCCGACGGCGGCCTGAAGCTCAAGCTCATGGCCAAAGACATGGATGAGTACCGCTCCACCTGCCAGGTCATCCAGGCCAACCTCGCCCAGATCGGCATCGATGTCGAGATCCTCTGCTACGAAAACGCCCTGTATCAGACCTACCGTTACCAGCCCGACGCCTTTGACTTCTACTGCATCGGCATCTCCAACAACAACGTCCCCTATGTCCCTGTGGGTTGGAAGTGGTACGTCGGACGCCACGCTGACACCGGCGCCAACGTTCTCTTCCAGAAGGACGATCACATGGAAGAACTGATCGGTGAAGCCCTCGGCTTCGAAACCCACAGCAATGAGACCGTCGGCGCGCTGCAGGACTACATCCTTGAGACCGCCTGCATGTACCCCTACGTCTACACCTATACCCCCTATGTCCATGTGGATACCATCTCTGACCTGGTGTTCCGGGACGTCTGGTTCTACCCCCACATGAGCACCATTTCCGACAGCTTTGTCAGCCACGCCTAACACAGTTGTAGTAACCGGGTGTGGAGAGACTCTCTCCACACCCTCATTCATCCGGCAACTTCCTGCTTCAGATGCACTGGCCCCCACGGATACGGCACATTTCATCTGAGGCAGCAGAACCCATGAATTCACAAGAAGGAGGCATTTCGTGTGGTAAAATATACCCTGAGAAGATTGCTGCTGCTGATCCCTGTGGTGCTCGGCGTCGCGCTTCTGATCTTTATTATCATGAGCTTTACGCCCGGTGACCCCGCAGTCATCATCCTCGGCGAGAACGCAACGGCGGAGCAGGTCGCAGCCCTGCACGTGAAGCTGGGTCTGGATCAGCCTTTGCTGGTTCGCTTCTTTAACTATATTAAAGGCATTGTCCTGCACTTTGACTTTGGCACCTCGTATACCAACGGGCGCCCGGTCAGAGAAGAGATCCTGCAACGTTTCGGTTATACCTTTAAGATCGCAGCGTTCAGCATGGTATTCTCTCTGGGCATCGGCGTTCCTCTGGGTATCGTCGCCGCTCTCAACCGTAACACCTGGAAGGACAACCTTGCCATGTCCGTTGCGCTGATCGGCATCTCCATGCCGACCTTCTGGTTCGGTCTGGTGCTCTCCATTGTCTTCGCGCTGAAGCTGCGCTGGCTCCCGCCTTCCGGCGTCGGCAGCATCAAAAATTACATTATGCCATGTCTGGCGGTATCGATGCCCGGCATCGCCGGTCTGGCACGGCAGACGCGCTCCAGCCTGCTGGAGGTTATCCGTGCCGATTATATCACCACCGCCCGCGCCAAGGGCCAGACGGAGCGGGTCATCACCTTCCGCCACGCCCTCAGAAACGCGCTGATCCCCGTCATCACCCAGGCGGGTGCGGTCTTCGGCCTTCTGATGTGCGGCACGCTGGTTGCTGAGACGGTTTTCACCATCCCAGGCCTTGGTACCTATATGATCACCGCCATAAAATCCCGTGACTATCCCGCGATACAGGGCGCAGTCATTCTGGTGTCCATCGCGTTCAGCGTTGTGATGCTGCTGGTCGACCTGCTGTATGCGGCAGTTGATCCGCGCATTCGTGCACAGTTCAAGAACGGAGGTTGAGTATGGCAGAACAGACTGTGAAAACGACGAATCAGGGCAAACGTCAGTCCATGTTTATGATCACCTTGCGCCGCATGGGAAAAAACAAGCTGGCCGTAGCCGGACTGATCATTCTGCTTGCAATGATCCTGATTGCCTTGCTTGCACCGGTCATCTCTCCCTATCCCTTTGAGGAGACGGATCTGTACAACACCTTCGATACCCCCAGCAAAGCGCATCTCTTCGGCACTGACGAGCTGGGTCGCGACATTCTCAGCCGCCTGATGGTCGGCACCCGCTACTCGCTGCGTATCGGTCTGCTGTCCGTGGCTTTCTCTGCCATAATCGGCATCGCTCTCGGCTGCATCAGCGGCTACTTTGGCGGCAGAACCGACGGTATTATCATGCGCGTCATGGACGTGTTTTCTGCCATTCCGCCCCTGGTTCTGGCTATCGCCATCTGCGCGGTGCTGGGGCCCGGCATTAACAACTGTATCCTCTCCATCGCTGTCAGCGGTGTGCCTACCTTCGTGCGCATGGCCCGTGCGTCGGTACTGAACATGCGCAAGGTGGAGTATCTGGAAGCAGCCACGTCTATTAACTGCAGCACTGCGCAGATCATCGTCAAGCACATCCTTCCGAATATTCTTGCTCCTCTGATCGTGTTGATGACCATGCAGGTTGCGACCAACATCCTCACTGCTTCCCAGCTGAGCTTCATCGGCCTCGGCGTGCAACCGCCCAACCCCGAGTGGGGCGCCATGCTTGCCGGCGGCAGAAACTACATTCGCAACTATCCCCATATGGTCATTTTCCCGGGCGTGGTAATTATGCTCGCCGTGCTCTCGCTGAACATGGTCGGCGACGGACTGCGCGACGCGCTCGATCCGAAGCTGAAAGACTGAGGGAGGTTAGAATATGTCTGAAGAAATCAGAATTGAAAATGATATCCTTCTCTCTGTAAAAGATCTTGAGGTTGTCTACACTTCCGCAGGCGCGGTGATCCACGCAGTCAATGGCGTGAGCATCGAGGTGGAGCGTGGCAAGAGTCTCGGCCTTGTGGGCGAGACCGGTGCCGGCAAGACCACAATTGCCAAGTCCATCATGGGCATCCTGCCCGACCCACCGGCAAAAGTGCTTCGTGGTGAGATTTTCCTCGACGGCGAGGATCTGCTCAAGACGCCCGAGAAGGAAATGCGCAAGATCCGCGGCAAGAAAATCGCTATGATCTTTCAGGACCCAATGACGGCGCTCAACCCCCTCATGACCGTAGGCGATCAGATCGCAGAAGTTATCTCGCTGCATGAGCATGTCAGCAAAAGCGAGGCCATGAAGAAGGCTGGCGAGATGCTGGAGATGGTCGGTATCCCCGCCGAGCGCTATCCCGAGTATCCCCACCAGTTCTCCGGCGGCATGAAGCAGCGCGTTGTCATCGCCATTGCACTGGCCTGCAACCCGGAGCTGTTGCTGGCGGACGAGCCCACTACCGCCCTTGACGTGACTATTCAGGCCCAGGTTATGGAGATGATCGCTGAGCTGCAGAAAAAGCTTAATACAGCCATGATCCTGATCACCCATGACCTCGGCATTGTGGCCGAGTCCTGTGACAAGGTTGCTGTCATTTATGCCGGTGAGATTGTGGAGCTGGCCAGCAAAGAAGACCTGTTCCTCGATCCCCGCCATCCTTATACCATTGGACTGTTCGGCTCCATCCCCAGCCTTTCCGAGGATGTCGACCGCCTGACGCCAATTCCAGGCCTTCCTGCCAACCCTGAGAAGCTGCCGGAGGGCTGCCACTTCAATCCCCGCTGCTCCAAATGCACTCAGGCCTGCAAGGGCGCCGAGATCCCCTTCGTGGAGGTCACACCCAACCACTTTGTCCGCTGCACTCTGTTTGCCGGCGACAAGGCAGAATAAGAGACGGGAGGTTCAAAACGATGGAGAATACAACGATGATTGAGGCCAAAAACCTCATGAAGTACTTTGATACTCCCCGCGGCAAGCTCCATGCAGTGGACGACGTCAGCTTCAAGATCGCCAAGGGCACGACCATGGGCGTCGTCGGTGAGTCCGGCTGCGGCAAGTCCACCCTGGGCCGTACGATAATCCATCTGCTGGAAAGCACCGGCGGACAGATCTTCTTTAACGGCGAAGATATCACAAAGGTTGACAAGAAAAAGCTGCGCGACCTGCGTGAACAGATGCAGATCATTTTCCAGGACCCCTATTCCTCCCTGAACCCCCGCATGACCGTGTTTGAGACCGTGCAGGAGCCGCTGATCCGCTCCAAGCGCTTCTCCAAAAAGGAGATCGTGGAACGGGCCGAGACGATCATGACCACTGTCGGGCTGGACGAACGTCTTTGGAACTCCTACCCCCATGAGCTGGACGGTGGCCGCCGCCAGAGAATCGGCGTGGCGCGCGCGATCGCGCTGGACCCCGCCTTCATTGTCTGTGATGAGCCGGTCTCCGCGCTGGACGTATCTATCCAGGCACAGATCCTCAACCTCATGCAGGACCTGCAGGAGCAGAAAGGCCTGACCTATATGTTCATCACCCATGACCTGTCTGTCGTGCGCCACATCTCCACACACATCTGCGTGATGTACCTTGGTCAATTGGTAGAGACCTGCCCCTCCAAGGAGCTGTTCCGCATGCCGCTGCACCCCTACACCAAGGCTCTGCTGTCCGCGGTTCCCTCCACGGATATCCTGCATAAGAAGGAACGCATCCTGCTCCAGGGCGAGCTGACTTCTCCCATCAATCCCAAGCCCGGATGCCGTTTCGCGGCACGCTGTAACTACGCATGCGAAAAGTGCCACGAGGCGCAGGCGCTGGAGGAAGTATCTCCCGGACATTTTGTCTCCTGCTGCCGCATCAAGGAAATCAACTGAGCGCCAATCTCTGGATGCGCCGTCCCGGGTGGGGCGGCGCATCTTCATCATCATGTAAGGAGAACCGGTCATGAGTTTTTTATGTACTTTCGATGAACCTGTTGCGGAAACCCGCGCTGGAAGGATCCGCGGCTTTCTGATGGACGGAATCTATCAGTTCCGCGGCATAAAATACGCGGAGGCAGAGCGCTTTGAGCCGCCTGTTCCGGTAAAGCCCTGGGAAGGCATCCGGGATGCGACGTCCTATGCCTATAACTGCCTCACGGTCAACCGCCCCGGCCTCAAGCCCTACGGTATGGACTTCGGCATGCGTTACTGGCCGCAGGGTGAGGACTGCCAGTTTTTAAACATCTGGACTCCTGCCCTTTCCAAAGCGGCCAAAAAGCCCGTTATGGTCTGGATCCACGGCGGCGGTTTCAGTGATGGCTCTGCCCTGGAGCTGGTGAGCTATGACGGCGAGAATCTCAGCCGGAGCGGAGACGTGGTCGTTGTCTCCGTCAACCACCGGCTGAATCTGCTGGGCTTTCTGGATCTGTCAGCATACGGGGAGAAGTACTCTTTCTCCGGCACAGCCGGAATGCTGGATCTCATTATGGCTCTGCGCTGGGTACAGGACAACATTGCATCCTTCGGCGGGGACCCGGACAATGTGACCATCTTCGGGCAGTCCGGCGGCGGCATGAAGGTTAATGCACTCATGCAGATGCCCGATGCAGCAGGTCTTTTTCACAAGGCCATGATCGAAAGCGGCATTATGAGCCTTCTCAGGGAGCCCTCCGTTGAAGACAGCCGAAAGATCGCTGCAGGCATGGTGGAGGAACTTGGGCTGAACCCGAAGACCATCGACAAGATGCAAAGTCTGCCCTATGAAAATTTGGCTCTTGCATGGAAAAAGACCGCTGCAATGCTCAGCCAGGAGGGTGTCAATGTCGATTGGGCGCCAGTTACCAACGCAAGCTATCCGGGCGATGCCATGCGCGTCGGCTTTTCGGAAAAGGCGAAGCGCACCCCTTTGATCGTTGGCGGCGTCGTGGCCGAGCAGGTTCTCTGGCGCGGCAAGTTCTATAATCCGGCGGACCCCGTAGAGACCAAGCTTCAACGGGTGCGGGAGCAGTTCGGAGACGGCGCAGAGATCGTGCTGGAGGAATTCAAAAAGGCCTACCCCAACAAAGATATCAATGATCTTCTGTATCTGGATTCCGGGTTCCGCAAGCCGATGCTCGAGTACCTTGATGCCCGGGTGAAAGAGGCAACCGCTCCGACCTACGCCTGGATGCTAAGCTACGATTTCCCGATTTACGGCGGCCTGCCCGCCTGGCACGGCTCCAACCATGCGCTGACCTTTAATCAGTGCATCGCCCCCGTGTTCCACGAGCCGGGCTCTCAGCGGCTTGCCCTGCAGATGTCCCAAAGCTGGGCGGCTTTCGCGCATTCGGGAGATCCCAACAACCCTGAGATGCCCGCCTGGACGCCGTATTCCAAAGGGAACGAGGCCACCATGCTTTTCGACACGCAGTGTGTCGAAAAGATCGATTACGACCGCGCGCTCATCCTCGCGCACGATCGCTATTGCCCAAAGCTGAAACTCCGGCCGAGCTTTTAATCTCTGAAGGCCCGTTATTGAGAATTCGACTATTCCGGATTTTGCCGTTAATGAGAAGCATCCCCCTGCTCTGCGCTGAAACGCATAGCAGGGGGTGCTTGCTGTATGAAGAAATTTACGCTGACAAAAGGAGAACACCGGTACATCGGGTACCGTGGGAACACAGCAGGGTAACGGTTCCTGTAATGATTACTACAGGCTCCCGATGACGCCCTGAATCCCCTGCTCCTCATAGATCTTTTTGTACCAGGCCACCTCGTCCCGGATGAGCTCGTCAATGACGCGTATGCCCAGCAGCTCCACCGGGGCGCGGTCATCAGTCATGAGGTAGCCGCCGGCCGTATATTCCGTAAGGCCGGGGG